>JBBQGU010000425.1:0-1511 GCA_038323315.1 Rhodobacterales bacterium | reverse complement strand
GCTTCTGTCGTTGGCACTGACTGTCTGGGTGTCGCCCCATTTCATCTGGTTGACGGTTTTCGTCGGGGTGAACCAAATCCAGTCCGCCTTTACCGGGTTTTGCCCGGCGGCGATGGCTTTCAAATTGTTCGGTGCCAAACCCGGCACGGCGTTCTGATCTAGTGAATCCCTCCGCCGCCGACCTGCGACGGCTCCTGTCCCCGCTGACGAAGTGGATTTATCGTGCGAACTTTGATCGTCATGGTCGCCTTGGCGGCACTCGTGCCGCTTGCGACACTCGCCGAGGATTTGCCGTTGGCTTCCGTATCGGTCACCGAATGGAAGGCGGTCTATGGGCGGATCGAGGCGCGCAGCCGTATTCCGGCCCGCGCCCGGTTGGGGGGCACGCTGGTGTCGCTGGATGTCGTCGAAGGCGACGTCGTGACGGCGGGGCAGGTCTTGGCGCAGGTCGTCGATGCGAAGATCAGCTACCAGATTGCAGCGATCGATGCGCAGATGCAGGCGCTCGCGGCGACACTCGACAATGCCAAGGTCGAACGGACGCGCGGCGAGGACCTGCTGGCGAGCGGTGTGACCACGGCGCAAAGGTTGGACGCGCTGCGCACTCAGGTTGATGTGTTGTCGGGCCAGATTGCGTCGGTGGCAGCCGACCGCAAAGTGTTGGAACAGCAGGAACTTGATGGTGCGGTTCTGGCCCCGATTGCGGGGCGGGTGCTGTCGGTTCCGGTTGCGGCGGGGGCTGTAGTCTTGCCCGGTGAGGCGGTGGCCACCATTGGCGGTGGCGGGATCTTCCTGCGCATTGCCGTGCCCGAGCGTCATGCCGCCTTCTTGCGGACAGGTGCCGCGATCCAGATCGAAACCGCGACCGGACCGTCACAGGGCACCCTGGCGCGGATTTACCCACTGATCGAAAACGGCCGGGTGATTGCGGATGTCGAGGTGCCCGGTCTGCCAGAAGCGTTCATCGACGCGCGGGTGCTGGTCCGCCTTCCCGTCGCCGTTCGCACCGCCCTGATGGTGCCCGAAACCGCCATCATCACGCGGACCGGCCTTGATTTTGTCGAAGTGGCAGGCCCTGACGGACCGATCCTGCACGTGGTCGTTCTGGGCCAGCGCCAGACCCATGAGGGGAGGGCGATGATCGAGGTTCTGTCGGGCCTTGTAGTCGGTGATCGGGTGATTGCGCCCCATGAGTGAGGCCCCCAAAACGATAAGTCTCGGCATCGCCGGGCGATTGACACGCGCGTTCATTGCCTCGTCCCTGACGCCTTTGTTCATTTTGGCGGCGTTGGCGATGGGGCTGGTGGCCCTGACATCCCTGGCGCGCGAGGAGGAGCCGCAGATATCGGTTCCGCTGGTCGATATCCACGTGCAGGCACCGGGGTTGCGGGCAGAGGATGCCGTCAAGTTGGTGACCGAACCACTGGAAGGCATCGTCAAAGGCATCGACGGGGTGGAGCATGTCTATTCCTCGACCAGCGACGATCACGCGCTGGTGACGGTGCGCTTCA
>JBBQGU010000424.1:0-1594 GCA_038323315.1 Rhodobacterales bacterium | reverse complement strand
GGTGGTGGGGGGTCAGGATTATGTGCCGGCCGTCGGCGGCGGGGGGGATGGGGCTGGTGGCGTTTGGGGCGGTCTGGGTCTGGGTGGGATGGGTTTCGGTCAGGGTGGGCAGCACGGCGGCGAGGGTGGTGGTGCCGTGATGGCCGGGTTCGCGGGCGGCGGTGACGCGGCGGAGCGCCTCCAACTGGGTTTGCATCTGGTCGGTGGCGCCGAGGATCTGGGCGACGAGGGCTTGGTCGGATGCGGTCAGGTGGCCGTCGGACAGCAGTTCGGCGGCGGCGCGGAGGGCGCTGACCGGGGTTTTCAACTCGTGCGTGACGTGTTCGGTGAAGCTGCGGACCTGCGCTTCGCGCTGTTGCAGGGCCTCGGCCATAATGGTGATGCTGTGGGCCAGGTCGCGTAACTCACTGGTGCCGAAATGGGGCAGGGCGGGCAGGGTGTGCTGCGGATTGTGACGGAGCATGGCGGCCTGTTGCCTGAGGGCGGTGACGGGGCGGAGGAGGAGGCGCGACAGGATCAGGCCGAGGCCGAGGGTGGCGCAGAGGATCATCGCGGCGAGGGTCGCCGCAGCATTGCGAAAGCCGATCTGGGGGCCGAGGTAGCGGAGGGCGATCAGGCCCGCGAAGGACAAGGCGAGGGTGGCGAGGAGCGCGCCGCCAAGGACCATCCAGAGGGCGGGGCGCCATTTGCGCCTTATCCCTGACATGCGCCCATGCGGATGCCGATGCCGTGCAGGGTGTCGATGGCATCCTCGCATCCTGCCTCGGCCAGTTTGCGGCGCAGGTTGCGCAGGTGGCTGTCGAGGGTGCGGTCGGACATGTCGCTGTCGGGCCAAAGCTGGTCGATCAGGCGGTTGCGGGGATGGACCAGTGTCGGGCGCTGCATCAGGTGGGCCAGCAGGGTCATCTCGGCGGCGGTCAGGGTGACCGGGGTTTGGCCGGCGGTGCAGATGTGCTGGTCGGGGTCGAGGCTGACGATGCCGTGGCGCAGCAGGGTGGGCGTGGCTGGAGTACCGCGTTTCAGGATGGCGCGGATGCGGGCGAGAAGCTCGCGCGGGGAAAAGGGTTTGGTGACGTAGTCATCGGCGCCGAGTTCGAGGCCGAGGATGCGGTCAACCTCATCCGCGCGGGCGGAGAGGAACAGGATCGGCACCTGAGACCGGGCGCGGATGTGGCGGCAGACCTGCAACCCGTCCATCTCGGGCAGGCCCACGTCCAGCACGATCAGGTCGGGGGATTCGCGTTGCGCATGGGTCAGGGCCTGGGTGCCATTTGAGGCGGTGACGACGCTGTAGCCGGCGCGGTGGCAGGCCAGTGCCACCAGATCGCGCAGGCGGGGGTCATCATCCACGACGAGGATCTTCAATCGGCTGCTCCAGCTTTGGCACGTCCAGATAACGACGGACGCGCCAGTTGCGAAAGCCCCAATCGCGCCAACCGGTGATCTGGGGGGTTTGGAAGGTGCAGATGCTGTCGGTGGACGGCCATTTCAGATCTGCGGGGATCTCGGCGGCGGCGGTCGGGCCAAGGTCGCACAGGTAGGAGATGTCGATCTTGTTTTCAGCGACGTTGACGCGGGCGATGACGGCCGCAAA
>JBBQGU010000423.1:0-1655 GCA_038323315.1 Rhodobacterales bacterium | reverse complement strand
CTTCTATTCGCACCGCTTCGACCCCGAAACGCCGCTGGAGGAGACGATGGGCGCGCTGGACTATATCGTCCGTTCTGGCCGCGCGTTGTATGCTGGCGTGACCACTTATAACTCCCTGCAAACCCGGCAGGCGGCGGCAATCCTCAAGGACCTCGGCACGCCGATGGTCATTCACCAGCCAAGCTACAACATTCTGGAACGCTGGGTCGAACGCGACGGTCTGAAAGAAACGTTGCAGGAACTGGGCATCGGCTCGATTGCGTTTCTGCCGCTGGCGCAGGGGGTTTTAACCAACAAATACCTGAAAGGGATTCCGCAGGGCAGCCGGGCGTCGCAAGGCAAAAGCCTGAACCCTGATGCAATTTCGGATGCCACGATTGCCAAAGTGCAGGCGTTGAACCAGATGGCCGAGGGGCGCGGCCAGACCTTGGCGCAGATGGCGATTGCCTGGGTGTTGCGTGGAGGTGGGATCACCTCGGCGCTGATCGGGGCGTCAAAGCCGGAACAGGTCAGCGATTGTGTGGGGGCGGTGCAGAACGTCAGTTTCAGCGACGCGGAACTGGCGCAGATCGAACAGATCAGTCAATAGGTCATGGGGCGGCGCAATACGCCGCCCCTGATGCCTACTTTGCTGCCAGCAGTTCCGGCACCGATAGCAGGATGAACTCGTTATCCGCAGCCTTGTCCAACGCGCGGCCCGACGAATAGGGCAGGTTGTTGTCCACGGCGACCATGATGTGGCTGTCATCAACCATCATCACGTCTTCAATGGTGAAGAACGGGAAGGTAAATTTGCCTGTCAGATCGCGCTTGGCCGCCGTTTCCAGCCGGGCCACCTTGTTGGGGTCGGCGATGTCCATCAGGTCAACCGACCCGATGCGGCGCACAAAGCCGTCGGCGTCCACCGTCGCCGTGTCGATCAGCACCACACGCTTGACCATCGCAGGCGCGGGGAAGCAATCGGGCATCGGATCGCCCGCGCATTTCAGGCTGGGGTCGCCCTCGCCATTGTCACGCTCGATCACCAAGGCGCGGGTTGCGTCGATGAAATTGAAATCGCCGATCGCAGTCACACCTTCGGGATACGCGTATTTGAAACTGGCACCGGTCCATTCGCCCTTGGCCGGGTCAAAGGCCAGCACGCGGTTGAATGCGCCTTCGGGTTTGTTATCCTCGCCCATCAGGGGCTTTTCCAGCATCCCCCACAGCAGATTGGTGCCGGGCTGCAAAGCCATGCCTTCATACCCGCCGGACCGCTGTACGGACCAATCCTTGCCCACGACCGACAGTGCGTTGATGCCAACGGTATCCGGGCCTTTCAGAACCTTGTCGCCCATCATGGTCGGGTAAACCGCGACGATCACCCCATCCAGCGTGGCGCGAATCAGATAGGGACCGAATTCCTCGCCGATCCAGACTTCACCGTTCAGCACCTGAATGCTTTCCAGATCGAAATCGGCACCGGTCAGATAGCGGCCCGCGGTCCCCTCGTATGCGATGCGGAACGGCACCTTGAAATCGGGGTCGCGCAGAAATGTGGTCTTTGCGATATCGACCTTACCCGTCGCGAAATCGGGCAGGATGTTAAAGAAATACAGCAGCGCATCCGGGCTGTTGATCTTGGAGCCAAAGCCATTGTCAACCAGCAGGTAGAC
>JBBQGU010000422.1:0-1681 GCA_038323315.1 Rhodobacterales bacterium | reverse complement strand
GGCGGGGGGCGGGGGGGGGTGCCCCCCCCCCCCCGCAACGCCGGACAAAAGACCAAGCCTTGCGATGCCCCGCGCCAATCCATAGTTTGGGTGAAACTCCGCCCGAAAGGCTCATCATGACCGACGCCCCCTTCCGCCCGTTCGAAACCTATCTGGACGAGGCGACCGCCCTGTCCATCTTGCGCGACGCGACCGCCGGTGCCGATGACGGCGAGTTGTTCGTGGAACGCAAACGATCCGAGGCCATCGTGCTGGACGACGGCCGTGTCAAGACTGCCAGCTACGACGCCTCCGAAGGCTTTGGCCTGCGCGCGATCCGGGGCGAGGTTGCAGGCTATGCCCATTCGACCGAGATCAGTGAACAGGCCATGCGCCGGGCTGCCCTGACCGCGCGCCTGGCGGTGGGTTCGGGCGGCGGCATCCTCGCGGCCAGTCCCAAGGGCACCAATATCAAGCTGTACACCGACGAAGACCCGATGCAGGACGCAACTTTTGCCGGCAAGATCGATATTCTGAAGGAACTTGACGCCTATGCCCGCGCCCTTGATCCCCGGGTCATCCAAGTGTCCGCCGTGATCTCGGCGGGTCTGCAAGAGGTTGAAATACTGCGCCCCGAGGGGCTGCGGCTGGCCGATATCCGGCCCATGGCGCGGTTGAACGTCTCGGTCATCGTCGAGCAGCACGGCCGGCGCGAACAGGGCGGTACAGGCGGCGGCGGGCGGCATGGGCTGGCACGACTGCTGGAGCCCGCCTTCTGGCAGGCGCAGCTGCGCGAGGCGTTGCGGATCGCCCTCGTCAACCTGAATGCCGTGCCGGCACCCGCGGGCATGATGGACGTGGTTCTGGGGCCGGGCTGGCCGGGCATTCTGCTGCATGAGGCGATTGGCCACGGGCTGGAAGGCGACTTCAACCGCAAGCAAACCTCAGCTTTTGCCGGGTTGATGGGGCAGCAGATAGCGGCCAAGGGGGTGACGGTGCTGGACGATGGCACCATCCCGGATCGGCGAGGCAGCGTATCGGTCGATGACGAAGGCACGCCGTCGGCCAAGAATGTGCTGATCGAGGATGGTGTGCTGGTGGGGTACATCCAGGATCGCCAGAATGCCCGCCTGATGGGGGTGCAACCCACCGGCAACGGGCGACGCGAAAGCTATGCCCATATCCCGATGCCCCGGATGACCAACACCTATATGCTGCCCGGGCAGGACAACCCCGCCGACATCGTGGCCAGCCTGAAAGATGGCATCTATGCCGTAGGCTTTGGCGGCGGTCAGGTCGATATCACCAACGGCAAGTTCGTGTTCTCCTGCACCGAGGCGTACCGGGTGCGGAATGGCGTGGTCGGTGAGGCGGTCAAGGGGGCGACGCTGATCGGCGACGGCGCGACCGCGCTGCAGCAGATCCGCGCCATCGGCAATGATCTGGAACTGGACCCCGGCATCGGCAATTGTGGCAAGAACGGCCAATGGGTGCCGGTGGGCGTGGGGCAACCCACCTTGCTGATCGGCGGCCTGACGGTAGGCGGGTCACAGACCTGATCCGTTCACCCGAATCCCGCCATTTGGGATTCCCCTTTCGGCATTTCTCAGCTAGAAGCCCGGCAGAGTTGACCCCTGCCGGAGAATTGGGATGCTGAAGGCCAAATTGGGAATCTCGCCGATCTGCTGGTGGAATGACGACC
>JBBQGU010000421.1:0-1729 GCA_038323315.1 Rhodobacterales bacterium | reverse complement strand
TCCATCGCGGCAAGGCACAAGCTTTTGCCACCGACCCGCAAGCCCTGATCGCCGCCCGCATGGCGCTGGAGCAGGGGTGGGATCTGCAAGCCCCCGAACCCGAGCGGATGTTCTTTTATCTGCCCTTCGAGCATTCCGAGGATATGGACGATCAGGTGCTGGCCGTGACGCTGATGACGGAACGTCTGGCGATGGACCCGTCCATGGCCCTGCACGCCCGCGCGCATCAACAGGTGATCCGCCGCTTTGGCCGCTTTCCAACGCGCAACGCGGCATTGGGGCGTGAAGATACGGACGAGGAGACAGAGTATCTGGGCGCGGGTGGCTATGGTGCCGTCGTCGAGAGCCTGCGACCCAGCCATGCAGGTGACGCATAGCGGCGCGGCGCGCCTTGTGTTGCTGGTGTGCGGGAAATGGTTTAAGGCCAAACTACTTTTAAAAGGGGTGCCAAAATGGCCGATGCAAGCTTTGATCTGATCGTCGTCGGGGCCGGGCCGGGCGGTTATGTCGCCGCCATTCGCGCCGCGCAACTGGGCCTGAAGGTCGCGATCATCGAGCGGGAAAGTCTTGGTGGCATCTGCCTGAACTGGGGCTGCATCCCGACCAAGGCCTTGCTGCGCAGCGCCGAAGTCTTTCACCTGATGCACCGCGCCAAGGAATTTGGCCTGGCCGCCACCGGCGTCAGCTTTGATCTGGCAGCCGTTGTCGCGCGGTCGCGTGCCGTGGCCAAACAACTGTCCGGCGGCATCGGCCATTTGATGAAGAAGAACAAGGTCACGGTGTTCATGGGCGTGGCGACGCTTGCGGGCAAAGGCGCCGTCTCAGTCAAGACCGACAGGGGCACCGAATCTCTGACCGCCAAATCCATCATCCTCGCCACCGGCGCCCGAGCCCGCGAACTGCCGGGCTTGGAGGCGGATGGCGATCTGGTCTGGACCTATCGCCACGCCTTGGTCGCCAAGCGGATGCCGAAAAAGCTGCTGGTGATCGGGTCTGGCGCGATCGGTATCGAATTCGCCAGCTTTTTCAACACAATGGGTTCTGAGACCACGGTGGTCGAGGTGATGGACCGTGTGCTGCCGGTCGAAGATGCGGAAATTTCAGCCTTCGCCAAAAAGGCCTTCGTCAAGCAGGGGATGAAGATCCTCGAAAAGACGACCGTGAAAACGCTGGACCGATCACCCGGCAAGGTGGTGGCGCATCTGGAATCTGCCACCGGCACGACGACGATGGAGTTTGACACCGTCATCTCTGCTGTCGGCATCGTCGGCAATGTCGAGGGGCTGGGGCTGGAAGCTTTGGGTGTCAAGATCGACCGCACCCATGTCGTGACCGACGAATACTGCCGCACCGGCATTGACGGCCTGTATGCGATCGGTGATCTGGTGGGGGCGCCCTGGCTCGCGCACAAGGCCAGCCATGAAGGTGTAATGGTTGCGGAACTGATCGCAGGCGGCCATCCGCACCCGATCAAACCCGGAAGCATCGCCGGCTGCACCTATTGCCACCCGCAGATCGCATCGGTCGGCATGACTGAGGCCCGCGCCAAAGAGGCGGGCTTCGACATCAAAGTTGGCCATTTCCCTTTTATCGGTAACGGCAAGGCGATTGCTTTGGGCGAGGTCGAGGGGATGATCAAGACCGTGTTCGACGCCAAGACCGGCGAATTGCTGGGCGCGCATATGATCGGGGCCGAGGTCACCGAACTGATCCAGGGCTATGTCATCGG
>JBBQGU010000420.1:0-1845 GCA_038323315.1 Rhodobacterales bacterium | reverse complement strand
GCCTCGCGGTGGATGAGGACCTGGGCGACGGTCAGTCCCACACGGGCTTTGTCGGACCGCTCGCGGTCGGAGCGTTCGCGGTCGCCAAAGTCGGCCTGGACTAGCTGGGGCCAGGTGATGTTCTGCGAGGGGTCCTTGATGTCGCAGGTCTTGCAGTGGACGCAGTTCTGGAAGTTGATCTGGAAGCGGGGTTCGCGGCCGGGTTCGGCAATGACTTCGTAGACGCCTGCGGGGCAGTAGCGTTGGGCGGGTTCGTTGTATTTGGGCAGGTTGATGCCGATCGGGACCGAGGGGTCGGTCAGGCGCAGGTGGGCGGGTTGGTCGGGGTCGTGGTTGGTGCCGGAATAGGCAAGGTTGGTCAGGCGGTCAAAGGACAGCACGCCGTCGGGTTTGGGGTATTCGATGGGTTTGAAGTTGGCTGCAAGGCCGGTGGCGGCGGCATCGGTCTTGCGGTGTTTCAGGGTGCCGAAGACGGACAGACCGAGAACCGAGTTGGTCCACATATCGAAGCCCCCGCCCATCAGCGAGGCGATCAGGCCGTAGTTGGACCACAGGGGTTTGACGTTACGGACCTTTTTCAGGTCCAGGCCGATGGCACCGTTGCGGACGGTGGATTCGTACTCGGTCAACTCGTCGCTTTGGCGGCCGGCGGTGATGGCGGCGTGGGCGGCGTTGGCGGCGGCGAAGCCTGAGAGCATCGCGTTGTGGTTGCCCTTGATGCGAGGCACGTTGACCAGACCGGCGGAGCAACCCAGCAGCGCGACACCGGGAGCGACCATCTTGGGGATGGATTGCCAGCCGCCCTCGCTGATTGCGCGGGCACCGTAGGCGACGCGTTTGCCGCCCTTCAGCAGGTCTGCGACCATGGGGTGATGTTTGAAGCGCTGAAACTCCATATAGGGGTTGAGATGGGGGTTTTCGTAGTTCAGGTGGACGACGAAGCCCACATAGACCTGATTGTTTTCAAGGTGGTAGATGAAACTGCCACCGCCGGCATTGGACCCAAGGGGCCAGCCCATCGTGTGGGTGACGCGGCCCTGATGGTGTTTGGCGGGGTCGACGGTCCAGATTTCCTTCATCCCCAGCCCGTATTTCTGGGGGCTTTTGCCTTGGGACAGGTCGTATTTGGCGATGAGCTGCTTGGACAGACTGCCGCGCACGCCTTCGGACAGGAAGACGTATTTGCCCGCCAGCACCATCCCCGGTTCGTAGTTCGGGCCGGGGGTGCCGTCGGCCTGGCGGCCAAACTCGCCTGCGACGACGCCGCGCACCTCGCCCGATGCGCCATAGACCAGTTCCGAGCAGGACATGCCGGGGAAGATTTCGACGCCGAGGCCCTCGGCCACAGTTGCCAGCCAGCGGCAGACATTGGCCATCGAGACGATGTAATTGCCGTGGTTGTTCATCAGGGGGGGCATCGGCCAGTTGGGAATGCGGATTTGACCAGCAGGGCCCAAGATGTAAAAGTTGTCCTCGGTCACCGGCGTCTTGATGGGCGCGTCCATGGAACGCCAGTCGGGCAGCAGGGCGTCAAGGCCCGAGGGGTCAAGTACGGCACCGGACAGGATATGCGCGCCAACCTCGGAGCCCTTTTCCAGCAGAACCACGGAACGGTTCGGGTCCAGTTGTTTCAGGCGGATCGCGGCGGACAGGCCGGCGGGGCCGGCGCCCACGATGACGACGTCATATTCCATTTCTTCGCGGGTGATATCTGTCATGGCAACCTCGGGTTTTGGCAGGTTCGTCATTGCCTTATGGCGGGGTCAGGGTCAACCGGCTCGTGCAAATCCGGCATGGAAGCGACATTGCGCGGCCTGACTGCGGCTTTCCTCTTGCATTCTGCCG
>JBBQGU010000419.1:0-1846 GCA_038323315.1 Rhodobacterales bacterium | reverse complement strand
GAGCATGGCCCGGTGCCGGTCTTGTGGTATCTGTCCGGCCTGACCTGCACGCATGAAAATGCCATGGTCAAATCCGGCGCGCAGCGTTGGGCGGCGGATGCCGGCATTGCACTCGTCTTTCCCGACACCAGCCCGCGTGGCGACAAGGTGGCCGATGACGAGGATTATGATCTGGGCCAAGGCGCGGGCTTTTACATCGACGCGCAGGACCTGCCCTGGGCCGCACATTACCAGATGTGGTCTTATATCACCCAGGAACTGCCCGCCGCCCTGTTCAACGCCTATCCCCTCGCCGAAGCCGCGCAAAGCATCATGGGCCATTCGATGGGTGGTCACGGCGCGCTGACCATGGCGATGAGCCTGCCGGGGCGGTTCCGGTCGGTCTCGGCCTTTGCGCCGATCTGCCACCCGACGAACAGCCTGTGGGGCCGCAAACAGTTCACCGCCTATCTGGGCGTGGATGAGGAGCCTTGGGCAGCCTATGATGCAACCTTGCTGATGAAAAAGCGCGGCTTTGACGGGCCGATGCTGATCGATCAGGGCACCGCAGATCGCTTTCTGGAACTGCTGCAACCCGAGGCGCTGGCCGCCGCCATGGTGGAACGGCGGCAGGGAGGGGCGTTTCGGATGCAGAAGGGCTATGATCACAGCTATTTCTTCGTCAGCAGCTTTATGGAAGAGCATGTCGATTTCCATGCGCGGGCGCTGCTGGCGTGACTTTGTATATCGACGCCGATGCCTGTCCGGTCAAGGCCGAGGCGGAACGGGTGGCGACGCGGCTGGGGGTCACGATGGTGCTGGTGTCGAACGGCGGCATCCGGCCTTCTGCGAACCCGTTGGTTCAGTCGGTTTTTGTGGCCGATGGGCCGGACGAGGCGGACAAGTGGATTGCGGAACGGGCGGGCCCCGGGGATGTCGTGGTGACCGGGGATATTCCGCTGGCGGCCCGCTGTCTGGAAGGCGGGGCGCGGGTGTTGAAGCATGACGGGGTCGAACTGACCCGGGCGGGGATCGGGATGGTTTTGGCAACGCGCGATCTGATGGCGGATTTGCGGGCAGCCGACCCGTTCCGTCAGGGCGGTGGCAAGATGTTCGGCAAGGCGGATCGGTCAAGGTTTCTGGATGTGCTGGATAGGGTGTTGCGGGCAAAGTGAGGGAGGGCAGGCGTGGGAGGTTCGGAAAAATGTTTAGAATCAGACCTATAGCCGGTTCAGTTAGCCGCAAATCAGGCTAAAACGCCGACAAAATGTCGGGGACAGGCCAGAATTTGCGAACGGATCGGGCAATGTCAGGGGCATGAGTGAGGCGCAGTCCCGGAATGTTGTGATTGGCATATCCTGTGCCGTGGGCGGGGCGGTGGCGCTGTCGCTGAATGATCTGTTCATCAAGCAGTTGTCGGGTTCGTATGCGCTGCATCAGGTCATTCTGGTGCGGGCCTTTGTCGGGCTGGCGTTCATTCTGGGGTTCATCAAACTGGCGGGGATGCGGTTTGGCAGTTTGCGCACCGGGCGGCCATGGTCGCATTTGATCCGCGCAAGCGTCGTGATGCTGTCGAATGTCCTGTATTTCCTTGGACTGGCCGCCATGCCGATCGCCGATGCGGCGGCAATCGGCTTTGTGGCACCCGTTCTGGTCACGCTGATTTCGGTCGTCGTGCTGGGCGAAAAGGTGGGGTGGCACCGCTGGACCGCTGTCGTGCTGGGGTTGGTGGGCGTGATCATCATGCTGCGGCCCGAGGGGGAGTTTCGCTGGGCGGCGGTGCTGATCCTGCTGTCGGCGCTGTGCTATGCCACAACGCAGAACATGACGCGGCATATGCGGGAGACGGAAAGCTCGGTCACCATCA
>JBBQGU010000418.1:0-2101 GCA_038323315.1 Rhodobacterales bacterium | reverse complement strand
CGGCTCCTCGGGGTGATATAGCACCTTGAGGCCGAGGGGGCACAGTTGGTGGGCAAGGTCCGACAGGTTGGCGGCCTGCTGGGCCAGTTGCGCGTCCGACTTGTCCGCCCCGGTCAGGGCCGAGGGGTAGACCGCGACCAGCCTGGCCCCGAAGTCGGCCGCAGCACTTGCCGCGTCGGCCATGCGGGTCAGATCGCCCGTGGCGCTGTGCAGATCGCCGGACACAAAGACCGACGGCATGGCCAGGCCGTGCAAACCGGCAAGCCGGCCAATCCGGCGCGCGTCGCGGTCCGTGTCCAGATAGGGTTCCCAGCCGTCGAAACCGGCTTGTCTGGCCAGGTCCATCGCCCAATCGGTCGCCTCGGGCCACGGCATGCCCCTTCGCCGGGCCAGTTGGGACCAGCCGTAATCCTGTGTTGCGATCATGAGGTGCCTTTCGCTTTGGCGCTGTCTGGTGGTCAGGCAGGTGCCGTTGGTCATGGCCCGCGCAGGGCCGTCATGTATTCGCCGAACAACTCGCGTTCCGTCGTGATGTCCAGTTTGCGGTAGATGGCGAGGCGGTAATTCTTGACCGTGCCGCGCGTCAGGCCAAGTTTGCGGGCGATCTCGATCACCGGATAGCCTTGCAGGGTCAGCAAAACCACCTCTTGCTCGCGGTCCGACAGGACGGCGGTCATGCTGGCGGGCAGGCCGTGCACCACGTCGGCGTTTTGCGGATCGGGCGAGATTTCGTCGCAAAAGCCAGCCGGGGCCGGGCCGAAATCGGGGGGCAGCCGGGTGCGGCGCAGGGCCGTCTGGCCGGGCAGGCGGATGGTGCAGGGGCCGCGTGCGGTGACGATGCCCAGCGCCTCGGCTATGGCGGGGTCGCGGGCGCGGTCGCTCCATGCCGCAGTCGCAAAGACTTGCAGGCCGTGCGCATCGACAAAGCGCAAGGGCCGTTCGGCACCGATGGGCGAATTGCCGGGGTCGATTCCGGCGGTGACAAAGATGCTGAGGTGTCTGCGGTGCAGGGCGGCCAGCAGCGGGAACAGGCGGCGGATGCGGGCAACCTCGGTCGGGGTGAAGACGCCCTTGGCGCGGTCGAGGATCAGCGTGGGGGCGGCGTCGCCGATGGGTGGCAGGAACACCGCCATTTCGTCATGGATCGCCATGGCCGTCAGGAATTCGCGCGCATAGCGGCTGCGCCCGATCCCGGCATCCATGGCGCGCAGCCGGTAAACCCCCGTCTCGCCACCGTTTTTCCAATGGGCATAAAAGGGGTCAAAGGCAAAGTAATTGTTGTAGTAGGCCATCATCGCCAGCGTCGGTTCAACCCGCGGGATGATCAGATCGGGTGGGGCGGCGCGGGAATAGCGGACGAGCGCGGCCAGGTCGTGGGGTGCTGCCGACCCCAGAATATCCAGAAGCGCATCGTAGAATGCCCCCGTCCCCAGCCGGTCGATGGCGCGGGCGGTCAGCGCCGCAAGATCGGCGTCGGAATGGGGTCTGTGCGGCGTCATCGCGGCCTCCACCTGCAATGTGGCGCATCAGGCCGGGTCGGCGCAACGTGACTTTTGGCATGCGGGCGCTGCGACTGCTTGAATGGGGGGCATGGGCAGGGCTAGTTTGATCGCGATCGAAGGGATGGCCCGATGAAACTTGGCAATGCACCCTTTTCGTGGGGGGTGTTTTATCCGACGGCAAACACCGTGACCGCCGAGGGTTACCTCGACGCCGTGACGCGGGCCGGGTACCGTGCGACGGAACTGGGACCTTTGGGGTTTTTGGGTGAGGATGCGGGGTGGATCGCCAGTGCGCTGCGGGCGCGGGGGCTGGAACTGGCCGGGGCGGCGCATGTGCATAGTTTGGCGGACCCTGCCAGCGCGCCTGCGCTGACTGCCGCCTTGCACCGTCTGGGCAGGCTGTTGTGCGACCTGGGGTGCCATGACCTGATCTTGATGGACGAAAGCGAGTTTTATGCGCAGGCCGCGCAAGGCGTGGTGGATGAGGCGGGCTGGCAGGTCGCCATGGCCATGATCCGCGCGGCGGCGGCGCAAATGGCGGGGTATGGCATCCGTCTGCATATCCACCCCCATGTCGGCACCTGCATCGAGCGGGAGGC
>JBBQGU010000417.1:0-2160 GCA_038323315.1 Rhodobacterales bacterium | reverse complement strand
TGTGGGGCCATTTTCCAGTGGCCGATAAGCATCTCCGAGGGAGCTGGCTCTGCCTGGATCCTGGTCCAGGTATCTGGCGACCACCTGATAAACTCAGGCTCTCGGGAAACTCACGCCTCCACGGCTGCTGCGGTTCCCGCCACCTTTTTCCCATCCGGCTGTGAAACGGGCGGCCCGACGCGGATCGCATTGACCGCAATCGCCAGTGCAACCAGCATCATCACACCGGCCACACCGAATACCATTTGCAGTCCGTTCGTGATCTCCACCGGCCCAGCCTGCCGGAAATCACCGGTCCCCACACCAAACGCAAAAACCGCCCCCATGGCCGATGCTCCCAGCACAAGCCCGAGGTTCCGCGACAGGCCGAGCAGACCCGCCGCAACCCCTCGCCTCTCTTTTGAAACGGTCGCCAGCACAGCGGTGTTGTTGGCCGCCTGAAACAACTGATAGCCGGGCGTCAGTACGGCAACCGCCAGAACATACCCACCCAGACCGAACCTGCCGGGCAACAGGACAAGCGCAAAGGCTCCTGCGGCCAGCAGCTTCAGCCCTGCCGTCACCACCCGCGCCGCGCCCCATGCGTCCACCGCCCGCCCGGCGGGGATGCCGCCAAGGATCGCCAATGCGGGGCCGACCGTCATCGTCAACCCGACAGCAAGATCACTCAATCCCAGCCCCAACCGCAGATAGAACGGGCCAATCAGCAGCGTCGTCATCATTACGGCTGCGACCAGCAGGTTGACCAGCAGGCCCGGCAACAGCACCGCAACGCCCGCCAGAACGAATCTGCCCGGTCGCGCGACCGGCCCCGCCGTCGCCCCCGTCCGCCACGTGCCCACCAGCACCAACGCCAGCACCGCAAAGGGAACCTGCACAAGAAAGATGCCCGGCCAGCCCATCGTTGCCAACAGAACTCCGCCCAGTGACGGCCCCAGCGCCGTGCCGATTGCCGATACCGTACCCAGCAGGCCCATCGCCCTGCCCGTTCCCGCCTCACCCGCAACTTCGCGTGCAAGCGCCAGCGACAATGTCATCAGGAACGCCGCAGCGATGCCCTGCACCGCCCGCGCCGCGATCAGCAGCCACAGCGTCGGCACAATTCCGCAAACCAGCGATGCGACAGAATAGACGACCAACCCGACAACCAGCATCCGCCGCAGTCCATAGATGTCCCCCAACATTCCGGCGATCACCACCGAAACGGTCATCGCCACAAGATAGGAGATCACCACCCACCGAACCGCGTGAAACGGGGCCGCAAAGGCCTCGGCCAGGGTTGGCAGGGCAACATTCGCAATGCTGGTGCCCATCGTGGCCAGCATCAGTGACAGCGCAAGCGCCGCCATGATCCGACGACTTTTCGTTGTTCTGATGCGGAAAGCGCTTTCGTCCATGATGTGCCCCTTGTCTGAATGTCAGCAGGATGACACCCTACGAATTCAAGTCAACTTGAGGTCAAGCATGAAGTTTGTCGATATCGGAGAGTTGTCTGCCAAGACCGGACTCCGCCCCTCGGCCCTGCGTTATTACGAAGAGGTCGGGTTGATCCGCTCTGTCACCCGCCATGGGCTGCGACGTCAGTTTCCGCCCGAGGCATTGTTGCAACTGAAGCTGATCGCGATGGGCAAGGCGGCAGGCTTCACGCTGGCCGAAATCGCAGGCATGTTCGGCAAGGGCGATACGAAGGGCCTGCCGCGCGCGGCGCTGCATGACCGGGCAAACCAGCTTGAGGCGCAGATCCGTGATCTTGGGCTTTTGCGCGACACACTGCGCCATGTCGCGGATTGTCCGGCACCGTCCCACATGGAATGTCCGAAGTTCAGGCGTCTGCTGGAAAGCGGCATGCGTGACGCGGTGTGACCGGGGAGGCCCCGTCAGAACCCCCCGGGCAGCGCCTCATGCGCCATGTGGTCCAGCACTGCATTCACAAACGACGCCTCTTTCCCCTCGGGGAAAAACGCCTTCGCCACATCGACATATTCGGTGATCGCCACTTTGGGTGGCGTGTCCATCTGCGTGATCTCGGCCCCGGCAGCACGGAACAGCGCGCGCAGCACCGGGTCGATGCGGTCGATCGGCCATTTCGCCACCAGCGCGCGGTCGGTCAACTGGTCAATCGACGCCTGCCAGTTGACGGCATGGCCCAGGACGGCACGG
>JBBQGU010000416.1:0-2162 GCA_038323315.1 Rhodobacterales bacterium | reverse complement strand
CCTGCCGCATGTCCACCGCGCTCACCTGCCGCTGGTCCATGCCGCGCTGCATCAGGCCGGGCTTGGCACCGCCAATATCGGGCTGATTTCCGATATGATCGTCTGCCCCGGCATGGATTATTGCGCGCTGGCCACCGCCCGCTCGATCCCGGTGGCGCAAGAAATTGCCACGCATTTCGAGGCGCTGAAGCTGGAACACGACATCGGCCCCCTGAAAATCAAGATCTCGGGCTGCATCAACGCCTGCGGTCACCACCATGTCGGCCATATCGGCATTCTGGGGCTGGACCGTGCGGGCGTCGAAAACTACCAGATCACGCTCGGCGGCGACGCCACCGAAACCGCCGCCATCGGCGACAAGACCGGCCCCGGTTTTGCCTATACCGAAATCGTCCCCGCCATCGAACGCATCCTGCGCGCCTATCTGGCAGTCCGGCTCCATCAAGAGGAAACCTTCCTCGACACCTACCGCCGCGTCGGCTTCGCCCCGTTCAAAACAGCGCTTTACGGCGACGAAGGCGGGCGTGATGCCGCTTGACGCCTCGGTCGCGCAACGTGTTGCAACCCTGAACGCCCGCTACCGCCACCACTCGGCGACAGCGGTGCTGCAACACGCGCTCAAGGATGCCGACCTTGGCAAGGTCGCCCTCGTCTCCTCCTTCGGCGCGGAATCCGTGGTGCTTTTGCACCTTGTGTCGGTCATTGCCCCCGAAACCCCGGTCCTGTTCATCGACACCCGGATGCAGTTCGCCGAAACCCTCGCCTACCAACGCGACCTTGCCGACAGGCTCCCGCTCTGCGACGTCCGCACCATCCGTGCCGCCCAACCAAGGCTGGAATTCGAGGACCCCGACAACACGCTGCACCAATTCAACACCGACGCCTGCTGCAACATCCGCAAGGTCGAACCCCTGGAACGCGCTCTGAAAGATTTCGACGGCTGGATCACCGGCCGCAAGCGCTATCAGGGCGGCAAACGCGAAGCCGTCGAGTTCTTCGAGGCCGAGGGCGACATCCGCATCAAGGTCAACCCCCTCGCCCACTGGGGCCCCGAAGACCTGCAAGACTACATGATCAACAACCGCCTGCCGCGCCACCCGCTGGTGGCCAAGGGCTACCCCTCGATCGGTTGCGCGCCTTGCACCACACCTGTCAAACCGGGTGAAGACAGCCGCGCAGGCCGTTGGCGCAGCTCGGATAAAACCGAATGCGGCATCCATTTCATCAACGGCAAAACCACCCGTATCCCACCACGCTCCCCAAAGGAATCCGCCGCATGACCGTGATCGTCACCGATGCAGGGTTCACGCCCGCCCCCGAAACCCACGCCGTGACCCTGGCCGATATCGCCCGCCACACAGGCACCGTCGACCTCGCCCAGACCGACGCCCCCGAGGCGCTGCTGCCCTATCTTGCCGACCTCACCCTGATCCGCGTCGCCTTCCCCGCCTTCAACGACGGCCGCGCCTTCACCGTGGCCCGCCGCCTGCGCGTGCTGGGTTACAAAGGCACCCTGCGCGCGCTAGGCCCGGTGATCGCCGACCAATACGCCATGGCCCGCCGCGTCGGCTTTGACGATGTCGAAATCCCCGACGACCTCGCCGCCCGCCAACCCCAGGCGCAATGGCTCTATCGCGCCGACTGGAAGCAGCACGACTATCTATCGCGCCTGAAAGCCTGACGATCACCCTTCCAAAGCCGCCCCAGGCCCCTATAACTCCCGGATACCCACATGACTGAAATGAGCGCCATGCAAGTCGCCCCTGCCCAAACAGCCGCAAGACCCGTCCTCCCCGACGCCCAGACCGTGACCTCCGTCACCCACTGGACAGACCGCCTGTTCTCTTTCCGCGTCACGCGCCCCAAATCCCTGCGCTTCCGCTCGGGCGAGTTTGTCATGATCGGCCTGATGGGCGACACCGGCAAACCCCTGCTGCGCGCCTATTCCATCGCTTCGCCCGCCTGGGATGACGAGCTGGAGTTCTATTCGATCAAGGTCCCCGACGGCCCCCTGACCTCCCGCCTTCAGCACATTAAACCCGGCGACGACATCATCTTGCGCCCCAAACCCGTCGGCACCCTGGTCCATGATGCCCTGTTGCCGGGGCGACGCCTCTGGTTGCTCGCCACCGGCACCGGCTTTGCCCCCTTTGCCAGCCTGC
>JBBQGU010000415.1:0-2225 GCA_038323315.1 Rhodobacterales bacterium | reverse complement strand
CGCAACCCATCATCAACGCCAGATTGCTCTTCCGCCGCGCCCAGTTGTCATTGTTGGGTTGCGATCCGGGCAGGGCGGCGTGAAAGAACGTCCGGCTGCCGTTGCGGATATTGATCACCAAAGGCAACCCATGGGCCAGTTCTGTCAGGATCACCCCCAGTTGCAGCCCCGTGCTCTCGTCAAATCGCGGCAAAACCAACCGCGCAGCCTCCGCTTCCAGTGTCGCAATATCCATGACGCCCCCCAATCCCGCCCAAACCTGAGACGCCCCGGCCCACAAGTCAACTCCCGACCTCTCCCATTCACTTTGACCCAAATATCCATCTTCAATCCCAGGCTAAAGCGCGCCGATCCCGGCCAGGATCATCCCCTTGACCGAGGCCTTGGCCGCCTGCCAATCGGCCTCCGTCAAAGCCCCGCCATTCAACACCGCGATCTGATGGCCGAAATCGGCATAGTGCTGGGTTGTGGCCCACAGCATGTACAACAGATGCTCGGGGTTCACCGCCCGCATCTTGCCCTCATCGACCCAGCGCTGGATCAACGCCGCGCGCCCGGTGGTCCAGTCCCGCAGCGTCGTCTCCAGATAATCCTGAATGACCGGCGCCCCGTGCATCACCTCCGACGCCCAGACCTTCGACCCGTTGGGATGCCTGCGCGAGATCTCCATCTTGGCATCGATATAGGCGCCGATCCCCTCGACCGGACCGGGGGCAGCGTCCATCGCCTCCGCCGCCTGCAACCAGATTTCAAAGATATCCCGCACCACCCGGCGGTACAGATCCTCCTTGGTGGCAAAGTAATAGTGCAGGTTCGCCTTGGGCAGCCCCGCCACATCCGCGATCAACTGCATGGTCGCCCCGCCAAAGCCCGCCTCGGCAAACACCTTCTCGGCCGCCTGACAGATGGCGCTTTCGGTCTGCTGCCTGTTTTCAAGGCGTCTGGCGGGGCGGACAGTTTCGTTCATGCGCGGCCTCAAATTCCGATTGACCGTCAGGTCAGGTTCTATAGCCTGATATCTGACCATATGGTCAGGAAACGAGTCGCGGCAAGGGGCATCAAGACCCCTCCGCAGGGGAGACGACGATGGCATCGGCTGGCGAAAACCTGCGCATAAACCCTGCGCGCCTGTGGGACAGCCTGATGGCGATGGCCCGGATCGGTCCCGGCCTCGCCGGCGGCAACAACCGCCAGACCCTGACCGATGAGGACAGCGCCGGCCGCCACCTGTTCGCCCGCTGGTGCGCCGATGCCGGCCTGACCATGGGCGTCGACACGATGGGCAACATGTTCATGACCCGTCCGGGCACCGACCCCACCGCCTTGCCGGTCTACATGGGCAGCCATCTCGACACCCAACCGACGGGCGGCAAATACGACGGCGTCCTCGGCGTTCTGGGCGCGCTGGAGGTGGTCCGCTCCCTGAACGACATGCAGATCAAGACCCGCCACCCCATCGTCATCGCCAACTGGACCAACGAGGAGGGCGCCCGCTTCGCCCCTGCCATGCTCGCCTCCGGCGTCTTCGCAGGCCTGCACACCGAGGATTACGCCAAATCCCGCCGCGACCCCGACGGCAAGCTGTTCGGCGAGGAACTGGCCCGCATCGGCTGGGTCGGCGACGAAGTCACCGGTGCCCGCAAAATGCACGCCATGCTGGAACTGCACATCGAACAGGGGCCGATTCTGGAGGCTCAGGGCAAAACCATCGGCGTTGTCACCCACGGCCAGGGCCTGTGGTGGCTGGAACTCACCCTGACCGGCATAGACGCCCACACCGGCAGCACCCCTATGACCATGCGCGCCAATGCAGGGTTAGGGATGGCCCGCATCACCGAACGCGTCCACCAGATCGCCATGTCGCACCAACCGGGCGCGGTCGGCACCATCGGCCAGATCAAGGTCCACCCCAACAGCCGCAACGTCATCCCCGGCCGCGTGATCTTCACGGTCGACATCCGCTCCCCGGACCAGACCAAACTCGACCTGATGCGCGGCGAGGTCGAACGCGCCGCCCAATCCGTCGCCACCGAACTGGGCCTCGGCCTGTCCATCGAATCCGTCGGCCATTTCGACCCCGTCAATTTTGATGCGGGGCTGGTGAACATCGTCCGCCAAAGCGCTGAAAAACTGGGCCATTCCCACATGGACATCATCAGCGGCGCAGGCCACGACGCCTGCTGGATCAACCGGGTAGTCCCCACCGTCATGGTCATGTGCCCCTG
>JBBQGU010000414.1:0-2273 GCA_038323315.1 Rhodobacterales bacterium | reverse complement strand
GGCGGTATCATGGTGTTGCCGGTCGGGCAGTCCGACACCGTGCAAAGCCTGATCAAGGTGACGCGGCTGGAAAGCGGCTATGAGTATGAACAACTTCGCCCAGTGCGCTTTGTGCCGCTGGTCGAAGGGGTGGCGGCGGATTGATATGGCCGATGGCAAACCGGGTGAAGGGTCGAGGATGCAGGTGATGTTTTGGGGTAGGGCGGGATAGGCGCTGCGGGCGGCACCGGGTCTGGTGGCCATGCTGCTGCTGTCGGCCTGCAGCGGTGGCGATCTGGACTGGGACATGCGCAACAATGACAGCGCGACTTCGCCTGCTGTGGACGGTGCCATACGCAACCGGCCCACTCCGGATGAGAATGGCGTGATCTCTTACCCCGGCTATCAGGTGATCGTGGCGCGGCGCGGCGACAGGGTGGCAGACCTTGCCGCGCGCGTCGGCCTGTCCGACACCCAACTGGCCAGTTTCAACGCCCTGCAGCCGGACGACGCCTTGCGCGCGGGCGAGGTGCTGGCTCTGCCAGTGCGCGTTGCGGGGGTTGTGCAGCCCGTGGCACCCAGTGCCGGTCTGGACGTGGCATCCATTGCCACATCCGCACTGGACCGGGTCGATACCCAAACCCTGCCCGCCGCCCAGGCCGCACCGTTCTCGGCCCAATCCTCCGGCCCGGTGCCGGTGCGCTATCAGGTCAAACGCGGCGAGACCGCCTTCACCATCGCGCGCAGCTTTGGCATTTCCGCCAAGGCCCTCGCCGACTGGAACGGCCTCGGCCCCGACCTCGCAGTGCGCGAGGGGCAATATCTGATCATCCCGACCGCCGATGAGGCCGCCCGGATGGCCCCCACGGCCGACGCCACCCTGCCCGGCCAAGGCTCCCCCCTGCCCGAGCCGCCCTCGGCCAGCACGCCTTTGCCTGATGAGCCAACCCAAACCGCAGCACAGGTCGCCGCCAGCGCACCCGCTTCGCCCGACCTTGGTGCACAGCGCACGGCATCCTCGGCGGCGCAGTTTGCCATGCCGGTCGAGGGCAGCATCGTGCGCGGCTATCAGAAAAAGGTGAATGACGGCATCGACATCGCGACCACCGCAGGCGCCACGGTCAAGTCCGCGGCCGCCGGAACCGTGGCCGCCGTGACCAGTGACCCGTCCGGCGATCTGATCATCGTCATCAAACACGCCGGCGGCTTGCTGACCGTTTACACCGGCATCGATAGCGCCACCGTGACCCAAGGTCAGTCTGTGACCCGAGGCCAGCCCATCGCCAAAGCCGCACCTGCAGGCCAGGTCCATTTCGAGGTACGCCAAGGGCTGGAATCGGTCGACCCCCTGCCATATCTGTAACTCAGACTGGCAGTTGACGTCTGTTCAGCCATGCTGCACCTCTGCGGCCCCGGTCTCAAGCCCCCCGGCGTCAGGCGTCGTCCAACCGACGCCAATCCCAAAAACCAACCCATGCCGTAGGTAGGATGGGCAATATGCCCATCTTCCTTTTGCATCACGCACCGTTACCAACGGTCAAAGTGATGGGCCTGCGCCCACAACGTCACTCGATCATCGGCAGCAAGGCATCCAGCGACTTCTTGGCATCGCCATAGAACATTCGTGTATTGTCCTTGTAGAACAGCGGGTTCTCGATCCCGGAATAGCCTGTGCCCTGCCCCCGCTTGGACACGACCACCATCTTGGCCTTCCAGCATTCCAGCACTGGCATGCCAGCAATCGGACTGTTCGGATCATCCTGTGCGGCCGGATTCACGATGTCGTTGGATCCGATCACGATGGCCACATCCGTAGTGTGAAAATCTTCGTTGATCTCGTCCATCTCCAGCACGATGTCATAGGGCACCTTCGCCTCGGCCAGCAGCACGTTCATATGGCCCGGCAAACGCCCTGCCACCGGATGGATCGCAAAGCGCACCGTCTTGCCCCGCGCCCGCAGCTTGCGGGTCAACTCGCTGACCGACTGCTGCGCCTGCGCAACCGCCATGCCATACCCCGGTATGATGATGACCGTATCCGCATCGTTCAGCGCAGAAGCTACCCCTTCGGCATCAATCGCCACCTGCTCACCCGAGATTTCCATCGCAGGCCCGGTCGTGCCACCAAACCCGCCAAGGATGACCGATATGAACGAACGGTTCATCGCCTTGCACATGATATAGGACAGGATCGCGCCCGAAGACCCGACCAGCGCCCCCACCACGATCAGCAGGTCGTTGGACAGCGAGAAGCCAATCGCGGCCGCAGCCCAGCCGGAATAACTGTTCAGCAT
>JBBQGU010000413.1:0-2311 GCA_038323315.1 Rhodobacterales bacterium | reverse complement strand
GAATGATCCTGATCCCGACCGAGGCGGCAAAATCCCAATCCTCCCGCCCATAGGCCGTGCCCCTGATCCCGATGATCACATAGCGTTTGGGGTCCAGCAGCCCCTCCTCAACCGCCCGGCGAAACGGCGTGCCGTGGTTGTACCGGCTGGTGCCGAAATAGATGTCGTTCAGGTCGGTGTGACTGTCGAACTGGATCATGCCCAAAGGCCGCCCCTTGGCCAAAGCCCGCAGGATCGGCAAGGTACACAGATGATCGCCGCCGCCCGTCAGCGGCAAGATCCCCGCGTCCCGCACACGGGTATAGAACGCCTCCATCCGCGCCAGAGTATCCATCAGATCCGCCGGATTGGGCGCCACATCCCCCAGATCGGCACAGCGGGCCAGGTCAAAGGGCGCCACCCATGTCTCGCCGTTCTTTGCCCGGATCATCGTGGACAGGTCGCGCAACTGACGCGGGCCGTGACGAGGCCCCGGCCGGTTGGTCGTGCCGCCATCCCAGGGTGCGCCGATCAACCCGATCTGCACCTCGGCAAAGCGCGGATGATCAAAGGGGACATGCGGCAGGCGCATGAAGGTCGGGATGCCTGCGAATCGTGGCAAGTCAAAGCCTGACACCGGTCGAAAGAACCCATCGGTCACATCTGCACTCATCGCGACTTTTCCTTCTCTGCGTGAACATGGGGCCACTCAACCACCCCGGTCCCGCCTCCGCAGTCCCGTCCGCGACACACAAGCGGCGCGAAATTGCAACGCAGGGGCCCTGCCCTGCGCTCTGGCCTTGACCGGACCCCCTGTTTTGGGTCTTAACGGCACCAATCCGATAAAAGGTTCCCCGATGTTCAGCAAGACCCCCGAACCGACCGCCGCCCCGGTAACCCCGACCGCGCCCAATCGCGGCACGGGACCCAACACCAAATCCGTGCTCGCGCAGGATCTGCGGATCACCGGCGAAATCACCTCGACCGGCACGATCGAGGTCTTGGGTGAGATTGAGGGCAACCTGACCGCCCGCGGCCTGATCGTCGGCCTCGAAGGCCGCGTCGCCGGCACCGTCTCGGCCGAGACGGTCGAGGTCAAGGGTCGCCTCGACGGCCGCGTCGCAACCCACGACTTCGCGCTGCGCGCCACAGCCGAGGTTGCCGCCGATGTCAGCTATACGACGCTGGTGATCGAAGGCGGCGCGCTGATCGAGGGCCGGTTCATGCTGAACAAGGCCTGACCGACCCAAGTACCGGTCCGAAGTGCCGTTCCGCGCGGCCAGCGCAGGTTTTGTCGGTGATCCGGCACGCCGTGTAGTTTAAGATATCTATTGACGGCATCGTTTGTGCCCCAAACACTCTCTCATCATCCCCTTACGGTCATTCTTCGTTGTCGCACAGCGAAGAATGCCCGCAAGGGCATGATGAGCGGCGGTTCGGATCACCTGCAAAACGCGCCGACAGCCGCGACAAAGGACCACGATGACCAAAGACTTCCTTCTGCGCCAGGATCATGGCCCGATCACCACCCTGACCCTCAACGCCCCCGCCAGCCTGAACGCCCTGTCCACCGCAATGCTCGACCGTCTGTCGGCTGAATTGACCGATATCGCCACCTCCACCCAGCGCGTCGTGATCCTGCGTGCCGAGGGCAAGGCCTTTTCCGCCGGTCACGACCTCAAGGAAATTCAGTCCCTTCGCACCACCCCGGATCAGGGCCGCGTTGCCTTCACCCGGCTTTTCACCCGCTGCGCCCAAGTGATGCAGCAAATCACCCACCTGCCCCAGCCCGTGATCGCCCAGGTCCACGCCATCGCCGCCGCCGCAGGCTGCCAGTTGGCCGCGTCCTGCGACATGGTCGTGGCCGCGGACACGGCGCGTTTCGGCATCAACGGCGTCAATATCGGCCTGTTCTGCCACACGCCCCTCGTGGCCCTGTCCCACAAGATCACCCATCCCCGCGCCTTTGAACTTGCCTGCACCGGCACCTTCCTGACCGCCGCCGCAGCCCAATCCGCTGGCCTCGTCACCCTTGTGACCACACCAGAAACCCTCGCGCAAGAAACCCTGGCCCTGGCCCAAAACCTCGCCCGGAAACTCCCCTCCGCCCTCGCCGCAGGCAAAGCCGCCGCCGCCCCCGACCTGACCATGGCCTATGCCAAAGCCACCACCGCCATGGTCGAAAACCTGCTGAACCCCGACACGTCCGAGGGCATCACGGCCTTCCTCGCAAAACGCGCCCCCAACTGGCCCACCTGATGAAAATCCAAGATTCACCGCCGCGCCAGCACAACCCCAATGGCCAGCCCCGCCAGCGCCATCCCCAGACAGG
>JBBQGU010000412.1:0-2320 GCA_038323315.1 Rhodobacterales bacterium | reverse complement strand
GCCTCTGATCCTGATCTTTGGCATCATGTATTTCCTTCTGATCCGTCCGCAGCAAAAGAAGATGAAAGACATCAAGGCGATGATCGATGCAGTCCGGCGCGGTGATCAGGTGGTGACTGGCGGCGGCATCGTCGGTAAGGTCACCAAGGTCGGCGAGGCCCGGCCCGGTGAAAGCACCATGGTCGAGGTCGAGATTGCCACCGGCGTCAAGGTCCAGGTCATCAAATCCAGCATCACGCAGGTTCTGTCGAAAACCGAACCCGCCGCCGTGTCCCTCGATAAAAAATGACTCTGCATACTCCGCTGTGGAAGCGACTTGTCATATGGGGCCTGATCGCGCTTGGCGTTGTCATGGCCGTGCCCAACGTGTTTTATTCGCGGGTCGAAACCCGGAACGACGCGGCTATTGCCATAGCCAAGGCCGAAGCGGCCGGTGCGGTTGCAACTGCTGACCAAACCGCAGCACTGGGTCTTTGGCCAAGTTACCTGCCAAGCGCCCTGGTCAACTTGGGGCTCGACCTGCGTGGCGGTGCGCATCTGCTGGCCGAGGTCAAGCTGGAAGATGTCTACAAACAGCGCATGAACGCGGTCTGGCCGGATGCGCGCAATGCACTGATCGCGCTGCGCGATACTGTGGGCGCCGTCAAGCGCGAGCCTTCGCCGCCCGACACGCTGCGAATTTCCGTGTCCAAGCCAGAGGGACTGCAAGCGGCTTTGGCTGCGGTGCGGGGACTGTCCAACAACGTGGTGTCGCTGACCGGGGCAGGGCAGACCGATATCAACGTCGAGCTGGACGGGCAGATCATCGTGGTCACCCTGTCCGAGGCGGAAAAGCTGGCCACCGATAATCGTACCCTGCAACAATCGCTGGAGATCATTCGCCGCAGGGTGGATGCCGCCGGCACACGCGAGCCGACGATTCAGCGGCAGGGCACCGACCGTATCGTCATCGAGGTTCCCGGTATCGGATCGGCCGAGGAGTTGAAAGCGATCATCGGCACTACGGCCAAGCTGACCTTCAACCAGGTTGTGAACCGCACCACCGATGCCAACGCCAACCCCGGGGCACAAAAATTGCTGCTACCCGGCGATCTGCCGGGCGAGTTCTACATCGTTGACGAAAACCCCGTCGTGACGGGCGAGGAGTTGACGGACGCGCAGCCTTCGTTCGATCAGAACAACCGACCTGCCGTCAGTTTCAAGTTCAACGTGTCGGGCGCGCGCAAATTCGGCGAATATACCGGGGCGCATGTCGGCGAACCTTTTGCCATCGTGCTGGACAGCAAGGTGATTTCAGCCCCCACCATCCAGACCGCCATCACGGGCGGGTCGGGCATCATCACCGGCAACTTTACGCTGGAGGAATCTACGAAACTTGCGGTGCTGCTGCGCGCGGGCGCATTGCCTGCCGAAATGACCTTTCTGGAAGAGCGGACCGTTGGCCCCGAACTGGGTCAGGATTCGATCAACGCCGGCAAGGTGGCGGCCCTTGTGGGCATGGGGCTGGTCAGTGTGTTCATGATCGCCAGCTACGGCTTGTTTGGTGTATTTGCGGTCGTGACGCTGTTCTTGAACATGGCGTTGATCTTTGGCATCCTGTCGATGATCGGCGGCACGCTGACATTGCCCGGCATTGCGGGGCTGGTACTGATCATCGGCATGGCCGTCGATGCAAACGTGCTGGTCTTTGAACGTATCCGCGAGGAGTTGCGCACGGCGCATTCCCCCGCGCAGGCGATCGAGGTTGGTTATGACCGGGCACTTAGCGCCATCGTGGACGCCAACCTGACCACCTTGATCACTGCGGCGGTCCTGTATTTCTTTGGCGCGGGGCCGGTGCGCGGCTTTGCGGTCGCTTTGGGGATCGGCATCATCACATCGGTCTTTTCGGCCATCTATGTGACGCGCCTGCTCATTCAGGCGTGGTTCAACTGGCGCAAGCCCAAAACAATGATCGTGTGAGGTTCATCATGGCATGGCGTTTGCGACTGGCACCGGAAAAGACCAATATCAACTTCTTTGCCCATCAATGGGCGACCTTTGGCGGGTCGATGGTTCTGATGCTGCTGGCCTTTGCGGCCTGGGGCGTGATGGGACTGAACTATGGTATCGACTTCAAGGGCGGTACAACGATCCGCACTGAAAGCACGACGGTGATCGACAGCGGGGTATATCGGCAGACTTTGTCAGGCCTGGGCCTTGGCGATGTCGCGATCACCGAGGTGTTCGACCCCTCGTTCCGGGCCGATCAGTACGTGGCGGCAATCCGAATTTCGTCAGCAGACAAGACGGCGGCGGTGACGTCGGACCAGTTGGCATC
>JBBQGU010000411.1:0-2343 GCA_038323315.1 Rhodobacterales bacterium | reverse complement strand
CGCTGTACCAGGTGGGATTGGCCATGTCCAGCCAACCGAAAAACCAGCCTCGGTCACGCCATAAGCCTCGATCTCCGGGGCGTCAAACGTTTGGCCAAGTTGGATCTTCACCTGCGCGGGCAGGCTGGCGGATGAGGAGCGGATGAACCTTAGAGGGTTGGCGGCGATGATGTCGGCGTTGCGGGCGGCGCGGCCAAGGATGGTCTGGTGCATGGTCGGCACGGCGCTGTACCAAGTCGGCTTGGCAGCCTGCAGCCAGCCGAAAAAGCGCAGGGCGTCGAAACCCGGCGCGCACCAGACCGAGGCGCCTGCTGCAAGGCTGGACGACACTGCAGCGACCAGACCGTGGATATGGAACAGTGGCATCATGTTCAGGCCGCGGTCGGCCGCGGTCAGGGCGAGGGACGCCTGGATGTTGCGGGCGGATGCGGCCAAGTTTGCGTGCAACAGCGGCACGATCTTTGGCCGCGACGTGGTGCCGGAGGTGTGCAGGATCAGGGCAACATCCTCGGCAGACGGCGCTGCGGCATCGGCTATGCCGGGGGCGACGCTTTCGGCGCGCAGGGTGAAGCTGCCTGCCGGATCGGCGGCGGCAAAGGACAGGCGCAGCACGACAAGGCCGGCCTTTTGCGCGGCCTGCAAGGCGGGGCCGTCATGGCCTTCGGGCAGCACGATGGCGCGGGCCTTGAGGTCGGTCAGGTAAAAGGCGAACTCGTCCAGGCGGTAGGCCGGGTTCAGGGGGGCGGTGGTCGCGGTCTGTGCGATGGTGAAAAAGGCCGTCGCCATTTCAGGCCCGTTCGGCAGCACAATGGCGACCCGGTCACCGCGCCCGATGCCCGCCGCATGCAGTTGCAAACGCACCTGATCGGTCAGGCTGCGCAGGGCGCCATAGGTCAGCCAGGGGCGGTCGGGCGCGCCGATGGCCGGGGCCTCGGCGGGGTGAGAGGCGATCAGGGCAGAGAGCGTGTCGAGCATGCGGGCCTCGTGTGGCTATTGGGGGCAGTGTCGGGAACAGCGATAGTGCGCAGTGTCACAGCGGGTCAAGCGCCAGTTCAGCGGCAATGCTGTCAAGTGCCTGGCGCAGCCTGGGTCTCAGCGCAATCGCTTGGGTGGCACGTGCTGTGTAGGCGGCGTTACGCCCATCGCCGGGGATGCGCACCGGATCGTGCCCGGGCAGCGTGTGAGTGGCGCGCAATTCGGCAAAGACCCGGGCGGTGGTGGTGGCAGTCATGGCCGGGTCACCAAAGGCCGCGATGTCGCTGGCCGCCGCACCCGATCATCCACTCCTCGGGCATCATCCGGCCGCGCTGGATCAGCGTCTTGATCTTGCCAACGGCGGCGACGGTGTTGGCCATGTCCAGCACGAACGGGTCCGGCCAAAACGAGGGGGCCGCAATGGCAGGGGGATTGGTGCCCAGCCGCACATCGGTGCCGCCCCAGGTGACCACATGGTTGGCGCTGCCCACCGCAGCACAAATACCGATCATGCCCGCCGCCGCCTGCGAACGGACATACAGCGCCGCCGGTCCCGGATGGTTGCCGCCGCGCAAGCCGAACCAGCCGATGCCCGCCACCCGGGCCTTTTGTATCGCAAGGTCGCAGCCCATCGTCATCGCCAGAAGGCCAAGACCGTTGTTGCCGTCGATCAGGGCGGTGGCAACCGTCTCGCGCAGCACACGCGGCGTGGCGGTCGGGTTGCAGGGGATAGGTGTTTTCGAATTCTTTCAGGCCGACCAGTTCCAGCACGGCGCGGGTCTGGGTCCGGGCGGTCTTGGCGGCTGCCTTGCCGTCGCGAATTTCGATTGGCAGGACGATGTTTTCCAGCGTTGTGCGCCAGGGGAACAGGGTGGCCTGCTTCGGCACCGTCCGCCGTGCCGGTGCCAATAACCTTGCCCTTCAGGTCGGCGAGGGACTGGACGGCGCTGTCGGCGGGCACCACCGTGCCAAAGTTCGACTTGGCAGCGACGTGGTAGATGAACACAAAATCCTCACCAAGCCCGCGCGCGGCCAGAACCGGGCGGGGGCCGGGACGGACGAACTGCGCCCGAACCGAGGCCAGCGCCTGCAGGACGGCACCCGCACCGTTGATCGCATCGACCGCGACCTTCAGGCCTTCGGCGGTAAAATAGCCCTCGCCGATGACCACGAACACGTTGAACGAGTTGATGGCCGAGGGGCTGGGCTGTGCGAAGGTCACCGTCGTCATCTTCTGCGCCGCAGCGGGCCCTGTCAGCGCATGTGCCATCGTGCCCAGTCGTAAAACTCCGACTATTCAATATTTTAATCCCTCCCAGAATTTTCAGGTTCATACCAGTTTGATCCGGCTCTTTCGGCTGGTTCGTG
>JBBQGU010000410.1:0-2508 GCA_038323315.1 Rhodobacterales bacterium | reverse complement strand
TATCAGGCGCCGGGGGTGGTGGTCAGCTATACCGGGGACGCGGCCGTGCAGAACGGGTCCAAGTTCCGCGCCGAGGGGTTGCAGATCGCCGCCGGCGTGCCGTTGCAGGTGGGCGAGGGGGCGGAGTTCCGCACCTTCCGGCTGGGGCTGTTCGGGTTGGACAAGCTGGTTGATGTGCCGGCGACCGTGGCACGGTTGCAAAAGGCGGTTGAGGCGGTGTTCTAGGCCAGCGGTTCAGGGGATGGGCCAGGTGGCATAGTTGACCACGACGCGTTCGGGCACAATTTGGCTCGGGGGGGTGCGCCGGGAACCAGGCGACATCGCCTTGACCCAGATTGTGTGTGGCACCTTGGCAAACCACGGACATCGCACCCGAGATGACCGGTATCATCTCGTCAAACGGCAGGTCCCAGTCGACGGTCAGCCTGTCATACACCACAACGCCGCATGATCGGCTGCTGCTGTTGCTGCGGCCGATCATGCGGGCGGCGCCCAGTTCTGGTTGATCGTCCTTGTCGAGGTAAGGTTCAAAAGTAACCTCCTGCACTCGGAAGACAGTGATAGCGTCCATAGCGCCTCCATCGGGCAGTTTTCGTGATTGGGCAGGGCCCAGGATATGACATTGCCCGGCTGACAGGCCCGAGGCGTTTGACAGAGGGGCTGAGCGCCCCGACTGTTTCGGCTTACAGGGTTATCGGCTGCAGAACCTGCGGCTCGATCACATTCACACCCGGCAGACCGGCTTGCAGCACATCGGCGTTCTGTTCAAGGACCCCGAACGTCCGATAGTGACAGGGGATGACGGTGGTGAAGTTGAAGTAGCGTTTGGCGGCATAGACGGCGCGCGCCATATCCATGGTGTAATGGCCGCCCGCCGACAGGATGCCGATGTCGGGTTTGTGATAATCGCCCATCCAGTCCATGTCGGCCATGATGTCGGTGTCGCCGGACAGATAGATCACATGGCCCTCGCCTGCGATCATGAAGCCGCATTCCGACCCCAGGGCCACGCCATCCGCCGAGGAGGAGTGGCAGGCGTTGACCAGCGTCACCTTGGCCCCGTTGCAGTCGATGGTGCCGCCCTTGTTGAAGCCCGTGATCTGGACGCCGTCCTTGGCGGCCAGATGGCCTACGAGGTCGTAGATCCCGGCGATGGACAGGCCCAGTTCCTTGGCGATGGCGACCGCATCGCCGGTATGGTCGCTGTGGCCGTGGGTCAGCAGGATATGGGTTGCACCGCTGATCGCGGCGTCCCGCTGGTCGGCAGGAAACAGGGGGTTGCCGGTCAACCAGGGGTCGATCAGCAGGACGGCACCTTCGATCTCGATGCGAAAGCCGGAATGGCCGAGCCAGATGATGTGCATTTGGGTCTCCTTGGGGTGTGTGGCACGGTTAGGACGGAAGGTGATGCGGGTTATCTAGGGCGATGTTTGTCGAAGGCTTGCGACGGGCGTGCGGCGCGGCTAAACGGGGTGCGGTATCTGCTGGAGCAACCCCCATGTCCATCGACATTGATACGGCGCGTCGTGTCGCCAAGCTGGCCCGTATCCGGGTCGACGAGGCTGATCTGCCCAAGCTGGCAGGGCAGTTGTCGGGCATCCTGGGGTTCATGGAGCAGTTGACCGAGGTCGATGTGACCGGGATCGAGCCGATGGTCAGCGTCACGCCGATGCGGTTGAAGCGGCGCGCGGATGTGGTGACGGATGGGAACATTCAGCGCGCGGTGCTGGCCAATGCGCCGGATGCGCGGGAAGGTTTCTTTGCCGTGCCGAAGGTGGTGGAATGAACCCGAATGAGATGACGATTGCCGGCGCACGGGATGCGCTGCGCAAGGGGCAATTGTCGGCGGTCGATCTGACCATGGCGTGCATGGTGGCGATGGATGCGGGCGACGGGCTGAACGCGTTTGTGCACAGGACGCCGGATATTGCGCTGGATCAGGCGCGGGCGGCGGATGGACGGCTGGCGGCGGGTGAGGCGCCGTCGATGTGCGGGATTCCGGTGGGGATCAAGGATTTGTTTTGCACCAAGGGGGTGGCGTCGCAGGCGGGGTCGCACATTCTGCGCGGGTTCAAGCCCGAATACGAATCGACCGTGACGGCCAAGCTGTTTGGCGCGGGTGCTGTGATGCTGGGCAAATTGAACATGGATGAGTTCGCCATGGGGTCCAGCAATGAGACGTCGTGTTATGGCGATGTGATCAATCCGTGGAAGGTCGACGACCGGTCTTTGACGCCCGGCGGGTCGTCGGGCGGGTCGGCGGCGGCGGTGGCGGCGGATCTGTGTCTGGCGGCGACGGGGACGGATACCGGCGGCTCGATCCGGCAACCGGCGGCGTTTACCGGAATCGTCGGGATCAAGCCGACCTATGGGCGGGTCAGTCGCTGGGGCGTGGTGGCGTTTGCCTCATCCCTGGATCAGGCGGGGCCGATGACCAAATCGGTGCGGGATGCGGCGATCATGCTGGGTGCGATGTGCGGTCATGACGCCAAGGATTCGACCTCGGCA
>JBBQGU010000409.1:0-2517 GCA_038323315.1 Rhodobacterales bacterium | reverse complement strand
CACAAACCGTGAAGCTTTCAACTCCATCATCGGTCGGTTGGTTTGCACCAACTCCCCTAGGAGCCCGATATGTGTCAGTTTTGACGCCGATGCGTCCAAACCGCCCACATATCCCTTCAACAATTCAATTTTCAAAGAGCGAAGACACAAAACACCAGACAACCCCAACTTCGGGCTCATCTGCCACCGTGCATCCAGATATTCCGTCGGCAGCTTCCACCGCCTCCCCCAGCAGCCCCGGCCCGTCACACCCCGTCTCCAGAGCGCCGCAGTCCGTTTCCGCTTCGGTGAGGCGGTGTTTAGGTCCACAACCAAAAACCCGCAAGAGGAAAAAGAAGAGATTGTGACGATTTTTTGAAACTCCCAATTTTTACTGGGTTTTTTTCGTGTCCGAACCCGGCCCTGCCCGACTTTGCAGCAGTTCAGAACCGGAATCCGTCCAAATCACGCGAATCCCTCGCGGCGATAGGTGACCCGCCCCCCCGCAACCGTCATCGCGATTCCCGTCTGACCCAGGTCGCCGACAGGCACCGCCTCGATATCCCCGTCGATCAGCACCAGATCGGCCGCCAGGTCCGGCACCAGCCGCCCGGTCAAACCCTCCATATGCGCGGCCCAGGCCCCCCCTGCGGTATAGGCGTACAGCGTGTCCATCAGGCTCAACCGCTCATCCGCAGCGCCCTCATAGGGCAACCGCGTCATCTGCGCCTGTATGCTCCGCATCACCGCCACATCGCTGACCGGCCAATCGCTGGCAAACGCCAGCTTTGCCCCCGCATCCCGCAATGTCCGCCACAGATAGGCTTGCCCCCACCGCGCGCGGTCGATCACCGTCTCCATCGCATCCAGCGGGAAATCCATCGCGCCGGGCGCATGCGAAGGCTGGACCGAGGCCGTGATCCCCAATGCCCCCAACCGGGGTATATCCGCCTGCACGATCAGCTCGATATGCTCGATCCGGTGCCGCATGTCCCGGAACCCGTTGGCCAGACCTGCCGCCTCATAGCCGTTGATCGTGGCATGCACCGCCCCGTCGCCCACGCAATGTACGGCGATCTGCAACCCGCGCCGGTCGATCTCGGTGCAAACCACCTTGAACCGCTCCGCCTCATACAGCGGCGTGCCCCGCTCGGTCGTTCCGGGATAATCCTCGGTCATATAGGCGGTCCGGCTGTCGACCACGCCGTCCATGAACATCTTCACAAAACCCGACCGCACCCAGTCCGTCTGCACCGACGCCATCTCCGACGCCTTATCAAGCACGCTTAACGCCATTTCGGGCTTCAGGTGGAACGGCACCTTGACCCGCTGCAACATGCGCCCCTCGGCCTCCATCTCGGTCAGCAACGACAACGTATACGGGTTGCCGTCCATCGTGACCAAACTGGTGCAGCCAAAGGCCGCGCAATGCCGCATGCCCCGCGCAATATGCGCCTTGTCGATTTCGCGCTCGGCAGCAGTCACCGGCCCCTCGGGGTCCAGGCCCCGCGCGATGCCGACATACATCCTCGCAACCCCGGCCAAAGTCAGCACGGCGTCGAACGCCTCGAACTCCAGCAGCGCGCCGCTGGCCAGCCCGTCCGGCCCCATCACCACCTCGTGCCCCGCAGGCATCGCAGCGCCGTGCAGCAGCCCGGCTTGCCGCAGACATTCCGTGTTGGCCCAGACCGTGTGATGATCCATCGCCCGCATCGCAATCGGCCGGTCGGCCAGCACGGCATCCAGATCGGCCCGCGTTATGGGACGGCCCAGAATGCCGTAATCCACCCCCTCGGCCATCAAGACCCGCGCATCGGGGTTGGCAGCGGCAAAGCCCGCAAAGGCCGCCGTCAGCGCCGCCATGCCCTTGACGCCGGTCAGCTGCAAATGCTGCAACTCCACCCCGCCAAACAGATGCATGTGGCTTTCGACAAAGCCCGGCAGCAGCGTCCGACCCCCGGCCTGCACGACCACAGTCGCAGGCGCCCGCAGCGCCATCACCTCGGCGTCACTGCCCACCGCCATGATCCGCCCCCCGGCGACGGCGACGGCCTCGGCCCTTGGCCGTCCCTCATCCATCGTCAGCACGCGCGCACCCACTATGATCATGTCTGCAACTATCATGCCCGTCATATCGCCCCCGCTCCGCTCCAACCCATGCAAGTCACGCGACTACTTCACCCGTTCCGCCATCGCACACAGCATCTCGAACATCAGCGACACCCCCAGCCAAGCCGTGCCGCCGGCCATATCAAAGGGCGGCGACACCTCGACCAGATCGGCCCCGACCACATTCAGCCCGCGCAAGCCCCGCGCCACCTGCAAGGCCTGCCAACTCGACGGCCCGCCCACCTCGGGCGTCCCGGTGCCCGGCGCAAAGGTCGGATCGACGAAATCGATGTCATAGGTCACATAGGTCTCGCTCTGCCCGACGATCTCGCGCGCCTCTGCCATGACATGATCGGCCCCCCGCGCATGAAACTCGCCGATCGGAATGATCCTGATCCCGACCGAGGCCGCAAAATCCCAATCCTCCCG
>JBBQGU010000408.1:0-2537 GCA_038323315.1 Rhodobacterales bacterium | reverse complement strand
AAGGCGCTGTGGCGCCGCCCGACGGCGGCGCCAACCCTTTGGGAAGGATGACCATGGCGCTATTGCAAGCCACCCGCATCAGCAAAACCTATCCGGGCGGCGTCGTGGCAAATGATGCCGTAAACCTGACCATTGCCGCGGGCGAGGTTCACGCCGTCGTCGGCGAAAACGGTGCGGGCAAATCGACGCTGATGAAGATCCTGTTCGGCATCGAACAACCCGATGCGGGCGACCTGACGCTGGACGGCAAACCCGTCCGCTTTGCCAACCCGCGCGAGGCGATTGACGCAGGCATCGGCATGGTATTCCAGCACTTTTCTTTGGTGCCGTCGTTTTCGGTCTATGAAAACGTGGTGCTGGGGTCTGAACCGCGCAACGGCGTCAAATTCGACCGCAAACGCGCCATCGAACAGGTGCGCGACCTGTCTGCGCGGTTCCGCCTGCATGTCGACCCCCTGCCTGCCGTCGGCCAACTGCCGGTCGGCCAGCAGCAGCGCGTCGAGATCCTGAAGGCGCTGTACCGCGACGCCCGCATCCTGATCCTGGACGAGCCGACCGCCGTTCTGGCCCCGCAAGAGGTCGAGGAACTGTTCGTCGCCGTCCGCGCCTTGGTCGCACAGGGGCGCACGGTGATCTTTATCGCGCATAAACTGCCCGAGGTGCTGGCCATATCGGACCGCATCACGGTGATGCGGGCGGGCAAAACGGTGGGTCAGGTCAACAGCCACGACGTCACCGAACAGTCCATCGCCACGATGATGGTCGGACGCGACGTGACGTTGCGGGTCGACCGCGCCGCAACCTCGGGCGATATGGCCTGTGACATCAAGGGCCTGTGCGTCCACGGCCAACGGGAACACCTGCTGGTTCAGGACCTTGACCTGCGGGTTCATGCCGGTGAAATCGTCGGGCTGGTCGGGGTCGAGGGCAATGGCCAGGCCGCCGTGCTGGATGCGATTTCCGGTGCCGTGCCGATTGCGCAGGGCCATGTCGTCTTGAACGGCGTCAGCCTGAACGATCTGTCGGTTCTGGACCGCCGCGCCCTTGGCGTGGCGAACATCCCCGAAGACCGGATTGCCCAAGGACTGGCGGGCGGTGCCAGTGTCGCGGAAAACCTTGTGGCGACCAAACTCGGCGATGGTCGCTATGTGCGCCGGGGCCTGCTGAATCTGCCAGCGATCACCGCCAACGCTCTGGCCCTGATCCAACGATTTTCCGTGCGCACGGGCGGTCCGGGTCAGACGGTTGGCACGCTGTCAGGCGGCAACATGCAAAAGATCGTCGTGGCGCGGGAACTGGCCGAACAGCCCCGCTTGCTGCTGGTCAGCCAACCGACGCGGGGTGTCGATCTGGGCGCCACGCAATTCATCTGGCGGTCCCTGACCGATGCGCGCGATGCGGGCGCGGCGGTGCTGCTCAGTTCCGCCGATCTGTCCGAACTCCTCGCTTTGTCCGACCGTCTGATCGTGTTCTATCGCGGCCGTGTCGTGGCGGCCTTTCTGAACCAGCCGGATCTGACGCCCGAGACCCTGGGCAGCTACATGCTGGGCCTGACCACGCAAACCCCCGATGACATGAAGGTGGCCCTGCGATGACCACCCCCGCCACCCGCTGGACCGCCTTTCGCGCCGAGGTGCTGCGCGCCGCCGTTGCCATCGCCGTCGCCGTGATCGTCACGACCCTTGTCGTCGTCCTGACCTCGAACACCCCGGCCGAGGCGCTGAACACCCTGCTGACCGCCCCCGCCTCCAAACCGCGCACCATCGGGCTGTGGTTTGACGATGTGGCCAAGCTGACCGTCACCGGTCTTGCCTTTTCGCTGGTGTTTCAGGCGCGTCAGTTCGCCATCGGGGTGCAGGGCCAGATTTATGTCGGCGCACTCGCCTCGGCCTGGGTGGCGCTGTCGCCGGTTGGCCCGACCTTTGCCGCAATCCCGCTGGGCATACTGGCGGCGATGCTGGCGGGGGCGTTCTGGGGCTTTTTGCCCGGTATTGCCAAGGCAAAACTGGGGGCGAACGAAATCGTCTCATCCTTGATGCTGAACTATATCGCGATCGAGTTGTGCAATGTGCTGGTACGCGTATATCTGCGCGAAAAGCCCGGCGTGCTGACCACGCTGAAGTTTCCCAAGGAAGCGATATTTCCGGCCCTTGTGCCGGGCACGCGGATCGATCTGGGCCTGATCCTTGCCTTGGCGGCCACGGTTCTGGTGTGGTTTGCGCTGTACCGTACCGCATGGGGCCTGAAACTGCGGCTGGTCGGCCATAATGCGCGCTTTGCCGAATATGCCGGGATCAATGCCACCTTCATCATGGTGTCGGCCATGACGGCGGCGGGGGCGCTGGGCGGCATGCTGGGCGCGATGTTCGTGCAGGGCCAAAGCTTCGGCAAGCTGACCGTCATGTTCGAAGGCGGTCTGGCGTTCGAGGGCATTCTGGTTGCCATCGTCGCCCGCAGCAGGCCCCTTGCGGTGCCCATCGTGGCCATCTTCTACGCCTACCTGCGCCAAGGCGCACAGTTGATGAACATCCGTACCG
>JBBQGU010000407.1:0-2539 GCA_038323315.1 Rhodobacterales bacterium | reverse complement strand
GGAGGGGAGGGTGAACGCCTGGCCGCTGGACGAAGGCCTGATCGACTATGTCGACCCCGCCTATGGCCAGTCCGAGGAAAATCCGCTGTCCAACCTGAATGTCGTAGCCAACACGACCCTGACCATCTCGGGCCAGACCATCGACGCCACCCGGATCACCCCGGCCCTGCTGTCAGGCACCCTGCAACAGGCCGGCGGGGCCGAGGCGAATGTCGCCACCGGCTATCACGCATTTTTCGGGCGCGGGAACGCTTGGTGCATCAGCGCACCGAGCTTGTGAACGCTCTGCGGGCGGTCCTGTATGAATACGGTCATATAGCTCCGCAAGGCATCAGTAACATCAAACGCATTGAAGCGATCCTTAATGAGCCGGAACGCGATTTGCCGGACCTGGTGCGCGAGGAATGCAAGGACCTTTTGCAACAGATCTCAGAAAAGACGGTGCGGATCGCAGCCAAGACGAAAAAAGCCACCGAAGTGACTGCTGCGGCGCAGGTGCCTCGCCGTCTACAGACAATGCCGGGCGTCGGGCCCCTGACTGCTCTGGCGATGGAGGCATTTGCTCCTGAGATGATAAATTTCCGGTGCGGTCGTGACTTCGCGGCATGGCTGGGACTTGTTCCGAGGCAACATTCGTCAGGTGGAAGGGAAAGGCTCGGACGTGTTTCGAAGGCTGGGCAGGCCGATATCCGTCGTTTGCTCATCCTTGGTGCGATGTCGAGATCGGGTTGGATGGGGCGCAAGTCAATCGCTGAGGGCTCTTGGCTTGCCCGCATGCTGCCGAGGAAGCCGCGCATGCTTGTCGCAATAGCGCTGGCAAACAAGATGGCGCGGGCAGTCTGGGCCATGCTGACAAAACAAGAAGATTATCGGACTCCGGCCCTGGCGGGCGCTGCATAACCCTCATGCAGCGCATCTAAACCAGGTGGCGGTGACGGGGGGTGTGAGAAAGCTATGAACCGAATGGGCGAATGATCGATCAGATCCGGACCAAGAAAACCAGCGTTTCGGCAAGAGCATTCCAAATAGCTCGAATACCAGATTTGGACGTGGTCCGCTGATCACCATACCGGCCAGCGGCGTCTGAAAGGCCGCATTTGTAGACCTGACAGAAGACCGCAATCGATCACACGTTCAAGAAGTACAAAGCGCTTGCAATACAGGCGGCAACCACAGAAGCCATTACTACGACGGTCTGGGCATCCGGAACGTCTATCTGGGCCGCTATACACGCACCGATGGCACCGTGATCACCGGCCCCTCGCTGTCGGATCTGGTCGCCGCCGCCGACCCTGCGGTGGACGCGCAACTGCAGGCCGAGCTTGCCGCCACGATGACCGCCCTGAAAACTCGCGCTGACAGTGGCATGGCCTATGACCAGATGCTGAGCCCCGGCAATGCGGAGGGCGAGGCGCTGATCATGGGCACCGTCGACGCCCTTGTCACGCAAACCGCCTCGGTCCAGCGCGCCATGGCAGCCCTGGGTCTCAATGCCCTTGGTTTTGAGGGGTCCGACAGCCTGGACAACCCCATCGCTGTTTTCCAGTAGATGCTGCGCGCCGTTTTTGCCCTGTCGCTGATGACGATGCCCGGGCTGGCGGACACCCGGACCGACAGCCCGCTTGCCGTCGTACCCCGCACCGTGGCCGAGGCTGCGCGCATCGCCGCCGTCGTGGCCGCGACCAGGGATTTCACCAAACCCGAACCGTTCGAGGCCAAGCCTGCCGGGGCCGCCACCGTCCGCGTCCGGCCGGGCCCCGATGTGTTATCGCAATACTCGGCCAACATGCCGTTTGACCGCCAGATGGATTTCGACCTTGGCAATGCCCTGTTCACCAAGACATGGGTGGCCGCCCCCGCCTCGACCTTGGCCTCCGACGGGTTGGGGCCGCTGTTCAACGCGGGCGGCTGTCAGGATTGCCACCTGAAGGACGGGCGCGGCCATGTGCCAGCGCCGGCTAAGGGTCCGGTCTCGCTGTTCCTGCGCCTGTCGGTGCCGGGCGAGCCTGTACCCGCCGACATCACCGACTGGATCGCCACGATCCCCGAGCCGACCTATGGCGCGCAGTTGCAGACCTTCTCCCCCACCTCGGTCCCGGCCGAGGGCAGAATGACCGTCACCTACACCGAACGAACCTTGCAGATGAACGGCGAAACCGCCTCATTGCGGGTGCCCACCTACGCCATATCAGACCCGGCTTACGGCCCCCTGCAATCCGACCTGATGCTCTCGCCCCGCCTCGCGCCCCAGATGATCGGGCTGGGCCTGCCGGAGGCGATCCCGCCGGCAAATATCCTGGCACAGGAAGACCCGGACGACACGAAAACCGACGGCATTTCGGGCCGCGCCAGACATGTCCCGTCCGGGCAGGCGGGCAAACCCCTGATCGGGCGCTTTGGGCTGAAGGCCGGGGCTGCGACCGTGATGGACCAATCGGCAGCCGCATTTGCGGGCGATATGGGCCTGTCCACCGCCCTGCATCCCGACCCTTGGGGCGATTGCACCCTATCGCAAATCGCCTGCCAGACCGCCCCCAAC
>JBBQGU010000406.1:0-2565 GCA_038323315.1 Rhodobacterales bacterium | reverse complement strand
GTCGCCCCCGAGGCGACCGAGGGCAGCCCGCTGGCATTGGTCCGGACCGGCGACGAGATCAGCCTGAATGTCGCGGCCCGCCGTCTGGAACTGCACGTGTCGCCTGAAGAACTGGCCGCCCGCGCTGCTGCCTGGGCCCCCGAACCGCGTGTGTATCGCGGTGGGTATGAAACCCTTTATGTAACCCATGTCCAAGGTGCCGATCTGGGGGCGGATTTCGATTTTCTGGTGGGGCGGCGGGGTGCTGCAGTGCCACGGGAAAGCCACTGATGCGGCGCGGCGTCGATGCCATCCTTTGCGCCTTTTTCAACGCCGAAAAACGCCTTGACCGCGAGGCGATGCGCCATCAGTTTGCGCTGTGCCTGAAGGCCGGGGTGGCAGGCATGGCCGTCCTGGGCCTTCAACCGAGATGGCCAAGCTGACATTCGCCGCACGCTGCACCCTGATTGATTGGGTGGCCGGGGACGTTGCGGGCAAAGTTCCCCTCGGTGTCACGATTTCCGGACAATCAGTGGCCGAACAGATCGCGATGGTTGCCCATGCCGAACAGGCCGGAGCGGATTGGCTGATCCTGCAACCGCCCGCCGTGGGCAATTATGACGCCGCCGAATACCTGCGTTTCTTTGGTCGTGTGATGAGGTCCACCCCCTGCCCATCGCCATCCAAAATGCGCCGCAATACCTTGGGCGCGGCCTTTCCGAGGCGGATATCCAGACGCTGCGCCGCGAAAATTCCAATTTCACCCTGATCAAATCAGAAGCCTCGGCCGTGGATGCCGGCAGCCTGATCCAGACCGCAGGCCCGGATTTCAAGGTTTTCAACGGTCGCGGTGGGGTCGAGATGCTGGAGTGCCTGGTCGGAGGCTGCGCAGGCTTTCTGCTCGCCCCGGACCTTGTTGGTTACGGCGTCCGCGTGATGCAGCTTTATGATGCGGGCGACAAGGATGGTGGGCTAGTGCTGTAGTCTTCGAATCTGCCCGCCATCCATTTCGTCATGGCCTCGATCGAACAACTGATCTGCTATGGCAAACGCCTGGAAAACGCTTGAATGCTCAGGGATGCTTCAACCAACCAGCGCGCGCACTTAAAAGCCATCCCCGACAACAACGCTACAGCCTGCGCCAGCACTCCACGCATGGCTGCGTCCTCCAAATCAGGGGGATAGCCATATTTCCGTAGGATGCGCTTGACCAGCACGCGCAGGCGAGCCCTGGCGCTGTCACGGTGCGCCCAGTCGATGCTGACGTTGGCTTTCAAGCCCACCAGCAGTTCGTGGGCGATGATCTTGAGCTGGTCATTGCCCATGACCCGGACCGCGCTCTCATTGTCAGCCAGGGCGTCATAGAAGGCGCCCTCTTCCGGCGTCAACCCTGAGTCCTCACCACGGGTGCGAGCGGCACGCAATTCTTTGGCCAACGCGATCAGTTCTTGCAACACTTCGACCGTGCTGATGGCGTTGTTGTGGTAGCGCGCGATGGCTTCGTCCAGTCGCTCCGAAAACTCCGGGTCTCAACCACATTGGAACGACTGCGGGACCGGATTTCGTCGCCCAATAGTTTCCTCAAGGCTTCAAGCCCGAGATTCTTTTTTTCCATCTGCCCGACCTCAGCCAAAAATTCATCTGACAGGATCGAAATATCTGGCGTCGAAAGCCCGGCAGCCGAAAGAATATCGACGATCTCCGTTGATGCGACCGCACCGTTGACGATCTGTCGGATGGCGAGGTCACGGTCGGCACCTGATCGCCCAGAGGAGTCGGCGGCCCTCGTCATCGCCGCGCGCACGGTCTGCAGGAACCCGACCTCGTCCCTTACTTCTTGGGCGGCATCGCTGGCAGCACATAAGGCAAAGGCCTTTGACCGGGCCAGAACTGCGTCTGGATACCGACGGAGGGCGCGTTGCCTGGCGTCCTTGTCGGTCTCTTTTCGCGCCCGCTCATCCTGCCGGGCCAGAATCCAGTCGAGCGCTCCAGCCAGCGCAACCAGTCGATCATGTGGTGATCCGAGTACGCCTTTCGAATAGTCAAAGCCGTGAAACATCGCCCGCACTACATCCAGACGCTCCAGCAGAACGGCGACAGCCTCGGCCTCGTCAAGCGGCTTTCGTAGTAGATCGGCACCGTGGCCCCATCCTCAACAGCACGGCTGATGTCGTAAACGGCGATTCGGTGGCCAAAGACCGCCGGAGTGTTCACATCCGTCGCCTCAATCGGTATGCCCGTGAACCCGATGAACGAGGCGTTGGGCAGGGCGTCGCGCATGTGCTTGGCGAACCCGTAAGCAATGTCGCCACCCTTCTCGATCCATGCCCTGAACCCATACTGGCTGCGGTGCGCCTCATCGGCCATCACCACCACGTTGCGCCGGTCGGTCAGCGCCGGATACGCCTGGTCCTTTTCCGGTGCGAACTTCTGAATGGTGGTGAATATCACCCCACCCGAGGCCCGCGCCGGGGCCGCCCGCAGATCCTCGCGGTTTTCGGCCTGCACCGGGGTCTGCCGGATCAGATCGCGGCACATCGAGAATGTGGCGAACAACTGATCGTCCAGGTCGTTGCGGTCGGTGAT
>JBBQGU010000405.1:0-2579 GCA_038323315.1 Rhodobacterales bacterium | reverse complement strand
CTGTCTGGCGGATGCCGGGATTGCACCTGCGCAGGTCGACGAGGTGGTCCTGTCCAACGCCCTCGGCGGCGGCGGCAATGTGGCGCGGTTGGTCAGTCTGGCGGCGGGGTTGCCGGACCGGGTGGCGGGGCTGACGATTGACCGGCAGTGCGCGGGGGGCCTGGATGCCGTGTTGCTGGCGCGGGCTTTGATCGACAGCGGCGCTGCCGAGGTTGTGGTGGCGGGTGGCGTGGAAAGTTACAGCCGCCGTCCGCTGCGGTTCAGAACCGATCCGGCAGGTGGGGCGGCGGTGGAATATGACCGGCCCCCGTTCACGCCTTGGGCCGACCGCGACCCTGATATGCACGACGCGGCGGCGGCTTTGGCAGACCAATTGGGGATCACGCGGGCCGAACAGGACGCCTGGGCGGTGCAAAGCCATGCCAAGGCGCTGCGGGCGGATTTCGCCGGGGAAATCGTGGCACTGCGCGGCTGCGACCGCGATGCCTTTGCGCGGGGACTGACGATTGCGGTGGCGGGCCGGGCCAAGGTGCTGGCCGGGTCCGTGACCACCGCCACGACAGCGGTGGCGGCGGATGCAGCGGCCTTTGTGGTGGTGGTGTCCGAAGCGCGGGCGCAAGGCCTGCGCCGCGCCCGGATTGCCGGGGGGGCGACGCGCGGCGGGCGGCCCGAGGCGCCCGGTCTGGCCCCGCTGGTCGCCATTGCCGAGGTGATGCAGCGGGCGGGTCTGACACCCCAGGATTTGCAGGTGGCCGAGGTGATGGAGGCCTATGCCGTGCAGGCCTTGGCCTGTATCCGTGGCATGGGGATTGATCCGGCTGTGGTCAATCCGGGGGGAGGGGCCTTGGCTAGGGGCCACCCGATTGGCGCATCCGGGGCCATTCTGGCCGTGCGGCTGTTCCATGCGCTGCAAGGCGGTTACGGACTGGCCGCCATTGCGTCGGCGGGCGGCATCGGTACCGCGCTGTTGTTGCAGGGCGGCTAAAGGTTCGGTCCGCGCAGGTGCCAAAGTCGCCCGCAAACCTTACCCCCTGCGCGACAACCATTCCATCAACGCCGGTCGCGCCGTCTCGGACCCGGCGGCCCTTGCCTGATCGATCACCACGCGCGCCTGCCCCAGATCGACCGACCGCAGCAACGCCTTGACTGGGCCGATCGAGGCGGGACGCATCGACAGGCTGCGCAGGCCCAAGGCGGCAAAGGCAACCGCTTCGACCGGACGCCCGGCATCCTCGCCACAGAAACTCAGCCTGGTGTCATAGGGGGCGCAGCGGGCCACGATATGATCCAGAAAGGTCAGAAACGACAGATTCAGCACGTCGTACCGCTTGCGCACCCGCTCATTCTCGCGGTCGGCGGCAAAGAAGAACTGCTTCAGATCATTGCCGCCGATCGATATGAAATCGGCCAGTTGAAAGAACGCATCCGGCGCATAGGCCAGGCTCGGCGTCTCCAGCATCGCGCCAATCTCCAGCTCGGCGGGCACCTTATGGCCCAGGCTCCGCTCGCGGTGAACCTCGCGCAGGACATGGGACCGTGCGGCCTGAAACTCGCCGAACTCGCTGATGAACGGGAACATCACCTGCAACGGCCGCCCGTTCGCCGCCCGCAACAACGCCTGCAACTGCATTCGCAGCACGCCCGGCTTGTCCAGACCCACCCGGATCGCCCGCCAGCCCATTGCCGGGTTCGGCTCGTCGTTGGGCTTCATATAGGGCAGCACCTTGTCCGACCCGATATCCAGCGTGCGAAACGCCACCGGGCGGCCCTGAGCGGCGTCCATCACACGGGCATACAGCAGGACCAGTTCGCCCCGTTGCGGCATCTTGTTGCGGACCAGAAATTGCAATTCGGTGCGGAACAGCCCGACCCCCAATGCCCCCGACCCGACCAGCGAGGGCAGATCGGCCATCAACCCTGCATTCATGTACAGATCGACCGTCACGCCATCCAGTGTGGTCGCAGGCAGGTCGCGCAGGCCCAAATAGCGTTTCTGCGCCTCGGTCTGCATGGCGATCTTGTCGCCGAACCCGCGCGCCACCGCCTCATCCGGGCGCAGATGCACCAGCCCCTGATCGCCATCGACCAGGATCGCATCGCCATTCAGCGCCTCACCCGTGATACCCTTGGCATAGATCACCAAAGGGATCGCCAAAGCCCGCGCCACCACCGCGGCATGACTGCCGACCGAGCCTTCCTCCAGCACGACGCCTTTCAGCTTGCGGCCATATTCCAGCAACTCGCCGGGGCCGATATTGCGCGCCACCAGCACCGGGTTTTCCGGCATCTCGGCACCGGTATCGGCACCTTGACCGGTCAGGATGCGCAACAGGCGGTTGGACAGATCGTCCAGATCCTGCAACCGTTCGCGCAGATAGGCGTCCGGCACCTGTTCCAGCCGCGACCGTGTCGCCGACTGCTCCTTTTCCACGGCAGCCTCGGCGGACAAACCCCGCTGGATGTCCTCCTCCATCCGGCGCAGCCAGCCGCGCGAATGGGCGAACATCCGGTACGCCTCCAGCACGGCCTTTTGGTCCTTGTCCAGGCTTTCCGCGACCAGCAGGTCATCCACCGATACC
>JBBQGU010000404.1:0-2624 GCA_038323315.1 Rhodobacterales bacterium | reverse complement strand
TTCCTCGAATCCGGCAACCGCCCCGAGTGGATGGTTCTCACCGTTCTTCCGGTCATTCCGCCGGAACTGCGCCCGCTGGTCCCGCTGGATGGCGGCCGCTTTGCCACGTCCGACCTGAACGACCTCTATCGCCGGGTCATCAACCGCAACAACCGTCTGAAGCGGCTGATCGAACTGCGCGCGCCCGACATCATCGTGCGCAACGAAAAGCGGATGCTGCAGGAAGCTGTGGACGCGCTGTTCGACAACGGCCGTCGCGGTCGCGTCATCACCGGCACCAACAAGCGCCCGCTGAAGTCGCTGTCCGACATGCTGAAGGGCAAGCAGGGCCGGTTCCGCCAGAACCTTCTGGGCAAGCGGGTCGACTTTTCGGGCCGTTCGGTCATCGTGACCGGGCCGGAATTGAAGCTGCACCAGTGCGGGTTGCCGAAGAAGATGGCGCTCGAACTGTTCAAGCCGTTCATCTACAGCCGCCTGGAAGCCAAGGGCCTGTCCTCGACCGTCAAGCAAGCCAAGAAGCTGGTGGAAAAGGAACGTCCCGAGGTTTGGGATATTCTGGATGAGGTCATCCGCGAACACCCGGTTCTGTTGAACCGTGCGCCGACGCTGCACCGGTTGGGGATTCAGGCGTTCGAGCCGATCCTGATCGAAGGCAAGGCGATCCAGCTGCACCCGTTGGTTTGTTCGGCCTTCAACGCCGACTTTGACGGCGACCAGATGGCCGTGCACGTCCCCCTCTCGCTGGAAGCCCAGCTTGAGGCGCGTGTCTTGATGATGTCGACCAATAACGTTCTGTCGCCCGCCAACGGCGCGCCGATCATTGTGCCGTCGCAGGATATGGTGTTGGGCCTGTACTATACCACCATGGAACGTAAGGGCATGGTCGGCGAAGGCATGGCTTTCACCGATGTTGAAGAGGTCGAGCATGCCATGGCGGCAGGCTCGCTGCATTTGCATGCCAAGATCAAGGCCCGCATCCGGCAGGTGGATGAGGAAGGCAACATTGTCTGGAAGCGGTTTGACACCACCGCTGGCCGTCTGCGTCTGGGCAGCCTGCTGCCCTTGAACGCCAAGGCGCCGTTTGATCTGGTCAACCGGCTCTTGCGGAAAAAGGACGTGCAGACCGTCATCGACACTGTGTACCGTTATTGCGGCCAGAAAGAGTCGGTAATTTTCTGTGACCAGATCATGGGTCTGGGCTTTCGTGAGGCGTTCAAGGCGGGCATCTCGTTCGGCAAGGACGACATGCTGATCCCCGACACCAAATGGCCGATCGTCAACGACACCCGCGACCATGTGAAAGAGTTCGAACAACAGTATATGGACGGCCTGATCACCCAAGGCGAAAAGTACAACAAGGTGGTCGATGCCTGGTCCAAGTGTTCCGACAAGGTGGCCGCCGACATGATGGCCTCGATTTCTGCCGTGCATTATACCGATGCGGGTGCGGAAATGGAGCCGAACTCGGTTTATATGATGTCGCATTCTGGCGCGCGGGGATCGCCGGCCCAGATGAAGCAGTTGGGCGGTATGCGCGGTCTGATGGCCAAGCCGAATGGCGAGATCATCGAAACGCCGATCATCTCGAACTTCAAGGAAGGCTTGACGGTTCTGGAATACTTCAACTCGACCCACGGGGCGCGCAAGGGCCTTGCGGATACGGCGTTGAAGACGGCGAACTCGGGCTATCTGACGCGGCGTCTGGTCGACGTGGCGCAGGATTGCATCGTGCGCAGCCATGATTGCGGCACGGACAACGCCATCACTGCCGATGTTGCCGTGAATGACGGAGAAGTGGTGCAGTCGCTGGCCGAGCGTGTGCTGGGCCGGGTGGCTGCGGATGACATCTGCGTGCCGGGCACGACCCAGGTCATCGTCGCGCGTGGCGAGTTGATCGACGAACGCCGCGCCGACCTGATCAATCAGGCCGCTGTGGCAAGCGCCCGCATCCGTTCCCCGCTGACCTGCGAGGCGGAGGAGGGCGTTTGCGCCATGTGCTATGGTCGTGACCTTGCGCGCGGCACCTTGGTCAACCAGGGTGAAGCAGTCGGGATCATCGCCGCACAGTCCATCGGTGAACCCGGCACACAGCTGACGATGCGGACGTTCCACATCGGCGGCATCGCGCAGGGCGGGCAGCAGTCCTTCCTGGAAGCGAGCCAAGAGGGCCGGATCGAGTTCCGCAATGGCAACCTGCTGGCCAATGCCAACGACGAGCAGATCGTGGTGGGCCGCAACATGTCCATCGCCATCGTCGATGACGCCGGGCAGGACCGTGCGGTGCACAAGCTGACCTATGGCGCGAAAGTGCATGCCAAGGACGGCACTCAGGTCAAACGCGGCACCAAGCTGTTCGAATGGGACCCCTATACCCTGCCGATCATCGCCGAAAAGGCCGGGGTTGCGCGGTTTGTGGACCTTGTTTCAGGCATCTCGGTGCGCGAAGACACGGACGAGGCGACGGGCATGACACAAAAGATCGTGTCGGACTGGCGTTCTGCCCCCAAGGGCAACGACCTGAAGCCGGAAGTCATCATCATGAACCCCGAAACCGGCGAGCCGGTGCGGGGCGAGACGGGTCAGCCGATTTCCTACGGCATGTCGGTGGACGCCATTTTGTCGGT
>JBBQGU010000403.1:0-2711 GCA_038323315.1 Rhodobacterales bacterium | reverse complement strand
CAGGGTGCCATCGCCCATGTCGGCGAACAGATTGCCACCTGCCTCATCCGCCAGCGACAGATGCAGGTGCATGCCGGAGCCTGACAAGTTGCCAAAGGGTTTGGCCATGAAACATGCCTCGAACCCAAAGCGGCGGGCGGTGGCGCGGATCAGGCGTTTGGCCAGCACGATGTCGTCGGCAGCCCGCGCCAGATCGCGGTAGCGCAGGGTCAGTTCGTACTGGCTGGGGGCGTATTCCGAGATCAGCGTTTCCAGCGGCAGGTCCAGCACCTTGGCCCCGGCATAGACGGCGTCGAAAAAGGGCGACATCTCGTCCAACTCATCGACCGACATGGTGTTGCTGGCGCGGTTGCGGCGCGAGGTCAGGGCATAGCGGGCGGGTTGCATCTGGCCGCTGGCGTCGCGGTCGCGGTCGACGAGGTAAAACTCCAGCTCCATCGCACCCATGGGGGTAAAGCCTGCCGCCTTGGCGCGGGCGACCCCGGCCATCATGGCGTGGCGCGGGTCGCTGGGATGGGGGTTTCCAGCGGCGTCATACATGGTCACCAGCACCACGCCGCGCCCGGTGGCGGGAAGCAGGCCCAGCGTCCCCGCCACCGGCCAGCAGCGGCTGTCGCCGCCCTTGTCGTTTTGCGTCGCCAAGGCACCTTCGACATCATCGCCCTCGACATCCTGCGCGAACAGCGAGGCGGGCATGCCGCGCCCGGCGCTGAACAGGCCTGCCAGTTCGTGCCGCCGGATGATCTTGCCGCGCCCGATGCCATGGGCGTCGGTCAGGACGATGTCGATCGCCTCGACATCGGGGTGGCGGGTCAGGAAGGCGGTGGCTTCCTCGGGCGTGGCACCCGTGGGGCTGGGGGTGGGCATCGGCGGAACCTTTGTTGGGTCAGCCTCCGTTTTGGGCAGTCGGGGCCCCAAGTCAAGTGGGTTGGAAGCTGATCTGGGCCTTCATCGCCCGTGTGCGGTCGCCTGCCGTCTGAAACGCCTTGACCGCTTGATCCAGCGCGAAGGTGTGGGTGATCAGGGGTTTGACGTCGATCAGGCCCTTTTGCATCAGGCTGACCCCGGTGGCAAACTCCTTATGAAAGCGGAAGGACCCCTTCAGGATCAGTTCCTTGGCCGTGATCACCTGTACCGGCAGGGTCATGTCGCCGCCCAGACCCAGTTGCAGGATCGTGGCACCGGGCTTTAGCACCGGGATCGCCGCCAGAACGGCCGCAGCCGCGCCCGAGCATTCGAACAGCACATCGAAGCTGCCCTTGTCGGTGCTGTAGACCATCAGGGCTTCGGCATTGTCGGCCATGTTGATCACGACATCGGCCCCCGCTTGGCGGGCCATGGCGAGGGTGAAGGCACCAAGGTCGGTTGCCACGATCAGGTCGGCCCCGGCGCGGCGGGCGGCCAGAATGCACAAGACGCCGATCGGGCCGCAGCCCGTCACCAGCACCGATTTGCCCAGCAAGGGTCCGGCGCGGCTTACGGCGTGCAGGCAGACGGCGAGCGGTTCGGCCATCGCGGCCTCACCCGCAGTCAGGCCATCTGCCGGGACGCATTGCGCAGCCTCGGCCACCAGAATCTGTTGGAACGCGCCTTGAGAATGTGGAAAAGGCATGGCGGAGCCGTAAAAGCGCATGTTCAGGCAATGGTTGTAGTGCGCCTGACGGCAGTATTTGCAAGTATAGCAAGGGCGTGAGGGGGAGATGGCGACCAATTGACCCAACGTCAGCCCGGTCACGCCCTCACCCAACACCGTGATATGGCCGGAGACTTCGTGCCCCAGAACCAAGGGTTCGCGCACCCGGATCGCAGCGCCGATGCCGCCGTGGGTATAGTAATGCAGGTCTGATCCGCAGATCCCGCCAGCAGCCACCTTGACCTGCACTTGACCGGGGCCGGGGGTTTCCACCGTCTGATCCTCGATGCGAAGGTCAAGGGCGGCGTGCAGGACGATGGATTTCATGGGTGGGACCAAGGCTTGGGGGCGCCGCACCCGCGCGGGCTTTGCGGTTGACGGGCAAGGCGGGGCGTGCATGTTCAAGGCAACATAGACCCAGCCGCAAAGCGCTGTCGAGAGCCAAAGGATCGCCATCATGTCACTGACCCTGTTCGACCTGACCGGAAAGCGCGCCTTGATCACCGGGTCCTCGCAAGGGATCGGCCTTGCCTTGGCGCGGGGGTTGGCTGCGGCGGGGGCTGAGGTGGTGCTGAACGGGCGGGATGCGGGCAAACTGGCGGCGGCGGCGGCGGTGTTGACGGGTGAGGGATTTGCCGTCCGGCTGCTGGTTTTTGATGCGACGGACCATCTGAAGGTCAGGGCGGCGGTGGACGGGTTCGAGGTGGAGGTGGGGCCGATTGACATTCTGGTCAACAATGCCGGGATGCAGTACCGCACACCCTTGGAAGATTTTCCGGCGGATGCCTTTGAGCGCCTGCTGCAAACCAACGTCGCCTCGGTGTTTCATGTGGGCCAAGCGGTGGCGCGGCACATGATCAAGCGGGGGGCGGGCAAGATTGTGAACATTTGTTCGGTGCAGACCGCCTTGGCGCGCCCCGGCATTGCACCTTATACGGCGACCAAGGGGGCGGTTGCGAACCTGACCAAGGGAATGGCAACGGATTGGGCGAAATATGGATTACAATGCAATGGTTTGGCGCCGGGGTACTTTGATACGCCGCTGAATGCCGCCTTGGTGGCCGACCCGGAATTCAGC
>JBBQGU010000402.1:0-2724 GCA_038323315.1 Rhodobacterales bacterium | reverse complement strand
CCAAAGGGGCCAGGTGTTTCCTGGCGTCAGAGTGACTAGATTTGGTAAATGATATGTTAGCGCCGCTTTGGAGCCGTTGATGCAATACTCCCTCCTCGATCTCGCCCCCGTCGCTGACGGCGCCACCACGGCCCAGGCCCTCGCCAACAGCCTCGACCTTGCCCGCCTGGCAGAGCGCGCGGGCTACCACCGCTTCTGGTTGGCCGAGCATCACAACATGCCCGGCATCGCCTCCGCCGCCACCGCCGTCGTCGTCGGCCACATCGCGGCGGGCACCAAGACGATCCGCGTGGGGTCCGGCGGCATCATGCTGCCCAACCACGCCCCCCTCGTGATCGCTGAACAGTTCGGCACCCTCGCCAGCCTGTTCCCCGGCCGCATCGACCTTGGCCTTGGCCGCGCCCCCGGCACCGACATGGCCACAGCGCGGGCGCTCCGCCGCCATATGGAGGCGTCGGACGAGTTTCCCCAAGATGTGCTGGAACTGATCAGCTACTTCGCCGCCGAGGACCCCGCCGCCCCCCGATCAAACGGCCGCGTCCACGCCTTTCCGGGGCAGGGGACCGAGGTTCCAGTCTGGATCCTCGGCTCCAGTCTGTACGGCGCACAACTGGCGGCCTGGCTGGGTCTGCCCTACGCATTTGCCAGCCATTTCGCCCCCGCGATGCTGGAACAGGCGGCCGAAACCTACCGCGCCACCTTCCGCCCCTCGCCCCATCTGGACCAGCCGTATTTCATGATGGCGGTCGGTGTCTGTGCGGCGGACACCGACGCGCAGGCCGACTATCTGCGCTCGTCCCAGGTCCTGGCCTTCGCCCGCCTGCGTACCGGTCGCCCCGGCAAATTGCCAAGGCCCCAGCACGACCTGTCAGAGGTGCCGCCGCAGGTCATGTCCGGGGTCGAGGACGCGCTGTCCTGCGCCGCCGTGGGCTCGCCCGTGACGGTCAAGGCGCAACTGCACGCCCTGATCGACCGCTACAAGCCCGACGAAATCATCCTGACCGGCATGATCCACGATCACAGCGCCCGCCTGCACAGCTTTGAAATCGCAGCCGAGGCACTGAACTGATCGGGCACTGAACTGATCGGGCACTGAACTGATCTGGCGCTGAACTGATCGGGCGCTGGCCGGACAAGCCGCTGTTCTGACGCCATCGGATGAAGTCGACAAACCGGCATCGGCGCCGCAGGATCAACGCACCATATCGACCGGCATCTTTGGGGCAATCTGCCCAGCACTCGGCAAGGGGGCAGGCCTTTTCCTGCCGATCTGCAATACCGACGCGATGAACCTTCGCCTTGTCGAAATTGCTCAAGCCGTGGCCCCCGGCGCCCATGATACGATGTTTATCGCTGCCGCCAGCAAACGGGCCTCGGTCTTTGGCGGGCAGGGCGATGACACGGTCAGCGGCAACGGCACCACTTTTGATATTGATGGTGGGCAAGGTAACGATCATTTGCAGTTCGAAGGCTTTCGGGCCGCAGGCAACATATTTCAAATCTTCGGCGGGGGGGGGCGACGATGCCATAACTTTCACCGCCAATCCTATTTGCAATATACAGATCCGTTTCATCTTTGAATCCGGTCGGGCAAACGACACGGTTCCAGGCTTTGTCGATGGGGTCGATGTGATCTATCTGGATGCGGAATAAGTGACTTTATGATCACTGGAGACCCGGCGGATGTCCTGATCAGTTTGGGGCAGATACAATCACCATGGTCGGTCTGTCGCTGGCAAATCTCGGATAGGACGATCTGTAATTCGGATAGGACGATCTGAAATTCGGATGACGGACAAAAGTTTTGAAACGCGCCTCAGATCGCCATCTGCTGCCCCATCTCGACCACGCGGTTCGAGGGCAGGCAGTAGAACGCTGTGGCATCAGCGGCGGATTTTGACATCGATATGAAAATCCGTTCCTGCCAGAATGGCAGCCCCTCATTGCGGGCAGACCGGAAACTGCGACGGTTCAGGAAGAATGAGGTCGTCATGATGTCAAACTTTTCGCCCCGCTTGCGGGCCAGCGACAGCGCGCGCGGCACGTTCGGCGTCTCCATATAGCCAAAGGTCAGGATGATGCGCAGAAAGTTGTCGCTCAGGCGTTCCATCGTGATGCGGTTGGCGTCCGATACCGTTGGGGTCGGGGCGACGGCGACGGTGACGATGAAGTTCTGGCTGTGCAGAACCCGGTTGTGTTTCAGGTTGTGCAGCAGGGCCGACGGCGCGGTCCCGGGGTCCTGCGTCAGGAATACGGCGGTGCCGGGCACGGCGATCGGCTGCGATTTGGTCAGCATCGCAATCAGCTTGACCAGCGATATGGCCGAATCTGCTGCCTTGCGTTTGACGTGATTGGTGCCTTGCACCCAGATCCAGATCAGCAGGCACATCGTGCAGGCCATCAGCACCGGCACATAACCACCCTCGATCAGCTTGGTCAGGTTCGCGGCCAGAAACAACAATTCCACCGTCAGGATCGGCGCAATCACGGCGATCACCACCCAAAGCGGCCATTTCCATGTCCGATAGAACACCAATGTCGCCAGCACCGAGGTGATTACCATATCTCCCGACACCGCAATACCATAAGCCGAGGCGATGTTGGTCGAGCTTCCGAACGCGATCACCAGCACGATGACAGAGGTCATCAGGATCATGTTGACGCGTGGCATATAAATCTGGCCGTGCTGGGTTTCGGACGTGTGCCGGATCTCCAGCCGTGGCA
>JBBQGU010000401.1:0-2738 GCA_038323315.1 Rhodobacterales bacterium | reverse complement strand
CGTCGCCGTCTTGACTGCCGCCACTTTGCGGCGAATAATGTTTTGCCCCGCCGGTGCCATCCCGTATCCCTGTCGTTCTGCCCTCCGACCTTGGCGCAGATCGGTTAGCAAAGGGTTGAAACGTTGGGGGACTTTTGAAGGAACCCAATGAAAAAATGGCGCGCCGGTTGGGGCGCGCCATCTGGATCTTGTCGTCCGAAGCGTTGCGATCAGTTCAGCGCCTTGTCCGTGATCGCCAGCGTATAGGCCCCGGCATCCGGCTCTTTGGTGATGGCCGGGTTTTCCTTGGAGACGGCAGCGAGCAAAGTGGCCACGGTCTGCGCGTAATCCGCCGGGTCCAAAGCGCCGTTCGAGCCTGCGGTCAGCTTGGCCACTTCGCTCATCATGTATTTCTGATGGTCCAGCGTTTGTGCCCCGCTGGCATCGTTGTCGATCACGATCTGGGCTGCGGCATCAGGATTGGCTTCCGCCTCTTTCCAGCCCTTCATCGAGGCGCGGACAAAGCGCACCATCTTGTCGGCAAAGGCCGGGTCTGCCAGCTTATCCTCGAGCGCGTACAGCCCGTCTTCCATGACGCCGGCACCCTGATCAAGGTAGTTGAAGGTCACCAGTTGGTCCGGCGTGATCCCGGCGTCGATGACCTGACCATATTCATTATAGGTCATGACCGAGATGCAGGCCGCCTGCTTTTGCAACAGCGGGTCCACATTGAAGCCCTGTTTCAGGACGGTGACGCCATCGGCGCCGCCCTCGGTCGACAGGCCCAGCTTGGCCATCCAGCCATAGAACGGGTATTCGTTGCCAAAGAACCAGACGCCCAGCGTCTTGCCCTTGAAATCGGCCGGGGTGGTGATGCCGGTTTCCTTGAGGCAGGTCAGTTGCAGACCACCATGTTTGAAGGGCTGGGCGATGTTGACCAGCGGCAGGCCACGCTCGCGCGCGGCAAGGGCCGAGGGCATCCAGTCGACGATGACATCGGCACCGCCGCCGGCGATGACCTGTGCGGGCGCTATGTCGGGGCCGCCCGGCAGGATGGTGACGTTCAGCCCCTCATCCGTGTAATAGCCATTCGCGGCGGCCACGTAATAGCCCGCGAACTGGGCCTGAGTGACCCATTTCAATTGCAGGGTGACATTGTCCTGCGCCTGGGCCGTCGCCCCGGTCATCACGGCCAGAACCGCCGCTGTCAGTAGTTTCTTCATCGCATCAACCTCCTTGTTGACGTTTGGGGGCTGCCACCATGGTGCCCCCTTACCTTATCCGTTGCGCGGGGTGCCAAAAGGTTACCCCGCGTTCCAGCAGTGCCACAGAACCATAAAACGCCGAACCTGCCAAAGCCGCCACTGCAATTTCGGCCCATACCATGTCCAACCCCAGTCTTCCGACCTCGGTCGCGATGCGAAAGCCCATGCCGCTGACCGGGCTGCCAAAGAACTCGGCCACGATGGCGCCGATCATGGCGAGGGTGGTGGCGAGTTTCAGCCCGTTGAAGATGAAGGGCATCGCGGCGGGCAAGCGCAGTTTCAGCAGGGATTGGCCGTAATTCGCGCCCCAGGTCGCCATCAGGTCGCGCTGCATCCGGTCGGACGCCTGCAGCCCCGCCATGGTGTTGACCAGCACCGGGAAGAACACCATCACCACGACGACGGCGGCCTTGGAATGCCAGTCAAAGCCGAACCACATCACCAGGATAGGCGCGATGCCGACAATCGGCAGGGCGGCGACAAAGTTGCCGATCGGCAGCAGGCCGCGTTGCAGGAAGGGCGAGCGGTCGATGGCGATGGCCGTCACAAAGGCCGCCGTGCAGCCGATGGCATAGCCCGACAGCGCGCCTTTGACGAAGGTCTGGATGAAGTCGCCCCACAGGGTCGGCAGGCTGGCGGCAATCTTTGCCGCGATGGCCGTAGGGGGCGGCAGGATCACGCCGGGCACTTGCAGGCCGCGCACCGCGAACTCCCACACCAGGAGGAGGGTCAGGCCAAAGATTGCGGGCACCGACAGGCGGCCGATGGGGTGGCGCATCAGTTCGGTGTGCGACAGGCGGACATTCAGCGCCCAAGCGCCTGCCCAGATGCCCAATGCCGCCGCGAGCCACATCACCCTGCCATCCCCATGCGTTTGAGGGTGCGCCGTTCGACCCAGGCCACCACCGCCACCAGACCCGCCGCGACCGCCGCCGCCACGAACAGCGCCGCCCAGATCTGCACGGTCTGGCCATAGTAACTGCCGCTGAGCAGTCGCGCGCCAAGGCCTGCGACGGCGCCGGTCGGCATCTCGCCCACGATGGCGCCGACGAGGGCGGCGGCGATGCCCACCTTCAGGCTGGCGAACAGGTAGGGCAGTGAGGCGGGCAGGCGCAGTTTCAGCAGGATTTGCGTGGCGCTGGCATTATATGTGGCCAGCTGGTCCAGTTGCATTTGATCGGGGCTGCGCAGGCCCTTGACCATACCGACCAGCACCGGAAAGAACGACAGAAAAGCCGAGATGATCGCCTTGGGCACCAGCCCCTGCACGCCCAGCGAGGACAGCACGACGATGACCATGGGTGCGATGGCCAGGATCGGGATGGTCTGGCTGGCAATCGCCCAAGGCATGACCGACATATCCATCGCGCGGTTGTGGATGATGCCCACGGCCAGCACGATGCCGAACACGGTGCCCATGACAAAGCCCAGCAAGGTGGCCGAGATCGTGATGCCGGCATGATAGACCAGCGACTTTTTCGCCGTCACCGCCAG
>JBBQGU010000400.1:0-2747 GCA_038323315.1 Rhodobacterales bacterium | reverse complement strand
CTTCTGATGGCCCGAGTTCTTCTGATGGCCCGAGTTCTTCTGATGGCCCGAGAAGTCCCATCCTCTTGCATGGCCCCGGCAGCGCAATTACCCTGTGGTCCATGCCTATGATCCCCACCCCCCGCGGCACCCTGACCCCCAACCGTTCGCTGGCGGACCTGACCTGGTTGCGGGTGGGTGGTCCGGCGGATTGGCTGTTTCAGCCGGCGGATGAATCGGATCTGGCGGCGTTTCTGGCGGCACTGGACCCTGATGTTGCGGTGTTTCCGATGGGGGTTGGGTCGAATCTGATCGTGCGGGATGGCGGGGTGCGGGCTGTCGTGATCCGGTTGGGGCGGGGGTTCAATGGCGTTGAAATTCAAGGTGACAGAGTTATCGCCGGAGCCGCAGCACTGGACGCCCATGTGGCCCGTCGGGCGGCGGAGGCGGGGCGGGATATGACATTTCTGCGGACCATTCCAGGCTCGATCGGTGGGGCGGTGCGGATGAATGCGGGGTGTTATGGCAGTTATGTCGCGGATAACCTTGTGGAAACTCGCGTGGTGACGCGGGCGGGCGAGGTGCGGGTTGTGGCCAAGGCAGACCTGCATCTGGCCTACCGGCAGTCGACATTGCCAGAGGGGTGGGTGATCACCGAAGCCACCTTTGCGACAGCCGGGGGTGATCCGGCAGCGCTGGAAGCCCGGATGGTCGAGCAGATCGCCAGGCGCGATGCCAGCCAGCCGACCAAGGATCGTTCGGCTGGGTCCACGTTTCGCAACCCCTTGGGGCGGTCCTCGACCGGTCGCGCCGATGACAGTCATGAGTTGAAGGCCTGGAAAGTCATCGATGATGCCGGGATGCGCGGCGCACGCCTTGGTGGGGCGCAGATGAGCCCCATGCATGCCAACTTTCTGATCAATGCCGGGGGTGCCACGGCCACAGACCTTGAAAATCTTGGCGAGGAGGTGCGAAAAAAGGTTTACGAAGACTCTGGTATCACCTTAGAGTGGGAAATCATGCGCGTCGGTGAACCGGCGGCAAAATAACAATAATCCGGCAAAGTCCGGTTGAGGCAGTGAATGGTGGGCAGGTCTGCAACAGCAGGCTCCCGCGTGGTGGTACTGATGGGTGGGCCTTCCGCTGAACGCGAAGTCTCGCTGTCGTCTGGGCGCGAATGCGCTGTTGCCCTGCGGGTGGCTGGTTATGACGTGGTCGAGCTTGATGCTGGGCCCGATCTGGCAGCGCGGCTGACCGACATCAAACCTGACTGCGTTTTCAATGCTTTGCATGGTCGCTGGGGCGAGGATGGCTGTGTGCAGGGCTTGCTGGAATGGCAGGCGGTGCCCTATTCGCATTCGGGTGTGCTGGCCTCGGCTCTGGCGATGGACAAGGCGCGCGCCAAGGCGGCATTTGCGGCGGCGGGTCTGCCCGTGATGCAATCGCAGCTTGCGACGCGGGATGAGGTGTCCGCCGGCCATGTCATGCCGCCACCCTATGTGGTCAAGCCGAACAACGAGGGGTCGTCGGTCGGGGTCTATATCGTGCATCCGGGCAGCAATGCGCCGCGTCTGGCCGACACGATGCCGGATGTGGTGATGGTGGAAAGCTATGCGCCGGGGCGCGAGTTGACGGTTGCGGTGCTGGGCGACCGCGCGCTGACAGTGACCGATATCCTCACCGACGGCTGGTATGACTATGATGCCAAATACAAGACCGGCGGCAGTCGGCATGAGGTGCCAGCGGCTTTGCCGGTGGAGATCACCGAGGCATGCCTGGAGTACGCCCTGCGCGCGCATCAGGCGTTGGGGTGCCGGGGTCTGAGCCGCACCGACTTTCGCTGGGATGAGGCGCGGGGGCTGGACGGTCTGATCCTGCTGGAGACGAACACCCAGCCGGGGATGACGCCGACCTCGCTGGCACCGGAGCAGGCGGCTTATTGCGGGATCAGTTTTCCGGATCTGTGCGACTGGATCATAAAGGACGCGTCATGCAATCGTTAGGCCGCGCCTTTCCCCATCGCCGGGATCCGGCACCCAGCCGCTGGGCCTACCGGATGCAGCGGCTGTGGTTGACGCCGGTGTTCCGCGCCACGATGCGCGTGGGCCTGCCCGCTTTTGTGGTCACGCTTGCCGTGGGCATCTACCTGTCGGATCAGGCGCGGCGCGAGGCGTTTGGCAACCGCTATGTCGCCATGAAATCCAGCGTCGAGCAGCGGCCCGAGTTTCTGGTGGGCTTGCTGGCGGTCGATGGCGCCTCGCCCGAATTGGGCGATGCGGTGCGGGCCAAGTTGAGCCTGAAACTGCCGATGTCGCGCTTTGATCTGGATCTGGACGCCCTGCGGGCGCGGGCCGAGACCCTGGACGCCGTGCAAAGCGCCGAGGTCAAGATCGGCACCGGCGGCGTGTTGCAGGTGACGGTGACCGAGCGGCAGCCGGCCTATGTCTGGCGGTCGGCGGCGGGGTTGATGATGATCGATGCCTCGGGTCACCGGATCGCAGGCTTGGCCGAGCGGGCCGACCGTGCCGACCTGCCTTTGATCGCGGGCGAGGGCGCGGACAAGGCGGTCGTCGAGGCGACGGCCCTGCTGCGCGCGACCGGGCCATTGACGCCGCGCATCCGGGGGTTGGTGCGGATCAGCGACCGGCGGTGGAACATCGTGCTGGACCGGGATCAGACCGTTTTGTTGCCCGCCACCGACCCGGTAGACGCGCTGGACAGCCTGCTGGCGCTGAACAAGGCCGAAGACATCTTTGCCCGTGACATCA
>JBBQGU010000399.1:0-2789 GCA_038323315.1 Rhodobacterales bacterium | reverse complement strand
CCTTTTGAAACACCTCGACCTTGCCCTCCTTGATCTCGGGCGCCAGGAACGAGGCCAGCTTGGCCACACGATCCACCTGCTCTTTTTGCGGCGGCGGGGGCGGCGGGGGCGGCGCGCGGCGCAGCAAGGTTGGCGGTTTGCCGGGGTCGATGGACGCGATCTGCGCCTGCACGGCGCCCGATTGCTGGCCCAAGGCCCAGGCAAAACCGCCAAAGGTCAGCGCCATGATGGCCGCCATGGCGGCCACGGCGATCCAGACCGGCTTCCACGCCGACAGGATCTGATAGGGGCGCAGAATGCCCTTCCAGCGGGGGGACAGGTCACGCTCGACCTCGCCGCGCTGGCCACGGATGATGCGGGCCAGAGCTTGCCGGATTTGCAGATGCTTGTCCGAACCGCCCGCCTCGATGCGCAAGCGGCCTTCAAAGCCCAGCGACAGGCACATGTACAGAAATTCCAGCAGGTCGATATTGGTGTTGGGGTCCTGTTCCAACCGTGCCAGCAGGTCAAAGAAGCGGTCGCCGCCGACGGTTTCGCGGTGAAAGGTGCCGACCATGCTTTGCTGCGCCCAGACCGATTGCTCGCCCCACGGCGTGTTCAGTACGACATCGTCGATGGTCGCGCACAGGGCATAGCGGGCGACCTTAATCTTTTGCGCATCCTCGCCCGCCTTCAACGCGGCGTTTTCGAAGCCCCGCATCTCGGCCATGACCGATTGGCGCAGCTTTTCGGGGTCCATATGCTGGGCGCGGTTGCGGATGCGGCTGACCAGCGACAACAGGGGCGTCGCAAGCGCCGTCAACTGGTTCATGCCCGTGATGGCAATCGCATTCGCCTCGGCGCCGCCCGGGCCACGCTGCGGCTGTGACGGGACGCCCATCGCAGGCTCGGACGGCACGTAGCCGCCCTGCCCGCCATAATTCTGCGGTGGCGGGGCCGCGGGCGTGGGGCGCTTGCCGCCCGGATTGGGGCGGATCACCGTGCGTTCGTTGTCGTCCGGCTCTGCAAACGGATCCTTGCCGACCATCTCGTCCTCCCCCAACCGCTCAGGCGTTCCTGATCGCCCACAATTCCATAGATAGCCCCGGATAATCCCCCGACACATGCACTGCGATACCGCCCGATGTCGTCATCTTGCCCCAATAGGGGCTGTCGGCGTCAAGCTGGAAATAGACCACCCCGGCATGATACGGGATCTGGCGCGGTGCCACCGGCAAGGGCCGGATTCCGATGCCGGGCAGGGCCGAATTCACCAATTGGCGGATTTCTTCGACCGGGCCGATCTTGACCTGCCCCGAGAAATGCCGCCGCACGGCCTCATCCGGGATTTCCGCCGTCACGGCCAGCACGAAACCGGCAGTCGACAGCAGTTTGCGGTCGGCAATCACGCCGACGCTGATGCCGTATTTGCGTGGCTCCAACGGAATGGAAATCGCCGTCGCCTCCAGCACCGAGGACAGATATTGCCGCAGCACCCGGATCAGGGGCGCAAAGGTGCGGCTGAGGTTGTCATGCTGATAGGCCGGAATCTCTGGCGCGCGCTTGTCGGTCGCCATGAAGGTCGACAATTCACCCGCCAACCGCACGCCTTCGGCAAAGACCGTGGCGGGGTGGACGTTTTCGATGGTGCCCAGATGGCGGATCAGCGGCAAAGCGCGGTTGCAGACCATCAGCAGCAGGAAATCGGTGATCTCGGCCACCGCGCGCGTTCCCGCGCCGTCCGACAACCGGCTGGCAAGCGCGGTGACGCGGTGGGTCAGCAACCCCTCCAATTCGCGCAGAAAGGCCGATAGGGGCGGCGTGGCGCGCACGTCAAGACACGAGGCGATGAAGCCGCCGTCCAGAATGACCTCGCGGTCCGGCCGCACCTCGATGATGCGGGCGATGGGGATGGTCAGGCGGTCGGCCAGATCATCGACGGCAAGGGCGAATTGCAGCCGCAGTTTGCCGACACCCAGCGTGACCGCCTTGCGGTCCTGGCTCATGGTATCCGTCACCTCGATCTCGGACGGGCGCAGACGGCTGATCGACACTTCGGCACCGGACAGGTCCACCTCGGTCGCACCTTGGCGGCGGGTCGGGACGGACAGGTAGACCACGCAATCCTTGATGTTGGGCGGCACGTCCAGTGCGGGGGGGTGATTTTCGGCCATGGGGATGCGGAAAACGGTGCCGTCCTGGGTCAGGCCGGTCGCGCCCCGGATCGCGAACTGGCCGAATTTCAGGGCGGCGTCGTCAATTTCCAGCGTGGACACGCCCCAGGCATAGGGCGTGATGCGGCGGGCAAGGCCGGTCACAAGGCCCTCGGTATAGCGGTCGGCCTGTTGGAAATGATGCGGCTGAAGGAACAGGCCCTCGGTCCACAATACCTTGCTGTCCCAGGACATGCCGTCTCCTATTTTTGGTTTTGCGCCTTGAGGCGGGCCAGTTGGTCCTTGTAGGCCTTGGCGAATTCCCGGGCAAACAATTCGTGAAAGTCGTTTTCGGCCTGATCGGATATCTCGGCATACATGGCTTCGTAGGTTTCCCAGTACTGCGCCTTGCGGTTTTTCAGGAATCCACCAAAACCGCCCTTCGCCTCGATCTTTTGCGTCAGCAGGGCCGGGTCCAGTTTGCCCAGAACGCCCTTCAGCGCGGCCTCCATGCCCGTGACCATGGCCACCTCATGCGCGCGGATGTCCTCCAACGCCTGCTCGGCCGCCTTGTCGGCGGGCAAATAGCCGCGCACCGTCGGCTTGACCATCGCCTCGACCGCCTGTTCGGCGCTGATCGAGAATTTCAACGGGTTG
>JBBQGU010000398.1:0-2806 GCA_038323315.1 Rhodobacterales bacterium | reverse complement strand
TGATGGCACAAAAGGCCGAAGAATACGGCTCGCATCCGACCACCTTCGAAATCCCCCATGCAGGGATCGTGCGGATCGTGCTGGCCAATGGCGATATCTTGCACGAACATCAGGTTGAGGCGGGCGATATCTGGCGTGCCGCCTCGACCCGGCAGGCGGCGATCGAGGATTGGGTGCAACTGGCGATCAGCCGCCAGAAGGCCGAAGGCTGTCAGGCGGTCTTTTGGCTGGACCAGGCGCGCGCCCATGATGCGGAACTGTTGAAATATGTCCGACCGATCCTTGCTGCCGCCGGGGTGACGGACAGGTTTCAGATCCTGACGCCGCGTGCGGCAACCCGGCTGTCGCTGGAAACCATCCGCAAGGGCAAGGATTCCATCGCCATTTCGGGCAATGTGCTGCGCGACTATCTGACCGACCTGTTTCCGATCCTTGAACTGGGCACCTCGGCCAAGATGTTGTCCATCGTCAAGCTGATGAACGGCGGCGGCATGTTCGAGACGGGGGCCGGGGGGTCCGCGCCCAAACATGTGCAGCAACTGGTCGAGGAAAACCACCTGCGCTGGGATTCGCTGGGCGAGTTTTGCGCGCTGGGCGAGAGCCTGAAATTCCTGGCCGAGACGAAGCACAGCGACAAGGCCCGGATTCTGGGCCATGCCGTCGAACGCGCAACGCAAAACGTGCTGGACCACAACCGATCGCCGCAAGCCAAGGTCGGCCAGACCGACAATCGCAGCAGCCACTATTACTTCGCTCTCTACTGGGCTCAGGCACTGGCCAACCAGAACGAGGATCCCGACCTGACCGCGCATTTTGCCCCTATCGCCAAGGCACTGGAGGAAAACGAGGCGCAGATCATCGCCGAACTGTCTGCGGCTGCTGGCAAGCCTGTCGATCTGGGCGGATACTATCACACCGATGCGCAAAAGACCGAAGGCGTGATGCGCGCCTCGGCGACGCTGCAACGCATTCTGGGCTGACGCTGTCCGACCCCGCGTTCCGCATGACCTGGCGGAACGCGGGGGCCCCATGTCAGGGATACAGCCCCGCCATGCCCGCGCGCAGGCGGACCAGTGCAAGCACCGTATCGATGGTCGGCGTCGGGGTGGCGGTCAGGCGGCCCAGTTCGGCGACCGAGGCGACAAGGGCATCAATCTCCATCGGGCGACCGGCCTGCAGATCCTGCAGCATCGATGTGCGGTGCGCGCCGACCGCTGCGCCGCCGTCGATCCGGCGGTCGACATCGATGGGAAACCTGACGCCCAGCGTTTCGGCAATCTGCTGCGCCTCGATCATCATGGCGCGTGCCACGGCGCGGGTGCCGGGGTCGGTGCACAGCACATCCAGCGTCGCATGGGTCAGGGCCGAGATCGGGTTGAACGACAGGTTGCCCCACAGCTTGACCCAGATCTCATCGCGCAGGCGGGGGCGCACGGGGGCCTTGAGACCCGCCGCCGACAGCGCCTCGGACAGCCGCAAGGCGCGGTCGGATTTCGACCCGTCAGGCTCGCCCAGGGAAAACCGGTTGCCTTCGACATGGCGGATCGTGCCGGGTTCGGACACTTCGGCAGCGGGATAGACCACGCAGCCCAGCACCCGGTCGGGGCCAAAGCCGTTCCACTGCACGTCACCCGGATCGACCGAGGCCAGGCGTTTGCCATCCAGGGCGCCGCCATGTTTGTGGAAATACCACCACGGCACGCCATTCACGCCGCTGACCAGCGTGCTGTCCGGCCCGAGCAGCGGGGTGATCTTGTCCACCACCGACGGCACCGAATGCGCCTTCAACGTCAGGATCACATAGTCCTGCGGACCAAGGCTGCCGGCATCCTCCGTAGCGCGCATCTGCACGGTCTGGCTTTGGCCGTCCTCGATCAGGGTCAGGCCCTTGGCCTGAATGGCAGCAAGATGGGGGCCGCGCGCGACAAGGCTGACATCGGCCCCGGCCAGTGCCAGCTTGGCCCCCATATAACCGCCAATGGCGCCAGCCCCGTATATGCAGATTTTCATGACCTTACCCGCCTTGACCCGTGGTCCCCAGACCCAGCTTTTCCGCCAGACCAATGCGTTGCAGCTTGCCCGTGGCGCCCTTCGGAATCTCGGTCAGGATCACGACGCGGCGCGGAACCTTGAAATCGGCCATCCGCTCGGCGCAGAATCTGCGGATCGCGGCTTCGTCTGCCGTCATACCGTCGCGCAGGACCACGGCGGCAGCAACCTCCTCGCCCAACTTTGGGTGCGGCATGGCGAAGGTCACGACCTGCTGCACGGCGGGGTGGTCCATCAGGATGCCGTCCACCTCCAGCGGGCTGATCTTTTCGCCGCCACGGTTGATGATTTCCTTCAGCCGCCCGGTCAGCGACAGATAGCCCTCGTCATCCAGACTGCCCTGATCGCCGGTGCGGAACCAGCGTTGACCCTCAACAAGAAAGAAGTTCTTGGCGTTGGCCTCGGGGTTGCCCTCGTAGCCCGGTGTGACGTTGGGGCCGCAGATCACGATCTCGCCCACGCTGTCCGGCGTAAGATCGTTGTCAACCTCATGCGCGATGCGGATCAGGGGGCCAGCGGCGATCCCGACCGAGCCCGGCTTTTGCGCGCGGGGCGGCAGGGGGTTTGAGGCCATCTGATGCGCAGCCTCGGTCATGCCATAAGCCTCGATCACCGGGGCGTCAAAGGTTTGGCCCAGCTGGATCATCACTTGGGCGGGCAGGCTGGCCGAGGAGGACCGGATGAACCGCAGGGGGTTGGCGGCGATGATGTCGGCATTGCGGTCGGCGCGGGCGAGGATGGTCTGGTGCATGGTCGG
>JBBQGU010000397.1:0-2901 GCA_038323315.1 Rhodobacterales bacterium | reverse complement strand
ACACCGACCCGATAAAGCCGATCACACTTACCGCGCGCGTCCCGTCAGCCGAGACACCATCGACATACCACCACGCATAGCCGTCTGGGGCCACGTGGACGCCGAAGTCAGGTCGCTCAAGATCGCCTCGGCCGCGTGCCTGCCGGACAAGGCCGCCATCGGCACCCCCGCCCCAGGATGCGCGCCGCCCCCCGCCAGATACAGACCCGGCAACCGCGTCCGCGCCGTTGGCCGCTGAAAACTCTCCAGCGCCCCGTGCGGACTGCGCCCGTAGATCGATCCCTGCGACCCCGGAAACAGGCTGGCGAATCCGTGCGGCGTCATCAGCGCCCGGTCCGGTGGCGGCTGGTCGAAGGTCAGGCCGAAGCGGGCCAGTTGTGGGAAAGTCCGGGCTCGACATTCAGCAACCTCATGCGGAGAAAGGGTGGGTTTTGGCGGCGCATTCATGATGATCTCAAACCGCTCGGGGCCGCTTGGGTTCCCATGGCTGCGGTCTTGGGCGCAGATATACAGCGTCGCCTCCTGCGGCATCCGACCTTCAGCAATGGGGCCAAATTCCTGCGCGGAATGCTCGCAGAAAAACACGTTGTGATGGATCAGGTCTATTGGCGAGGGGGTCGCGGCAAAGCTCCAGACCCAAGCCGACAGGCTGCGCGGATGGGCCTTGCCGGGGTCCAGTGCCTGCTGCGGGCCGTTGCCCAACAGACCCGCCAACAGCGCCGCAGGATCGCCGTTGAACACCACTGCATCGCAATTCAGCGTCCGCGCATCCGACAAATCAAGCCCCGTCACCCGCCCCGACTGACGCAAAATCTTTTGCGCTGTCACGCCATAGCGCAGAGTGACCCCGACCCGCGCGGCAAGGTCCGCCAGCGCCAGCGCCAGTTGTCCCATGCCACCCTGCACCGCCCAAACCCCCTGCGCTTCGGCTGCCCAGATCAGCGACAGCACCGCAGGCGACCGGTCCGGCACACCGCCGACATAGGTGGCATAGCGGCCAAACAACTGCCGCAGGCGCGGGTCGGTAAAGCTGCGGGTCAACTGCCGCGCCATGGTCATATGCGGCAGCAATGCCGGCCACATGACCGGATTGCGCAGCGTGTTCAACACGATGCCGGGCAGTCGAGGCCGCCCGGCCTGCATCATCGGCTGATCAAAGGCGCGGTACAGCCGGGATGTCAGGCGGTGAAACTGCATGAACTCCGCCTCGGCCCGCGCCCCCGCGAAATTCCCGATGGCGTCGGCACTTTCGGCGGGATCGGCAAACAGGTCCAACCGGCTGCCATCCAGCCACCAATGCCGGGCCAATACAGGTTGCGGCAACAGCACCAGATGATCTTCCAACCGCTCACCCGCCGCCGCGAACACGTCGTCGAACACCCGCCGCAGGGTCAGCACCGTCGGCCCCGCATCCACCGGCCCGGCGTCACTGGGCACCGTGCGCATCTTGCCACCGGGCGCGGCTTGCGCCTCGACCAGCGTCACCGCCATGCCCGACACCGCAAGCCGGATCGCCGCACAAAGGCCCCCGATGCCTGCGCCAATCACTGCGATCCGATGCGTCCCTGCCTTAGACTTCATCCATACTCCCCTGGTTCTGATTGTTGACTTACGATGGGAAACTGTCCAGTATGATTTACGCAAAATGTGTCAACCTGACGTGACATATCGAAAACGCAGCGGCAAAAGGGGACCTTGAATGTCCATCACGGCACGACTGGATACGGCCACGGCTTTGGTACTGCAACGCGCCATGGGGGGTGCGGATGCGCCGTCCAAACTGGCGCAGGCCTTGCACTATGCCGTGACGCCCGGTGGCGCGCGAATCAGGCCGACGATCCTGTTGTCCGTCGCGATGGCCTGCGGCGACGACCGCCCCGCCCTTGCCGATGCCGCCGCCGTGGCGCTGGAACTGATCCACTGCGCCAGTCTTGTCCACGATGACCTGCCCTGCTTTGACGATGCCGACACGCGCCGCGGCAAGGCCACCGTCCACCGCGCCTTTTCCGAACCTCTCGCCGTCCTGACCGGTGACAGCCTGATCGTGCTGGCCTTCGATGTGCTGGCCGAGGCGGCTGGCCGCGATGCCGACCGCGCGCTGAAGATGATTCGCGTCTTGTCGCACCGCACCGGAATGCCGGGCGGCATCTGCGCCGGGCAGGGGTGGGAGAGTGAGGCGCAGGTCAACCTGTCCGCCTATCACCGCGCCAAAACCGGCGCCCTGTTCATCGCCGCCACCCAGATGGGCGCTCTCGCTGCAGGGCAGGATGCCGACCAGTGGGAGGAGCTTGGCGCCCGCATCGGCGAGGCGTTTCAGGTCGCCGACGACCTGCGTGACGCGCTCTATGATGCTGAAACCCTTGGCAAACCCGCAGGTCAAGACGCCGCCCATGACCGCCCCAACGCCGTCAGCACCCTTGGCGTGCAAGGTGCGATCCGGCGGCTGAAGGATATCCTCGGCGGTGCCATCGCCTCGATCCCGTCGTGCAAAGGTGAGGCGATGCTGGCCGACATGGTCCGCCGCTACGCCGAGCGTATGACGCCCGTCGCCCCCGCCCTGCATCAGGCCGAAGCCCGGCGCTGACATGGTCGCTTTCCCCGAGGTTTTGCCCACACGACCCAACTGGCTGGTGCGCCTTGCCGCCTCGCGCAGGTTCCAGTCCATTGCCGCCCGCGTGCCCGGATTGCGGCACATCGCCCGTGCCGAGGGTGCTGCGATGTTCGATCTGGTCGCTGGCTTTGTAAACTCGCAAACTCTGATGGCGCTGGTCGAATTGCGCATTCTGCACCTGATGTTCGACGGGCCTTTGTCCGTTCGCCAGGTTGCCGGCATCTGCGGTGTGCCACAAGACCGCATGCAGGTTCTGCTGCAAGCCGGCGCTGGCCTTGGCCTGCTGAAAC
>JBBQGU010000396.1:0-2910 GCA_038323315.1 Rhodobacterales bacterium | reverse complement strand
ATAGGCCGCTACTACCTGAAAAAGCGGCATTATACGGCGGCGATCAACCGGTTCCGGTCGGTCGTACAGGATTTCCAGACCACGACCCAGACCGCCGAGGCGTTGGAGCGGTTGGTGGAATGCTATCTGGGGCTGGGCCTGAACGAAGAGGCGCAGACGGCGGGGGCAATCCTGGGGTACAACTATCAATCGAGCCCGTTCTATCAGGACGCTTTCAACCTGTTGAAAGATCGCGGCTTGGCGCCCGAGGCCAAGGGGAAGTCCTGGCTTGCCACCGTCTATCGCCAGATGGTCAAGGGTGAGTGGCTGTAATGGCATTCGGGACGCGTGATGCTGCGCGCGCTTAGCATCCGCGATGTGCTGATCATCGACCGTCTGGATCTGGCGTTTCAGCCGGGTCTGAACGTGTTGACAGGCGAAACCGGGGCGGGCAAATCGATTTTGCTGGATGCGTTGGGCTTTGTGCTGGGGTGGCGGGGCAGGGCAGAACTGGTGCGCGCCGGGGCCGCGCAGGGCGAGGTGGTGGCCGAGTTCGATCTGCCCGCGGATCACGCCGCCCGTCTGGTACTGGCGGAAGCGGGTCTGCCGGCCGAGGACGAGTTGATCTTGCGCCGTGTGAACTTTGCCGACGGTCGCAAGACTGCCTTTGTGAACGACCGCCGCGCCTCGGCCGAGGTGTTGCGCGACCTGTCCGACACTCTGGTCGAACTGCACGGGCAGCAGGATGATCGCGGGTTGCTGAACCCCCGCGGGCACCGGGCACTGCTGGACAGTTTCGCAGGGCTGGACCTTGGGCCGCTGCATGTGGCTTGGCGCGCCCGGTCGGCGGCGCGGAACGCCCTGGCCGAGGCCGAGGCTTTGGTCGCCACGGCCCGCGCCGAGGAGGATTTTCTGCGCCATGCCGTGGCCGAATTGGACAAGCTATCCCCAGAACCGGGCGAGGATGCAGTGCTGGATGCCAAGCGCCGCCGCATGCAGGGATCAGCGCGCATCAGCACCGACATCAGCCGCGCCCATGCTGCCCTGACCGGTGCCGCCGAAGCCGCGATGCTGGACGCGCAACGCTGGTTGGAAGGCGCTTCGGGTCAGGCCGAGGGCGGTCTGGACGCGCCCTTGGCCGCTTTGGCGCGCGCGCAGGTGGAACTGGCCGACGCGCAATCGGGGGTCGAGGCGGTACTGCAATCGCTGGATTTCAATCCTGGCGAATTGGAGGCGTTGGAGGAGCGGTTGTTCGCCATCCGCGCGATGGCCCGCAAACATTCCGTACTCGCCGACGATCTGGGCGGCCATCTGGCGGGGATGAAAGCCCGGTTGGAGGCGTTGGATTCCGGCGCGAAAAGCCTGAAAGGTCTGATGAAGGCCGTGGCGGATACCCAGTCGGATTTCACCCGGCTGTCACTGGATGCGTCGCAGTCGCGGCGGGCTTCGGCCAAGGCGCTGGATGCCGCGATGGCGCGCGAGTTGGCACCGCTGAAGATGGAACGCGCCGTTTTCACGACCGAGTTTTCGGCCAGCGATCCGGGGCCGGATGGCGTCGATCTGGTCACCTTCACGGTTGCCACCAACCCTGGTGCGCCGGCAGGGGCGCTGAACAAGATCGCGTCCGGGGGCGAGTTGAGCCGGTTTCTGCTGGCGCTGAAAGTCTGCCTGACCGGCCAGACGCCCGGCCTGACGATGATCTTTGACGAGATTGACCGGGGGGTCGGGGGGGCCACTGCCGATGCCGTGGGGCGGCGGTTGCAGCAATTGTCTGGCGATGGGCAGGTGCTGGTCGTCACCCACAGCCCGCAGGTCGCGGCCTTGGGGGCGCATCATTGGCGGGTAGAAAAGCGGGTCGATGGCCAGCAGACCCTGTCCACCGTCACACCGCTGTCCGACCCCGACCGCGTCGAGGAAATCGCCCGCATGTTGGCTGGCGACACGATCACCGACGCCGCACGGCAGGCTGCCCGCGCCCTGTTAGGTCAGGGATGACAGGGTCAGACTGACCACAAGCCAGCCTTTCGCGGTGGCCAGCAGAACCGCCGTCGTCGCCGCGCCAAAGCGCGGCAGAGTCCGACCCGCCTCGTCCCGTGCGCCGATCACGACATACAGTTGATGAACCACGGCCAATCCCGGCCCGAGGACACGCAGCCTGTTGCGCCCGGTCACCAGTTTGGCCGCCGCAAATATCCCTGCAAATTCCTGCCGAAACACCTTACCCGCCTGGGCCGCATCCTCAGCCACCGCCCCGGTCAAGGTGACAACCTGCGCATCCGTCGTCAGCATGCCGACCAAGGCGGCGCTGTCCTGGGCGGCAAAGGCGGCGGCAAAGGTTTTCGGAAAATCCTCGGGCGTCATGCTTTGGCAAACTCGGTCATTTCGACAGCCAGATCGCCATAGCCGGTGAAGCGCCGCTCATAGGTCAATCCCAACCGGCGCGCGCAGTCTTCGGCCTTGGCATCCAAAGCGGGATCGTTGGTTTGCGCCTGATAGACCAGCTTGGTGTAGTTGCCGAAATACGTGTCGCGCAGTTGAGGGTGGCGGTCCAGTCCCATGGGACGCCAGACAAAAGCATCAAATTGGCGCACAAGAAAATCCGTCAGGTAAAAGGCAGAAAATTCGTTTTCAGATTGCGCGAGAAACAATTCATTGCCTTCGAAAAACGAATAGCAGTGTGGTCCAGACAGCATCTGAACCCCCAATTCCTTGCACTTTGCGAACAAAAGGCCGCCAGTGCCGCAGTCAGCATACAGGATGAAGATAGCCTGGTAAGTCGTCCGCGCCTCTGTCACCACGCGGGCCACTGCGGCCGTGATCTGGTCGGGATAAAGATGCAGTTTGGCCGGCAGGCACTGCAGGTCCATATGATCCCAGCTATTCAACCGCTTCAGCGCCAGCACCTCATGCGCCAGTGCCCCGCAGGCGATC
>JBBQGU010000395.1:0-2952 GCA_038323315.1 Rhodobacterales bacterium | reverse complement strand
GGCGCGGGTGGCCCTGTGCCTGTCCCGCGCCAAACGCCAGCCGCAGGGACTGGCCCGCTGGCTGAAAACCTGGCTGATCCGCCTGCAGTACAACGGCGCACGTCGACTGTTCGCGCAACATCCCGGTGCCGTCGCGGTGGCCTGGAACGGGCTGGGAGGCTCCCGCCAGGCCTTCCTCCTCGCCGCCCGCGATGCCGGCCTCGCCACCCTGCATGCCGAACTTGCCCCCTTTCCGGGCCGCATCACCCTCGACCCCGTTGGCGTGAACGCCGAAAGCGCCGTCACGCCTCCAATCAGCTTCGACACCTCCGACCGCTGGCGTGCCCTTGGCGACACCCTCACCGCCCGCACCTCCCGCCGCGCCGATGTGGGTCAGGCGCACAGTAGCCCCGAGGGCCGCTACCTGTTCTGCCCCCTGCAGGTGCCCAACGACAGTCAGGTCACCCTGTTCGCCGGCTGGACCGGTGGCATGGCGGGCTTTCTGACCGCGCTGACCGAGGCCGCCCGGCGGCTGCCCCCAGATTGGCACCTGCGCATCAAGGAACACCCCTCCGCCAAAACCCCCCTCACCGCCGTCCTGCAACCCCTGCTCGCCACGGGCCGGGTTATCCTCGACAATGCGACCGACAGCTTCATCCAGTTGCAAGGCAGTCATGCCGTCGTCACCCTCAACTCCTCGATGGGCCTGCAAGCGTTTTTCCATGACAAGCCCGTGATCACCGTGGGCCGCGCCTTCTTTGCAAAGCCCGGCCTCGTCACCACAGCCGACGATCAACCCACCCTCAACGCCGCCTTCCAAGACCCCGAACGCATCACCTTCGACCCCGTCAAACGCGCCCGATTGATGAACTGGCTGGATCAGGTCTACTACCCCGACCCCACCAACCCCTCCGCCATGACGGAAAAGCTGCGCGTAGCCCGGAACTTGGCCTGACCCCCTTTCCCCGCGCCCCCCTTTGCGGTAACTCCCACCCGTCCCTGACAGTCAGGGCTTCAGGAGGCCAAAGTGGGCTATAAAGTCGTCGTCGCCGGCGCCACGGGCAATGTGGGCCGCGAAATGCTGAACATTCTCGCCGAGCGCGAGTTTCCCGTGGACCAGATGGCCGCGCTTGCCTCGCGCAATTCCTTGGGCACCGAAATCAGCTTTGGCGACAAGACCGTCAAGACCCGCGACCTCGACACCTTCGATTTCACCGGCTGGGACATCGCCCTGTTCGCCGTGGGGTCCGAGGCGACCAAGATGTATGCCCCCCGCGCCGCCGCCGCTGGTTGCATCGTGATCGACAATTCCAGCCTGTACCGCTACGATCCGCAAATTCCCCTGATCGTGCCGGAAGTCAATGCCGACCAGATTTTCATGTATAAAAACAAGAACATCATCGCCAACCCCAACTGCTCGACCGCGCAGATGGTCGTAGCCTTGAAACCCCTGCACGACCGCGCCCGCATCAAGCGCGTTGTGGTCAGCACCTACCAATCCGTGTCGGGTGCCGGCAAAGAGGGCATCGACGAATTGTGGGACCAGACCAAGGGCATCTACGTCCATGGCCAGGAGGTTGCACCCAAAAAGTTCCCCAAGCAGATCGCTTTCAACGTGATCCCGCAGATCGACGTCTTCCTGGACGACGGCTACACCAAGGAAGAATGGAAGATGGTCGCCGAAACCAAAAAGATCCTCGACAAATCCATCAAGATCACCGCCACCTGCGTCCGCGTCCCGGTCTTCGTCGGCCACTGCGAGGCGATCAACATCGAGTTTCACGACCCCCTCGACTGGCAAGAGGCGACCGACATCCTGCGCGAGGCCCCCGGCATCATGGTGATCGACAAACGCGAGCCCGGCGGCTACATCACCCCCATCGAATGCGTCGGCGACTACGCCACCTATATCAGCCGGATAAGGCAGGACATCACGGTCGAAAACGGCCTGTCGATGTGGGTCGTCTCCGACAACCTCCGCAAAGGCGCCGCCCTGAACGCGGTTCAGATTGCGGAAGTGCTCGGCAACCGCGTCCTGAAAAAGGGATGACCGCTCCACTACCGTAGGTCGGGGCATGCCCCGACTTACAGGGCCCACCACTTTGGCGCTTGCTATGGATGCGGTCGCTTACTGGATCAGAAAGGCAATGGCAGATTGCCAATCAAGTGCCAAAGCGCGTTGAACACGGGTGTCAGTGCGACGATGACTTGCTTAACAAGCGGCATGATCGTGTACCAAGCCGCTGTCACCACCAGTGGATTTTCTTTGGTGTAAGCTGCTTGCTTTGCCGCCCACTGTGTCAATCGTCCTTTGATCCGCCCCAAATAGGCCGTCACCAAAAGACTGTTCCGTCGCAGTTCCGCCACCGCGCCAGATCGTTCTGCTTCGTCACCTGTTGTCAAAAGACGCCTGCGTGCCCCATCGGCACGTCGGTGAAGCATCTCCAAGGCATCGCTGACAGATGGCGCAAACAGCCCATTCGCACCCCCTTCGGCAAGGATTTCCTTTGCGGCGTCCAGTTTGGGGAAAAGTTCCCGCACCAGAATGTCGGGGTCTGTGGTCACCTCTATAGGCAGCGGCATCAGGGACCGCTTGAAATAGCCTCGGATCAACTCATCATGTTCAACCAGAAACCCGGAAATATTCGCCAAATCAAACACGTCCAGCGACGCAGATAGATAGGGGTCCTGAACAACCGCCCTGATGCCCTCTGCCAGATAGCCCAGAACTCTTGGGTTCAGCGGCTTCCGCTCAGCAAAACTCGCGTAGTCCTTAAAGCTATCGGCGGCATCGCGTCCAATGCGGTTGGCGGTTTCGATCCGGGCCAGTCGGCCCGCACCATACCGAAGTGTTTCGACCAACTCGCCATACCGTTGGTCCGGTGCGCGATCCGGTTCAGAATCAAGAACCGTGGCTTCGAAATTCTCTTGGGGCTTTGATATATCGACCAGCGCGTCCGCCAAAATCGGCCC
>JBBQGU010000394.1:0-2983 GCA_038323315.1 Rhodobacterales bacterium | reverse complement strand
CCGCTGAACGCCACCCACAAGACGCCCGAAGTGAAGGCATGGCTTACGAGGCATCCGCGCCTCAAGCTGCATTTCACGCCGACAAGCGCGTCGTGGCTGAACCTCGTCGAACGGCTCTTTGCCGAAATCACGTCAAAGCGCATCCGCAGGGGCAGCTACACCAGCGTCGATGATCTGGAACCCGCCATCCATGGCTGCCTTGGGCAGCACAATACCAAGCCGAAACCGTTTCACTGGTCAAAAACAACCGAGGATATCTTGACAAGGGAACGACGCGCGCTGGACAAACTCGATGAAATCAGAGGGAGCAGGTAGCAAGCGTCAGACTCGGAGCGCAGGCTAGGTTTCGCAACGGCATTTCAGAGTGCGGGCAGGAACAATTTGCTGCCGGAACTCAGACACCCGTTTGTTGGGGTTGCAGCGTACATTCGGTTGAACGCAGATATGGCAGAGCATCCATTGCCCTAAATCGACACGCCAGACGCGCCGCGCGTCTTTGCAAGGTGGACTTGTGCCCGTAATTGCTGCTGCTTTCTGAACGCAGGCAGCGCGATAATGCTCATTCTGGGTCTTGGAGAAAAGGGCCCCACCTACGGGGCGGGGCCCAATCATGTCATTTATAGGTTTTCGACCACAGGTTTTCGATGGTGGCGATCGTTGCGGGCGTTACCACCCGGCCCTTGGCAAGGCAGCCGTCCGGGCCGCATTTCGGGTCTTCGCCCTTGCTGACTGCGATGGCAACGCGCACCAGTTCTTCGGCATGCTTGAAGGCGTCATAGGTGGTGGACACGTCGATATAGCCCTGTTCCATCAGCGGGACGGCGCCGGGCAACAGGTCTTGGGTGGCCAGCCAGAAGTGCTTGGGATCGCCCGCCGGGGCCCAGCGGTCCGCCTCCTCCAGCGCCGATTGCACGGCGGTGATGGCAAAGTCGCTGGCGATAAAGGCGCAGTTCGCGTCGGGATGGGCGCGCAGGGCGTTGGCCATGCCGGACCGGAACAGTTCCGGGTTCCATTCCGTCGGCACCTGCACCAGGGTCGAGATTTCCGGACGTGCGGCATCAATCTCGTTCCATCCTTTGGAGCGGTTGACGGCGTTCACATCCGTCAGCGCCCCTTGCAGTTCGATGCACTTGCCCTCGACGCCCTTTTCCTTCAGCAGGTCGGCGAATGCGGTGGCGGTGGTCAGTGCCTGGTCATAGCTGTCGCCGCCGACATGGGCGGTCGGGGCGACGGTGGACGATGCGCGGTCGAAGGTGATGAACGGAATGTTCGCCGCATTGGCCGCGCGGATCGAGGCGCCGATGGCACCGCCGTCTTCGGCGCGCGCCACGATCACGTTGACGCCTTGGGTAATCAGGTCCTCGATATTGCTGGCCTGACGGCTGGGATCGGCATCGGCCACGTTGATGACCCATTTGATGGTCACCCCGGCTGCGGCCCCTTGCCGTTCCGCCTCGGCCTTCATGTAGTCTTCCCAGGCAGCCTCCAGCGGCTGGGTTTTCGAGTTCCAGGACAACCCGACGGTCGTGTCCTGGGCCAGTGCTCCCTGCGCCGCCATGATCGTGGCGACGGCAAGTGCCGTGATGGAATAGTTCATTAAAGTCTCCTCCCGAGTTGCAAAAGTCAGTCCAGCAAGCGCGTTTCCCGCGCCTTCAGTGCCGCCGCATACATTGCGACGAAGATGATGCCACCCCCGATCAGTTGATAGAAATAGGGGTTCGCACCAACATGGTTCAGGCCTGCGCGGATGATCTCGAAGGTCAGCGCGCCCAGCAGCACGCCCCAGAACACCGATCCCCGCCCGCCGAAAAGACTGATCCCGCCGACGACCACCACGGCCACGGCGGTAAATTCCATACCCTTGCCCAGAAAGGTCGTGACCGCGCCGACCTGTGCGGCCCCCAGAACGCCGCCCAGCGCCCCCAGAACGCCGGACAGGACAAAACACGCAAACACCGTGCGCCCGACCGGCAGGCCGATGCGCCGCGCGGCCGCTTCGTCATTGCCGATGGCGGTGACGGTGCGGCCGAACGGCGTTTCGCGGTGAACCAGATGCACCGCCAGCAGCACCGCCCCGGCCAGCATCACATCGAAGAACACCGGCCCCAGCGTCCAGTTGCCAAAGTTTCGCATCGCGTCGGGCAGCACCATCACGCGGCTGTCGGTGATCTGCAGCGCCAGCCCGCGAAACGCGATCATGGTGCCCAGCGTCGCGATCAGCGGGTTGACCCGCAGCACCACGACAACGAATCCGTTCAGTGCCCCCAATGTGGCCCCGACCAGCAGCGCCACGCCCGATGCCGCCAGCGGCGACCACCCCGCCCGGTCGATCAGCACCGCCGCCACCGACATGCCCGCAAAACCGATCGCACCGACCGAGATATCCAGCTTGCCCAGCATGACCACCAGCGCCATGCCGGATGCGACCACAACAATCGGCACCATCGCATGCAGAATACCCATAACGCTGCCCAGCCCCAGAAAACTGGGCGACAGCACGCCGAACAGCACAACCAGCCCAGCCAGGATCAGCGGAAAGCCATAGTTCAGCACCGCGCGCATCATGCCGGCACCTGCCGGAGCACGGGTGCCGACAGGGCAGCAATCAATTCGGCCTCGGTGGCGTTGCCGGGCAGCGTGCCCGCAACCGTGCGTTCGCGCACGATCAGATATCGGTGGCTGACGCGCATCAACTCCTCCAATTCGGAGGAGATCAGCAGAACGGCCACCCCCTGCCCCGCCAGATCGACCGCCAGACGCAGGATATCGCCCTTGGCCGCCAGATCGAGCCCGCGCGTGGGTTCATCCAGGATCAGGATGGTGGGGGTGCCCGCCAGCCATTTCGCCAGCACGACCTTTTGCTGATTGCCGCCCGACAGGGTGCCCGCCCGCTGTGCCGGGCCGGACACCTTGATCGACAGCGTGCGGATCAGCCGCAGCGCCAGATCACGCACCCGCCCCCGCTGCACCACGCCGCCCCGTG
>JBBQGU010000393.1:0-2997 GCA_038323315.1 Rhodobacterales bacterium | reverse complement strand
AACTTTAGCCGCAATCACATCTTCAGGCGTGCCAATCGCCCGTGTCACGGCCCCTCCCACCGTCCGCTTGATCATGCCCGACAGCGCCTTGCCCGCCCCAATTTCCCAGAACTCGGTCACGCCCGCCGCCGCCATCCACATGACCGATTCGCGCCAGCGCACCGACCCGGTGATCTGCGCGATCAGCAAGGCGCGGATCAGGGCCGGATCCACCACCGCCTCGGCCCGGACGTTCACGACAACCGGCACCTTTGGTGCCTGAATGCTGACCCCGGCCAAAGCCTCGGCCATCACCCCCGCCGCAGGCTGCATCAGCACGCAATGAAACGGTGCCGAGACGGGCAGCAAGATCGCCCGTCTGGCCCCCTTCGCCCTGGCAATCTCCAGCGCCCGCTCAACCGCAGCCCTGTGCCCCGACACAACGACCTGCAAGGGATCGTTGTCATTCGCTGCCTGACAGACTTCATCCTGCGCGGCCTCGGCGGCCACCTCGCTCGCCTGTTCAAAGGTCAATCCCAGCAGCGCCGCCATCGCCCCCATGCCAACCGGCACCGCCTCCTGCATCGCCTTGCCGCGGATCCGCAGCAACCGCGCCGTATCGGCCAGTTCCAACGCCCCCACCGCACACAACGCCGAGTACTCGCCCAGACTGTGCCCCGCAACGAACGACACCCCGTCCAGCGCCAATCCCTCCGCTTCCAGCGCCCGCAACGTCGCCATCGAGGTCGCCATCAGCGCCGGTTGCGCATTCTGTGTCAGCGTCAGATCCTCGATCGACCCCTCCCAGATCAGCGCCGACAGCTTTTCACCCAAGGCATCGTCCACCTCGTCAAACACCGCCCGCGCCGCCGGATAGGCCGCAGCCAGCGCCCGCCCCATCCCGATCGTCTGGGCACCCTGCCCCGGAAACACATATGCACGGCTCATCTCATTTCCCCTGACACAGTCCTTTCCCCAGCCTTACCCCGCCCCACCCCCAAAAGGCAATCGCAGCCTCCCGCCTTCATTCCGACCCAAATACTCCCTTCCTTGCGACCGCGACCCCCGCGAACCACCTTGCACCCCGATCAAATCCCGCTATAACACCCCATCTTTCCGCAATCCCATGAACCGGCGCAGCCTCTCGTGGACGGGCCGCGGAAAGAGTTGGCCCGCCCTATGAAATGCGCCTCAAGAACGGAGCATACATGCCGCTATACGAGCATGTCTTTATCTCGCGCCAGGATCTGTCCTCCGCGCAGGCCGAAAGCCTTATCGAACATTTCACCGCAGTGGTCGCGGACAACGGCGGCAAAGTCGTCGAAAACGAATACTGGGGCGTCAAGACGATGGCCTACAAGATCAACAAGAACCGCAAGGGCCACTATGCCTTCTTGAAAACCGATGCCCCACCGGCGGCGATCATGGAAATGGAACGCCTGATGCGCCTGCATGACGACGTGATGCGCATCCTGACCATCAAGGTCGACAAGCATGCCGAGGGCCCCTCGGTCCAGATGCAAAAGCGTGACGAGCGTGAACGTGGCGACCGTGAAGGTGGCTTTGGTGGCGGCGACCGCCCGCAGCGCAGCTTTGGTGACCGGCCCGAGCGCAGCTTTGGTGGCGGCGAACGTGACCGTGGCGGCGACCGGCCCAGCTTTGGTGGTGATCGCAGCACTTCAGACCGCGGCGCCCCGTCAGGTGGCTTCGGCGGCGCACCGCGTCGTTGATCTAGAAAGGACAAAACAATGGCGAACAAACCGTTTTTCCGCCGCCGCAAGGTTTGCCCCTTTTCGGGCGACAATGCTCCGGCCATCGACTACAAAGACACGCGCCTTTTGCAGCGCTACATCTCCGAGCGTGGCAAGATCGTGCCCTCTCGCATCACCGCCGTCTCGGCCAAGAAGCAGCGTGAACTCGCCGCCGCCATCAAGCGCGCGCGTTTCCTCGCCCTTCTGCCCTATGCCGTGAAATAAGGAGCACCCAAATGCAAGTGATCCTGCTGGAACGCGTGGCCAAACTGGGCCAAATGGGTGAAGTCGTGACCGTCAAGGACGGTTTCGCCCGAAACTACCTGCTGCCCCAGGGTAAAGCCCTGCGCGCCAGCGAAAACAACATCAAGTCGTTCGAGGCCAAGAAGGTCACCCTTCAGGCCCAGAACCTTGAGACGAAGAAAGAAGCCGAATCCGTCGGTGCCAAGCTCGATGGTCAGATCTTCACCGTCATCCGCTCGGCCTCCGATGCGGGTGCGCTGTACGGCTCCGTCACAACCCGCGACGCCGCCGAAGCCGCGACCGAGGCTGGCTTTACCGTCGCCCGTGGTCAGGTGGTTCTTGACCGCCCGATCAAGGAGTTGGGCATGCACACGGTCTCCGTGACCCTGCATCCCGAAGTGGTCGTCAAGGTCAAGCTGAACGTGGCCCGCTCGCTCCAAGAGGCCGAACTTCAGGCCGCTGGCAAATCCATCCAGGAACTTGCCGCCGAAGCCGAAGCCGCTGCGGAATTCGAGATCGCCGAACTGTTCGACGAAATCGGTGCCGCCAACGACATCGACCCGCGCGACGCGCGCTGAACCTTCTGCACGACCCCAAACCGCGCCCGGGCAACCAGGCGCGGTTTTCCTTTGCGAGAGTGCCTTTGCCGCGCCAATCTCACAGCAGCGGACCCCGCCTGATCAGGGGCTGCCGAACTTTCCATCACCTCGGACAAGGAATTGCTCATAGTCACCCGCAACGGCTGCCCCCGGACCGGATTCCTTGATCGGCACCACCGATAATGCCAGTCTGCACGGGCTGGGCGGCAATGATACCCTGACGGGGCGCGCGGGTGCCGACCCGTTGCAGGGCCGCGACGGCAACGACGCCCGATCTGCCGGCCCGGTCTGGACAGCCTCTCGGGCGGGACCGTTGCAACTCAATGACTTAACGGGCGGCCTGGCCTATGGCGGCAGCGGCATGGATATCCTGGGCCTGACGCTGACCGCAGGCCCCGCGTTGACCCTTGACTTCCGCACCGGCA
>JBBQGU010000392.1:0-3000 GCA_038323315.1 Rhodobacterales bacterium | reverse complement strand
GTGTTGTGGGGGGTTGTTTTGCGCAAAAAAGAGGGGGGTTCCACACCCCGGGCGGATTTGCAAATGGGCAAACGCCGCGCCCCCGTGGAGTATTTGTGCCAGAGTGAAGGGGATCAGGTGGTTCCGGCCCGGCCTGCGGCGTTCAGGATGACGGCGGCCAGCAGGATGGTTCCGCCGGTCAGCGTGCCGGTGGTCAGGGATTGCGACAGGAACAGCCACGCCCGGAGCGGGGCCAGCAGCACCTCGGCCAGCGCGATCAGGGTAGCTTGGGCGGCGGCGACCACCCGGCTGTCAAGAGTATGAAGCAGCATTTCGCCGGTCGGCGCGATGGCGCCCATGGCCACGGCGACGGCCAATTGAAAGCCGGGGTATTTGAAGTGCATTGTTCGTGCAGCAACGACGTCCGTAAGCCGGCTTGGTTATCATGGTTGCTGCGCATCTCGGTAGATTCGGCGCGACATATTCCACCCGCATCGACGCTTTGGACGCGGATCAGGGGTGTTTAGACTTGTTGGGCCGACAGATACCTATCAAAACCACCATGGGCGGCACCATGTGCCAGGCCAATGGGTCGTTTTCCGCCGATATCGCCGACTATTCCGAACTGGCCGGGGGGGCTTGCAGCAAAGGGGTTGCAATTTGCGGCAGAAACGATCATCTACGTGGGGCGAAACGCGAAATGACGACCCCTGTGACCTTACGGCTTCAGAACTCGATCATCTAACGACGGAGCCGGGCCATCGCAAACGCGCGGATGGCATCTAAACTAGGAGTACACAGCATGGCCAAAGGCACTGTGAAATGGTTCAACGCCACCAAGGGTTTCGGCTTTATTGCACCGGAAGGCGGCAAGAAAGACGTATTCGTTCATATCTCGGCGATGGAACGCGCTGGCATTCGTCAGCTGAATGACGGCCAAGCCGTCACGTTCGACATCGAAGCCGGCCGTGACGGCCGCGAATCGGCGATCAACCTGGCGCTGGCATAGTCATTCGCGTTCGGACCTGTTGCGGGTCCGATCTTGAAATTCGGGAAGGGGTGGCATCCGCCGCCCCTTTTCATTTGTGATGATTCGCTACCTGTGCGCCTGCCGCCGACTCAGGAGCGTGAGATCATGCGACCCTGTGAGACCACCCCTCCCGATAATTTCCAACAGGTTCTGTCGGGGGCGGATTTTGTCGATACTTTGCGTTGTATATGCGCCAGCCCATGGCGGCGCCCGAAGCGACGCGTCGCGCGTTGTCGGGCATGTCCGGTTGGGCGCGCTGTCTGTTATCCCTGCGAAATGCCCTGATGGCTCCGCTGGGGCTGAAAACAAGGGCCGGGGATGGCGGCCCAAGTCTGGGCATGTTTCAGATAGGGCTGTCGACGCCCGCGCCGGCATGGCTGGTTTGGCAGGCTGTATCTGGCCGCCGTGCTGCCGTTTCACAATCGAATTGTGCCGGCCGCGCTGGCGCGGGTTGCGCTGCCCTGACCCTGTTCTATGCTTTCGTCAGGGAGGCCGCCCATGTATTCCAACCGCATCGACCTGCAACGCCCCGACGCGCCGCCTTTGGCCGCGCCCGGCCCCCATGCCGTGGGGGTTCAGACGCTGTCGCTGACCAATCCCGGTCAGGTCGATGTGATGGCGGCGCTTGCCGGGCGGTCAGAACATGGCGGCCGGCTGCTGACGGTGGAACATTGGTATCCGGCTGTCACGGGTCAGGGCGCGGTGCAGCCCTACCGCACCCTGCTGCGCGACGGTCGGACCCAGGTTTTGCTGCATGGGATGGCGGTAAGAGGTGCGGCGGCCTTGGCGGGGGATTTCCCGCTGGTCATCCTCAGCCACGGCTATCCGGGCAACCGCATGTTGATGAGCCATCTGGGCGAAAATCTGGCGTCGAAAGGCTACCGCGTGGCCTCGGTCGATCATACCGACAGCACCTATGGCGACGCGGCCTATCTGGGGGGGCAGGCCTTTGGTTCGACATTGGTGAACCGGTCGTTGGACAACGCCTTTGTTGCCGAGACTTTGGGGGGCGACCGGGTGGCGATTGTCGGCTATTCGATGGGCGGGTACGGGGCGCTGGTTTCTGGTGGGGCACGGGTCGCGCGGGCGGCTTTGGCGCTGGAACGGGCGGGTGCGGTGGCACCTTTGTGGGCGCAGCATTGCGACGCGGCGGCCCCGGCGTGGCTGAAGGCGGTTGTGTGTTTCGGCCCCTGGGGGCGGCAGATGGGGCTGTGGGATGCCGAAGGTATGGCGGGCCTGTCGGTGCCTTTGCTGGTGATTGCGGGCGGGCAGGACGATGTGTCGGGCTATCACGATGGCATGCGGCTGATCTTTGACGAGGCCGTGGTGCCGCGTCACCTGCTGACCTTTGAAGGTGCGGGCCACAATGCCGGCGCGCCGATCCCTGCGCCGGTCGAAAGCTGGACGCCGGTGCCGTGGCTCGATTTCGTGCCGTTTGACCATTATGCCGACCGGGTCTGGGACAGTGTCCGCATGAACAACATCGCCCAGCACTATGTGACCGGCTTTCTGGACCGCCATCTGAAAGGGCTGGACCGGGCGCTGGAGGGTGGGTTGCCGGGGATCAGATGGGAAAGCCGACCGTAAAGGGCGTGGCATAGCGGTACTCCTGCAGGTTCGGGGTGGTGCCGATGCGGTCCACGACGGCGAACAGGCCGGGGGCCTGCAGGGGGGTCAGAACGCCATGCCAGGTGCCGCGATGCAGGTTGATGCCCTGATGGCCGTTGGTCAGGAAGGCTTGCGGGACGCTGGTGGGTCCGTCCGAGACGATCACGAGGAAGGGGTGCTCGGTCATGGGCAGGAAGGCTTGGCTGCCCTCGGGGTGCCGCTCGATCAGGTCGAACTGGTAGGGCAGGGCGCGGGGTTCGGCCTGAAAGATCGAGATGCCGGGGCGGGCGTCGCCCCCGCTGTCAAATCCGACGTCAATCCGGGCGCGGTCGTGATGGCGGCGGCAGAGGCCGGCATTGATCAGGCGAAAATCGCCGGTCGCG
>JBBQGU010000391.1:0-3015 GCA_038323315.1 Rhodobacterales bacterium | reverse complement strand
GCCATCAGCCGCCTGATCGACATCTGGATGGCCTTCCCCCCCGTCCTGTTCGCGATCCTGCTGATTGCGGTGCTGGGACCCGGCCTGACCTCGATCATCATCGCCATCGTCGTGATCGACTGGACCCGCTTTGCCCGCGTCATCCGGGCCGAGGCGATGGCCCAGGGCGCAATGGATTACGTCGCCTCGGCCACTGTCGCAGGTCGCACCCGCCCGTCCACCATGGTGACCGAGATTCTGCCCAATGTCCTGCCGACCATCGTGGTTCTGCTGACCCTGGAAATGGGCATCGCCATCATCGTCGAGGCGATATTATCTTTCGTAAACCTGTCCATATCCACCGACGACCCCACCTGGGGCGGCATGATCGCCGAGGGCCGCACCTCCGTCCATCAGGCATGGTGGGTGCTGGTCTTTCCGCTGATCACCCTGTTCCTGACCGTCCTCAGCTTTTCCCAACTGGGCGAGGGTTTGAAAGACCGTTACGACCCGGTGCTGCGATGAGCTTTCTGTCCATCCGCAACCTGAATGCCACCCTGCATGCCCGCCCCGACCGCATCCTGCGCGACGTGTCGCTGGAGGTGACGGCGGGCGAGGTGCGCGGGCTGGTCGGCGAATCCGGGGCGGGCAAATCCATGATCGGCAAGGCTATTCTGGGCACCCTGCCGCAGGCCGTTCAGATCACCTCAGGCCAGATCATTCTGAACGGCACCGATCTGCTAAAACTGCCCCCCGCCCAGCGCCGCACCCGCATAGGCCAACTTTGCGCCCTGATCCCGCAAGACCCGCTGACCGCCCTGAACCCCTCGCGCCGCATCGGCCCCCAGATCACGAATCGCCTCGTCGATATCCTTGGCTGGCATCGCCAAAACGCCGAAACCCGCGCCCGCGACCTGCTGGCCGAGGTGGACATACCCGACCCCGACCGGGTGATGCAATGCTACCCGCACGAACTGTCCGGCGGCATGCGCCAACGCATCCTGATCGCATCCGCCTTCGCGGCCGAACCCAAACTGATCGTGGCCGACGAACCCACCACCGCCCTTGATGTGACCGTGCAAAAGCAGATCCTGAAGCTGATTGCCCAGATGCAGGCCCGCCACGGCACCGCGATCCTGTTCGTGACCCATGACCTTGGCGTGGTGTCCAAAGTCTGCCAAAGCCTGACGGTCCTTTATGCCGGAATGGTGCTGGAGGATACGACGGTGCGCGATTTCTTCGCCGGCCCCGCCCATGCCTATTCCCGCGCCCTGCTGGCCGCCACGCCCAAATACACCGACCCCTTTGGCAGCCTGATGCCCGTCCCCGACGCCGTGATCACCGCCACCAGGGCGCAAGTCGCCGAGCGTGACCGCAATGCCTGACCTGTACCAGATACAGAACCTGCACCTGTCGCTGCCCGACCTGACCCGCAAACCCCTGCTGGGGGCCGCCCCTCGCATCAACATCCTGAACGGCCTCAGCTTCACCATCCCCAAGGGGCAGGTTCTGGGCATCGTTGGCGGCTCCGGCTCGGGCAAATCGACGCTGGGCCGCGCCCTTGTCCGACTGCTGCACCCCACCAGCGGCACGATCCATTTCGACGGCACCGACATAACCAACCTGCCTGAAGTGGCCCTGCGCCCCCTGCGCCGCCGGTTCCAGATGATCTTTCAAGACCCGATGAGCAGCCTGAACCCCCGCCACCGCATAGGCCAGATCATCGCCGCCCCCCTGTCTTTGCACGGGCTGGACAACCCTCGCACCCTCGCCTTGCAGGCGCTGGACCATGTGGGTCTGCCGCGCGACTTTGCCAACCGCTTTCCACACGAATTGTCCGGCGGTCAGCGCCAGCGCATCGGCATCGCCCGCGCCATCGCCCTGAGGCCCGATTTTATCCTAGCCGACGAAATAGTCTCGGGGCTGGACGTCTCCTCGCAGGCCCAAGTCCTGAACCTGCTGGCGCAACTGGTCAAAGACCTTGGCCTGACGCTGGCCTTCATCAGCCATGACCTGTCGGTGATCCGTCGCCTGTGCACCCGCGTTCTGGTGCTGCACCAAGGGGTTATCGTCGAAAACGCCGCCACCGCCGATGTGTTCGACAACCCGCAGGCCGCCTATACCCGCGCCTTGCTGGACGCGATCCCCCTGCCCGACCCCGATCAGGTCTGGACTTAGGGCCTGACAGCCTTGTCAGTGGTCAATGTCGTCTTCGGTCAGCGTCTGCGCCAGGGCGGCCGACACGCGCCGACATTCTTCGCCATATAACGGCGTCGTGCGGAAACTTTCGTCGCGCGGCCAAGGGGCGGCCACCGTCATATCGGCGGCAACCCGGCCGGGGCGGGCGGCCATCACGATGATCCGGTTCGACAGATAGACCGACTCAAACACGCTGTGCGTCACGAAAATCACCGTCAGCTTATGCTCGGCCGCCAGCCGGATCACGTCGTTGTTCAGCTTCATCCGGGTGATTTCGTCCAGCGCGGCAAAGGGCTCGTCCATCAACAGCGTCCGGGGCCGCGTCACCATGGCCCGCGCAATCGACACCCGCATCTTCATGCCGCCCGACAAGGCGCGCGGATAGGTCGCCTCGAATTTCGACAATCCCACAGCGGCCAAGGCCTGCCTGATCCTGTCCAACGCATCCTTGCGGCTGATCCCGGCCAACCGCAGCGGCAACCAGACATTATCCAGAACCGTGGTCCAGGGCATCAGCGTCGGCTCTTGAAACACAAAGCCCAGATCCTTTTCGGTGTTCCCCTCGGGCGGCGTGATGTCGATCCGCCCCGACGTCACCGGCAACAGCCCGGCAATCATCTTCAGCGCCGTGGATTTGCCGCAGCCCGACGGCCCCAGCAGCGAAACAAAATCCCCGCGGTTGATGGTCAGCGACATGTTGTCGACCGCCACCACGCCCTCGCCGAACTGCTTGCGGACGCCGTGCATCTGGATCAGGGGCGTGGGCATCATTACCCCTCGCGCTTGACGGCGCTGTCGTGCCATTTGCGCAAGACCATCCACGACACCCAGGTTGTC
>JBBQGU010000390.1:0-3017 GCA_038323315.1 Rhodobacterales bacterium | reverse complement strand
CTTTGCCGTCGATGACCTGCTCGTTGGCCAGAACCGTCATGTCGACCGGGTCCCAGTTCACCACCGCCGCCTTGCGATAGACCAAGCCCGCCGCCATCATGTCGATGAACATGCTTTGCTGCTGGCCATAGTATTCGGGATCGCAGGTCGCAAACTCGCGGCTCCAGTCGATCGACAGGCCAAGCGGCTTCATCTGCGCCCGCATGTCGGCGATGTTGCCATAGGTCCAGTCGCGCGGATGGCCGCCCCGCTCCATCGCGGCGTTTTCGGCGGGCATGCCAAAGGCATCCCAGCCCATTGGATGCAGTACGGAAAACCCCTGCGCCGCCTTGTACCGCGCCACCACGTCGCCCATCGTATAATTGCGCACATGACCCATATGGATGCGACCGGAAGGGTAGGGGAACATCTCCAGCACATAATATTTGGGCCGCAAGGGATCGTGACGGGCGGTAAAGACCCCGGCCTCGGCCCAGGCCAGCTGCCACTTTGCTTCGATCACCGCAGGTTCATAACGCGACATATCCGGTCCCTTCAGGCTATCCGGCGGAATTACACCGCCCATGACCCCAAGGTCCAGCAGACTTTGCGCGCAGAGCCTACAGCCCCGCGTCCTGCACCCGCAACTGGCGGGCACGCGTCAGGATGGCGTCCTCGACCGCGCGGATGGTTTCGGGCGCCACGGCACCGCCACCCTGCACCTGCATCGCCAGTTTCAGACTGCGGGCATCCAGCGCCACGTCCTGCACATAGATCGTTGCGCGGTAGGCGCGGCCGCCGCCGGGTGGCCGGCCAAAGCCCGTCACGATCACGCCGGTGAACGGGTCCACCGATTCCACCGGCAGGAAATCCAGCACATCCAGTGCTGCGGTCCAGATGTACTTGTTGACCTTGACCGTCGTGTTGGGGTCCGCCTGGTTCAGGAAAAGACCGCGCAGCGTCGTGCGGTTGCCCGGCCCCGTCCGCACGACCCCCGCCGCCCGGTCCGCCTCGGCCTGGCTGATGTCCTGCAGCGACTTGCCCTGGTCCGGGTTGGCGGAACCGCTGCCCAGTAAACCGCCACCGCCGCACGCTGCCAGCGCAGTGACCAGACACAATGCCAGCGAAGCATGGATAAAGCGGTGAAAACGCATATGGCCCCCGGGTCAACCTGTCCGTTGTCTAGCCCACGCCCCGCGGCCTGCCAAGTCCCACCCGTGAATCAACCCGTGAAAACGCCGATTCGCGCAGGTCGCGCCGATCGGAAGGGCGCAGAAACGCTGTGGAATCGCCGGCCCGGCAGGCTGGAATCGGGGCCGGATTGTGGCAGCACGATGGCCAAACCCCGGGTCGCGGTCGGGCGTTGCAGGCTTTTCACCCGCCATATCCCCGGAAACACTGGCCAATACGACCATTGGCGGGGCAGGACCGTGGTATAACTGTGGCAAAGCTGCATCATTGGTTTTCCGTTAGCCACGCCGCCCGCGTCCAAGCGTTGCAATCATGGGCCTGAACGACGAAACAAACTGCATACCCAGTTCAGATATCCTGGATTGGGCCACACCTTGACGAGACAACGAGGGACACGATGAAAAAAATTCTTCTTGCGACCACCCTGCTTTCGATGTCGGCCGGCTATGCCGCCGCTGACATCACCTGGACCGGTTCGGCGACCGCTGGTATCGCCCAGAACGGCACCGACGAAGGCGGCGAAGCTGATCCGAATGCTTACGGCAAAGGGGACGACGAGTTCCTGTCGTACTCCTCGGCAACACTGGCTGTCGCCTTCTCGGGTGCGACCGATGGCGGCCTGACATTTGGCGCTGCTCTGGACCTGACCGCCGGCGTCTCCTATGCGCTGGCTGATGACGATGGTTTTGACACCAATGGCGGCGCTTTCGGCAGCCCGTCCGTGTTTATCGCCGGTTCGTTCGGCAAGATCACCTTCTCGACCGACAATATTGACGGTTTTGACGGCGACGAAACCGAAGACGGCAACTACGACGTTCAGTACGACGGTACCTTTGGACCCGTCGCTGTCGGCGTCTTGGCTGACATGGATACCGGCCTGATGGCTGTTTCCGCTGCCTTCTCGACCGGCGCTCTGGCTCTGTCTGCCGACTATACGCAGGATGACGTCATCGACGACATCTACAACGTGTCCGCGACCTATACCTTGGGCATGATCGCAATCACCGCTTCGACCGACGACCAGTCGGATGCCTCGTTGGGTGTTGCCTACGCTGGCACCAACGGCATCTCGGCTGGGGCGACCTACAACACCAACACCGGTTCTGATGAAGCTTCGTTTGACATCGAAGCTGGTTACACCGCCAACGCACTGTCGGTGTCAGCCTCGGTTGACAACGTTTCGGGCGCCAATGGTGGCGACGCAACCTGGACAGTTGAAGCTTCCTACGACCTGGGTGGCGGCCTGACGATTCAAGCCGGCACAAACTACACCTCGGACGTCATGGTTGGCGCTTCGATGGCATTCTGATCCAACCGGATCTGAATTTCGGAAAGAGCGGGCATTTGCCCGCTCTTTCTATTTTTTGGCGCGCTGTTTTCTTTCAGACCGTCTGCTTCACATGTCCTGAAACTGCCGGAGCCTTTTATGAGCTTATCCCTGATCCAAGACCGCCTGACCCAAGCCGAACGCAACGCCGGGCGTGCCGCTGGTTCGGTCAGCTTGATCGCGGTGTCCAAACTGCAACCTGATGCCCGCGTTCGTGAGGTGCTGGACGCAGGGCAGCGCAGCTTCGGCGAGAATTACGTGCAAGAGGCCGCCAGCAAATGGCCAGCCTTTCGCGCGGCCTATCCGGGGATCGACCTGCACATGATCGGCCCCCTGCAAACCAACAAGGCCAAACAAGCGGTGGACCTGTTCGACGTCATCCAAAGCCTGGACCGCCCGTCGCTGGCGCAAAAGCTGGCCAGTCTGGCGCAGGCGCGCGGCAAAAGCCCGGCTTTGTTCGTGCAGGTCAACACCGGGTCCGAGCCGCAAAAAGCCGGTATCCTGCCGGGCGATCTGGACA
>JBBQGU010000389.1:0-3058 GCA_038323315.1 Rhodobacterales bacterium | reverse complement strand
CCGCAGGCAGCGGATCGGTCACCATCAGCCGCGCCTCGCCCCGGCCAAAGGGCGTCACCTCCAGCACAGCCACCACACGGTCGCCCGAGCGCAACCCCTCCAGCGCGGCCGGTTGTCCATCCAGCGTGTAGTAGCTGCGCGTGATGGCATAGTCGTTGCCCCCCGCCGGTTCCGGCACGGCAGGCACGCCAAAGCTGGTGACGGTCAGGGTGGTTTTCCTGCCGTCATTCTGCACCACGACCGGATCGCGGTAATTGGCGTCCAGCACCCTGACCAGCGGCCCCGTGGCAGGTTCGCCGTTCAGGGTGATGTTCTTGCCGCCGTTGCGGTCGATCAGGGCATTGGCCGCCAGCAGCGCCCACGTCGCCTCTTGTGTCGAGAGGTTGCCGGTACTGGCCAGACGATCGGTCAGGGCCTCGCGGTCCACCGCATTGGAACCGGCCTCGACCGCCAAGGTCAGGACAGCAGCGGTGTCACGGTAGTTGGTGCCATAATCGACGCGCCAGTATTGGTCATCCTGGGGCATCGCCGCCAAGGCATCCGCCGCACGCTGGAACATGGTGTCGGCGCGCGGCTGGTCACCATAGCTGGCCAAGGCTGCGCCCAGTTGGGCCATCGCCATCGGCGTCGCAAAGGCGTCGCCCTTGACGTCGGCATAGTAGCGCAGGTCGCCGATGGCGGCGGCACCCTCACGCGCCAGAACCATCAGCGCATAGGCCAAAGGCTCGCCGCCCTTGTCGAAATCGGCATAGTAATTGACCTGATTGCGCAGGTTGTCCAAGGCCGCGCGGAAGGCCTGATCCGGCACGTCAAAGCCTTGGGCCTTGGCGCGACTGAGGAAGTCGGTGACATAGGCGTCCAGCCACATATCGCCCTCGCCCGGTGCCCAAAGGCCGAATGCGCCGCCCGAGCCCTGGTTTTGCAACACCTCGGTCACGGCCTGTTCGATGCGGCCTTTGATGTTGTTCGCACCGGCAAGGTCCATCGCCTGTGCCACCTGATCAAAGTACAACAGCGGCAGGGCTTTCGAGGTGATTTGTTCCGTACAGCCATAGGGATAGGCATCCAGAGCCGCCAGCACGCCCGGCGCATTCAGGCGGGCGATGGGGCCGATGGCCATGGTGGCGCGACCGGTGCCCGGCAAAAGGCCGTCAAACACCGCCTCGTCAAAGGTGAAGATCTGACCCTTGTCGAGATCCAGGCGGCTGACGCGGGCCACGGCGGGATCGTTCACCTGCACGGGCAGTTTCAGGTCCTTGGTCAGAACCTTGCCATCGGGTGTGGTCAGCGCCACGCTGATGGTTTGCAGACCGACCGGGTCGGCCGTGATCGGAATATCGATGCTGGTCTTTTGCAGATCGCCCAATGTCAAGCTGGCAGGCACCTTGCCCAGTGTCAGACCGTTCGACGTCACCGCCAACTGCATCTGACCCGAGGGGCCGGTGGCATGGACAATTTCCAGCAGCAACCGGCTTTGGTCGCCGGGTTGCAGGAAGCGCGGCAGCGAGGCGGTCACGACGACCGGGTCGCGCACCAGTACATCGGCACTCGCTTGCCCAACGCCGCGCTTGCTCCACGCGACCGCCATGATCTTGACGGTGCCATTAAACGACGGCAGGTCGAAACTTGCCCGCGCATAGCCATCCGCGCCGACCGCGATGGGCCCGGCAAAATACGACACCAACTCCTCGGTGGGCGGGGGGGCTTTCAGCCGCGCCTGCGCGCCCGCGTCACCGCCCGAGCGCACGACACCTTCGGCCCCGTTCAGCCCGTCGATCAGGCGGCCATAGATGTCGCGGATGCCGATGCCCAGTTTGCGCTGGCCAAAGTAATGCGCCATCGGGTCGGGCGGGGTGAAGCCGGTCAGGTTCAGGATGCCCTGATCCACCGCTGCGATGGTCACAAAGGCGGTGTCGCCGGGCAGGATGCCATCCACCTTGACGGCGACGTTCAGCGGTCCACGGGGTGCCGCCTCGGGGGCGGTCTCGATGCTGGCCGCCAAAGCGCGGGTGCCGGGGTCTATCGAGGCATAAGACAGGCCGAGGGCCCGGGCCGGGTTGCGGCCAGCGGCCACGTCCATCGGGCGCAGGACCGAGGCCGAGACATAGACCCCCGTGCCCCAATCATCGGTCACATCCAGCGGGATCAGGTTTTCACCCGCAGTCACCTGAACCGCTTTCATCGCGATCAGGCGGTTGGACATGACGGTTACAAGTGCAGTACCCGCCGCCCGCGGCACGATCCGCAGCATGGCCTGATCGCCCGCCTTGTAGGTCGGCTTGTCCAGCGACAGTTCCAACGTGTCCGGCGTTTGCGAGACGTCTGCGGGCGCGTACCATCCGGCGTAGAACGTGGTCGACGTGGTGGCATCCCCGCCATCGTTGCGGGCCACGGTCAGCTCGTACTGGCCCCATTCCACCGGCGCCGAGATCGCGACAGGTGCCGACCCAAGGTCAACATCGCCGCCGGTGATGCGGTTGCGCGCCGTCACCTCTTGCCAGTTCCACGACCCGTCCTGCTGATACCATTGGTAATGGGTCTCGATCCGGGTCAGGTCCCAACGCACCTGCATCGGCGTCGCTTTGGAGTCGGGACCGATGCCGACCAGATTGAACGTCGCCTCCTGCCCCTCGGGCACCACCGCGTCGAACAGAGGTTTGACGCCGATCATCGGGGCGGATGGCGTCAGCAGGCGGGTGATCCGGCGTTCGACCGGACGGCCCGAGCCTTCCGCGACGCGGGCAACGAACAGCGCCTCTAACGGGCGTTTTGGGTCGTCGGTGATTGGCAGGGCGGCGTCAACAGCGGCTTGCCCAGCCTCATCCGTGCGGAAATCCGAGAAGCTCTGGACCTGGGTGTTGAAGGGTTCGTCATGTTTGCCAAAGACATAGCCGGGCCAGGATTCCAGGTTCTTGGCGGCGCGCAGCAGCACTTCGCCCTCGACCGCCAGATCGGCACCGGGCGCACCGAACAGGTATTTCGCGTTGATGTTCAGGGTCGGCGTGTCGCCCAAACGGATCGGATCATCCGACAAAGCGAGCTTGAAGTCGATGCGTTC
>JBBQGU010000388.1:0-3114 GCA_038323315.1 Rhodobacterales bacterium | reverse complement strand
GGCGTTATAGGTCAGATGCAGCCGCGTCTGATCCCCCAGATGCTCGACCCGTTTTACCATCGCGTCCTGCCCCTCACCCTGCCGGATTTGCTCAGGGCGCAGGCCAATCGTGACGGCACGTGCGGGCGCACCGGGGAAGTGGTCTGCAGGCAAAAGGTTGATGCGCGGCTGGCCCAGACGGCTGGCGGCATAGATACTGACCGGTTGTTCGTAAATCTCGCGCGGGGTGCCAAACTGCACCAGCCGCCCATGATCCAGCACGCCGACATGGGTGGCCATCGTCATCGCCTCGATCTGGTCGTGGGTGACATACAGGAATGTAGCGCCCAGATTAGACTGGATATTCTTCAACTCCACCCGCAGATCGGCGCGCAGCTTGGCGTCCAGACTGCTCAGGGGCTCATCCATCAGATACACCGCCGGATTGCGCACCAAAGCGCGGCCAATCGACACTCGCTGCATCTCGCCGCCCGACAAAGCCGTCGCCTTGTTGTCCAGTTTGTGGCTGATCTGCAAGACCTCGGCCACCTCGGCCACCTTGCGGGCGATCTCGGCTGCCGGGGTCCGCAGCAACGGCGATTTCAGCGGAAACTCCATGTTTTCCCGCACGGTCAAATGCGGATACAGTGAGTATTGCTGAAACACCATCGCCACATTGCGCTGCGCCGGTGTCAGCCCGGTCATGGCCACCCCGCCAATAAACACCTCGCCCGCATCCGGCTTGTCCAACCCCGAGACCATCCGCAGCATCGTGGTCTTGCCCGCACCGGTCGGTCCCAGCAGCACGACGAAACCGCCATCCGGCACCACCATGGTCACCTGATCCAGCGCCTTGGTCGCGCCATATGCCCGCGTGACGCCTTGCAACCTTACCTCAGCCATGGCGCAACACCCTTTGATTGGCGGTCGAGATCAGCGCGCGCCCGCCCGCATCGAACATTGTGACCGATCGTTCATCAAACCGCAGCCCGGTCGCATCACCGACCTTTGCCACCCGGTCGGAAGTCGTCCGTACCTTGACCACACCGCAGGCCGTATCCAGCGTCACGATCTGCGTTGTGCCCAGATATTCCGTCGCTGTCACCCGGCCCCTGAACCCGGCGGCATCCTCCAGATGCACATGCTCGGGCCGCACCCCAAAGACCAACGCCCCAGACGCCCCACCGATCATTTCCGGCACCGCAACCACGGCTCCCGGCAGCGTCACGGTCACAGCACCATTCCCCACCATCCCGTCGAACCGCAGAAAGTTCATCGGAGGCGACCCGATGAAATTCGCCACAAACAACGTCGCAGGCCAGTCGTAAATATCCTGAGGCCGCCCGAACTGTTCGACCACCCCATGGTTCATCACCACGATCTTGTCGCCCATCTGCATCGCCTCCAACTGGTCGTGCGTCACATACACCGTGGTCGCCCGCATCCGGTCATGCAGCGCGCGCAGTTCTTCCGCCATATGCTCGCGAAACTCGGCGTCCAGCGCGCCCAACGGCTCGTCCATCAGAAAGCACGCGGGGTCGCGCACAATCGCCCGCCCCAACGCGACCCGCTGTCGATCCCCGCCTGACAAGCCACCAACCGGGCAGTCCAACAGCGCCGTGATCCCTAAAATCTCGGCGACCTCGGCCACCTTGGCCTGAACCTGCGCCCTAGGCATACCTTGGCTAACCAACGGATAAGAAATGTTTTTCCGCACGTTCATGTGAGGATACAAAGCGAACATCTGGAACACGAAGGCGATATCCCGCTGTGATGCAGGCTTCTGACTGACCTCCGCCCCGTCGATATAAATCTCGCCCGAGGTTGGCAGTTCCAGCCCGGCAATCATCCTTAATGTCGTGGTTTTGCCGCAGCCGGACGGCCCCAGCAGCATGAAGAACTCACCATCCTCGATGGTAAAGCTGGAGCCTTGCACAGCGGTAAACGCGCCAAATTCCTTGCGGAGGTTCTTGATAACGATCTGAGCCACCGATTTACTCCGGGAAATGGCTGACGATGATGAACATGACAGTGCCCACCAAGGTGACGACAAAGGAATAAGTGAACAGGATCAGGGCAAAGGGCTGCATCAGCATGAAAACCCCCGCCGCAATCAGGATGGTCGCCACCATCTCCCACGGGCCACGTCGCAACCGCAGCAAACCGGACAAGAACCTCATTTCCGCACCGCCCCGAATGTGATGCCGCGCAGCAGGTGCTTTCGCAGCAGGATGGTAAAGACCATGATCGGTACCAGGAATATCGTTGCCCCCGCCGCCACCGCAGGCCAGTCCTTGCCGCCCGTGCCGATGATCGTGGGGATGAACGGCGGTGCCGTCTGGGCGGTCCCAGAGGTCAGCAAGGCAGCAAACGCATACTCATTCCACGCGAAAATCAGGCAGAATATGGCGGTCGAGGCGATCCCGGTCGCCGCCTGCGGCAGCACCACCTTGTAGAATGCCTGAAACCGCGTGTAGCCGTCGATCAGCGCGGCTTCCTCGTACTCCACCGGAATCTCGTCGATAAACCCCTTCAGCAGCCAGACCGACAGCGACAGGTTCACCGCCGTATACAGAAAGATCATCCCCAGATGCGTGTCGTTCAACCCCAATTGCCGGTACATCAGGAAAATCGGGATCGCGACGGCAATCGGCGGCATCATCCGCGTGGACAGGATGAAGAATAGCAGGTCATCCTTCAGCGGCACCTTGAACCGGCTGAACGCATAGGCCGCAATTGTACCCAAAAACACGCTTAGAAACGTCGAGCCGAACCCGATGATCACCGAATTCATGAACCGTTCGCCATACCGGCTCGGCCCCGTGATCACCATGTCATACTGCCGCACGATCCGGTCATAGAACGTGGCAGGCGGCGGCAAAGCGGCCAGATCCTCGGGCGTCACCCGGCTGCGACTGGTGAACAGGTTCACATACCCCTCGACCGAGGGCGCAAAGATCACTTTGGGCGGATAGGCGATGGCATCCTGTGGCGTCTTGAACCCGGTGGCGATGATCCACAGCAACGGCAGCAGGGTCAGCACGGCATAGCCTATGACCAGAATCCCCGCGAACCACTTTTGCCGGTTGGATGGCTCGGTAATGGAAAAGCTCATCTTTCCTTGACCTTATTCAA
>JBBQGU010000387.1:0-3161 GCA_038323315.1 Rhodobacterales bacterium | reverse complement strand
GAGGCGGACGACGAGCGGAACTTTCAGGCCGACCTCTTTCACGGCGGCGATAACGCCTTCGGCGATGATGTCGCAGCGCATGATGCCGCCGAAGATGTTGACGAGGATGCCTTTGACCTGCGGGTCGGAGGTGATGATCTTGAACGCCTCGGTCACTTTTTCGCGGGTGGCACCGCCGCCCACGTCGAGGAAGTTGGCGGGTTGTGCGCCGTACAGTTTGATGATGTCCATGGTGGCCATGGCCAGACCTGCGCCGTTGACCATGCAACCGATTTCGCCGTCGAGGGCGATGTAGTTCAGGTCGAATTTTGAGGCGGCAAGCTCCTTGGGGTCTTCTTCGGTCTCATCCCGCAGGGCGGCGATTTCGGGGTGGCGAAACATGGCGTTGCCGTCGAAGCTGATCTTGGCGTCGAGGAGTTTCAAGCTGCCGTCTTTCAGCACGCAAAACGGGTTGATTTCCAGCATGTCCATGTCTTTTTCCGTGAACATGCGGTACAGGTTCTTGACGATGGCGACGCATTGCTTGGTCTGGTTGGCGTTCAGGCCGAGGGCGTAGGCGACCCGGCGGCCGTGGAAATCGGAATAGCCGGTCGCGGGGTCGACCGAGAAGGTCAGGATTTTCTCGGGCGTGTCGTGGGCGACATCTTCGATGCTCATGCCGCCTTCGGTCGAGCAGACGATGGAGATGCGGCTGGTCTGGCGGTCGATCAGCAAAGCGAGGTAGAATTCGCGGTCGATGTCGCTGCCGTCTTCGATGTAAATGCGGTTGACCTGTTTGCCAGCCGGGCCGGTCTGGACGGTCACAAGGGTGCGGCCCAGCATCTGGCGGGCAAACTCGGCGGCCTCACCCACGGAGCGGGCGAGGCGGACACCGCCTTTTTCACCTGCCGCAGGTTCCTTGAAATGGCCCTTGCCACGGCCACCCGCGTGAATCTGCGCCTTGACCACCCAAAGCGGACCGTCAAGTTCGCTGGCGGCGGTCTTGGCATCCTCTGCCTTGGTGACGGGGCGGCCGTCGGACACTGGTATGCCATAGCTGCGCAGCAATGCCTTGGCCTGATATTCGTGAATATTCATGGGATGCCCTGATTTGCGGGAATTTCGCCGGGTCATGGCATGTATCGGGGGAGTTGGAAAACCGATTGCGCGTGAGCGCCCCGGAAAAGCGACATTTGTGATCACAAGAAAAAAATTTGTGATCACGCATAATATTTCAGCAATATCTGAACGGTTGTCAGGGGGTGGGGATGGCGAGGCACAGGATTTGGCCGCGCGGCAGGCGGCTGCCCGACAGCGTGGCGATGAAGCCTGCTTGGGTCGTCAGGGTCAGGATATCGGCGGCGCGGTGATGATAGGGGGCGCGGTTCGGGTGCGTCACAACGCCGTCGGGTTGGCGGCGAGGTTCGGCATAGGCGTCGGGCGGGGACAGGAAAACAGTGAAGAGGAGGCGTTGCAGGGCGGGGAAGCGGGTGTGGATTTGGGGCAGGGCCCGAGCGAGGTGGGTGAGCGGCAGGTGAGTGAAGACGGCGAAGGCGATGGCATGGGTGATGTGGGGGGGGATGGTGGGAAAAATGAAATCGGCGTCCTCGATCAGGTGGGCGGCGTCCAGGCGGGTGGGGTCGGGGAGTTCGGTCTGATGGCCCCGCAGCATCAAAGCGCGGGAGAGGTCGGTGGCCCAATAGTGGCCGGGGTGCAGATAGGGGACGACTTTGCAGCCAAGGCGCATTGAGCCTGCGCCGATGTCGAGAAGGTGGTGGTGGGGTTGGAGGCCCTGGGACAGCAGGAGGGCCATCTGGGCACGGCCGGTTTCATCCCAGCGGCCACCCACGATGTCGCGGTGGCGGTTTTCGGAGAGGGCTTGATCGTAGAATCCGGGTTTATGGTAGGGCGAGATGGGGCGGGTCATGGTCACAGCGGAGTGTCCCAGCCAAAGCCGGTAAAGGCGGCTTCTTGGCCGCCGAGTTTGCGGCAAAGGCTCAGGGCTGCAACGTTGCGCGGCTTGGTGCCAAGCCAGATCCCCTCGCAACCCCGGGCGCGGCCGAGATCGAACAGGTGCTGCATCAAGGCAGTTGCGATGCCCTGGCGCAAGTGGCTGTCACGGGTGCCGACCGCGTTCACGAACAACTCTGGCGCTTTGTCGCGATGCCGAAGGATGGTCGCGGTGGCCATCCCGACGGCCAGTTCGCCTTGAAAGCCAGAAAAAGCATGTTGTTGGCACTGGCCAGAAAGGTGCCGGATTGATCGGGGCGAACGGCGCTGTCGAAAAGACCGGGCTCGACGGCGAGCAAAAGGTTCAGGTCGCCGGGGCCGATAGCATGGATGTCGTTCATGGGTTCGGCACCGGATCAAGATTTAACGGCGCTGCGCGCGATGGATAGACAGAGGGCGGTCGCAATGCCCATATCCTGGACGGAAATCCATTCGAGGGGGCCGTGGATATCCTGCATGCCGGTGAAGATGTTGGGGGTTGGCACGCCCATTTCGGTCAGGCGGGAGCCGTCTGTGCCGCCTCGTATCGGGACCGACACTGGCGTCAGGCCGATGGCGCGGGCGGCGGTTTGCGCGAGAGTGACCGGGGTCATGTCGTTTTCGAGCCAGTAGCGCATGTTACGGTATTGGGGCTTGATCTGGGTTTTGATCGTGGCGCGCGGTTCGGTGACAGCCACGGCTTGGGCTATCTGGGTCAGCAGCGTACCTTTGGCGGCGAGGCCATCACGCTCGAAATCGCGCAGGATGAATTTCAGGCGGCATTGGGCGGCGGTGCCGGTCAGTTCCAAAAGGTGAATGAAGCCCTCGCGCCCCTCGGTCAGTTCGGGGGTCATGTGGGCGGGCAGCGTGTTGACGATCTTGGCGGCGAGGTGGAGGGCGTTGACCAGCTTGCCTTTGGCATAGCCCGGATGGGCGGAGACGCCGGTGATGGTGATTTGCGCGCCGTCGGCGGAGAAGCTTTCATACTCGATCTCGCCAACAGCACCCCCGTCGAAGGTGTAGGCGAAGTCGGCTTGCAGGTCCTTGGGCAGTTGGGAATTGACGCCGCGACCGATTTCCTCATCCGGGGTGAACGCGAGGCGGAGTGTGGGGTGTTTCAGGTCGGGATTGGCGAGCAGATGGCGGGCGGCGGTCATCAGGATGGCCACACCGGCCTTGTCATCCGCGCCCAG
>JBBQGU010000386.1:0-3173 GCA_038323315.1 Rhodobacterales bacterium | reverse complement strand
GAGGGGGCAGAATAGTACGCTAAGGTAGCTGGTCACCTTTTTGGCCATCTATATTCGCCCGTGAGGAGGATGTGAGCCCAACCGAGCGGCGAGATGTGCGCCAGCAGCTCGGCAGGACAGTCCAACCCATCATGCTGTCGCCGCGTGACGGCGTGACCGAGATGCTTGGTGTTCCAGTAGATGATTATGGTGGCCAACAGGTTCAGGCCCGCCATGCGGAAGTGCTGCCCTTCGGTGGTGCGATCGCGGATTTCACCCTGGCGGCCGATGCGCAGTGCGTTTTTCAGGGCATGGTGGGCTTCGCCTTTGTTGAGGCCGATCTGGGCACGTCGCTGCATGTCGGCGTCGAGCAGCCAATCGATGATGAAGAGTGTCCGCTCGACCCGTCCGATTTCCCGCAGGGCCACGGCCAACTCGTGCTGCCGAGGATAGGCAGCAAACTTCCGCAACAATTGGCTTGGGGGCATGACGCCCGCGACCATGGTCGCCGCGCTGCGCAGGATATCCGGCCAGTTTGCCGTGATGAGGCGTTCCTTGATCTTGCCGCCGATCAGCCCCTTCAGCTCTTTCGGGCAGGACGCCGGGTCGAAGAGGTAGAGCCGCTTGGATGGCAGATCTCGGATGCGAGGGATGAACTGGAAGCCCAGAAGCGCGGTGACGGCGAAGACATGGTCGGTGAAGCCGCCAGTGTCGGCATACTGTTCACGGATTTTTTGGCCCGCATCGGTCATCAGCAGACCGTCGAGAATGTAGGGCGCCTCGTTCACCGTGGCCGGAATGGTCTGGGTGGCGAAGGGTCCGAACTGGTCGGAGACATGGGTGTAGGCCTTCAACCCGGGTTCATGGCCGTACTTGGCGTTGATCAGGTTCATCGCTTCGCCTTGGCGCGTGGTGGGGAAGAACTGCCCGTCGCTTGAGGCTGTCTGCCCGACACCCCAGAACCGAGCCATCGGCAAGGAGGATTGGCCTTCGATCACCATGGCCAAGGCGCGCGCTATTGCCTCGCTTTCCACATGCCAGCGGGAAAGACGCGAAAGCTGGAAGTAATCGTGGGTGTTCGTGGCCCCGGCCATTTTGCTGAGGCCAAGGTTCAGCCCTTCGGCCAGCAGCACGTTCAGAAGGCCTATCCTGTCTGCGCAGGGCACGCCCGTGCGCAAATGCGTGAAAGCCTCGGTAAAGCCTATGTCATCATCCACCTCCAACAGGAGGTCGGTGATCCGGATGCCCGGCAGGCGGCCATAGAGATCAAGCACCACGGCTTCCGCTTCTTCCGGGACGGCGGCGGTCAGCCGGTCGATTTTCAGGACGCCGTCCTCGATGGATCCGCCTGGGATGGCCCCGGCCTTCGCCGCACGCGCCAGGCGGCGCAAGGCATCGGACATGCGCACCTTACGATCCGCCAGCCAGGCCTCAGGTTCGAATGGCATGGCCAGCCTCGGCGTGGCGCGGGCCACCTCGGCCGGAACCAGTGCGTCCTTCAGGTCGCCAAACCGCCGGGAATGGACAAGCCAGATATCGCCGGAGCGGAAGGCCTCGCGCAGGTGAAACAGGACCGCCACCTCCCACAACCGCTGCCCATCGCCTTCATCAGCATTCAGGTGTCTTTGCCATTTCGAACCCCGGCGCAGAAAGGTCAGCGGCAAGGTCACTGTCGTCTCTGTGCGCGCGATGATCCCAGCGGCTTCCAGCAAGGGCACGGCCACCGGTGCGGCCTGAATGTCTAGCAACCGCAGCATGCGCGGGGCATAGCGACGGAAACGATGGTATCCGTGGACGACATGCGCCAATGGATCGGCAGCCAACGTGTCAGTGAGCTGGGCGGCGGTGGCGACAAGCCCCTTCAAGGATGACCAGCCACCCGCATTTTGGACGGCCTCCTCAAGCGAGGCGCGATCTTCATGCGCTTCCAGCAGGGCTGATCCAAGGGTAGAAAATGCCTGCAGGGTCTCCTTCAGGGCGGCTTTGGCGTCGTCCGCGCGGGCATCACATCGGGATTTCGCCTCGCGCCAAGTCTTGCCAACGATACGGTCATGGGTTTCGACCACCGCATCGGCAATGGCGCTGCGCCATTCGAGGGCGCAGACCGCGAGGATGGCAAGGCGACGCTCGCCTGATATGTCCCGCAGATCCCCGGCGAAGTAGCGTTCCCCCTGACGGCGCAGACGGGTAACGCGGTGGGGTGGCACATTCGCCAGAATGCCCCGATTCGGCACCAAGGCCCGCAGAAATTCCAGCCGGTCCAACAGGCGGTTCATATCTGCCGAGTTCTGGCCCACCTCAAATTGGCGTAGCCAGACAAAGCGGGTGACGGAGCCACCTGCATCCTCTGTCAGCAGGGCATCTAGCTGATTGCACATCTCACTATCCAGCTGACCGGAAATTCTTGCATCGACCCGCCGTTCAGCGGCAACAAGAGCATCCGCGCAAAGCCGTTCGATGACCGTAATCCCGGGCAGGATGGTCTGGGTTGCCCGGCATTGCTCCACGAAGCGCCGCGCCAGATCCTCGTTCGACCTGGCCGTTTCGGCCGCATCTTCCAGCCAGGCCTTCAGATCGCGCGACCCTCGGCCCGTGAACATCTTGTAGCCGTAGACTTCCCGCAACGCAGCAAGATGCTCGCGGCGGGTTTCTTCGCGAGCCGCATAGTCCGCCAGATCATCGGGACGCAGCCCCAGTTGCGCAGCCAGTAAACGCGTCACGGCCTCGGGAATGATCTCACCCGGCGCTAGCAATCTTCCCGGATATCGCAACGCGCAGAGCTGCAGGGCGAAGCCAAAACGATTGTGGGATCGGCGGCGCGCACGGATGATTTCCAGATCATCATCGGCCAAGGTGTAATGGCGCAGCAGAGCCGCTTGATCCGTGGGCAGATCGAAGAGGACAGCCCTTTGACGGTCCGTCAGGATATTGCGTCGTGGCATGATGTTTTCCGGAGAGAGAAGCGCAGATGTCCGTAAGAGGGTCGATCAGCGGACATGTGTCGAGGGGGTTGGTAACGGCAATGAAACAGCACGCCGCCACATCTCGTATAGGTGGTACGATTTGATTCGCACATGAGGCCCCTTATCCGTACACAGAAGCATGACCATGACCAAAATTGGCTACGCCCGCTGCTCGACAGACAAACAGGACCTGACCGCGCAGCGGCAGGCCCTGTACGCCTTGGGGGTATC
>JBBQGU010000385.1:0-3201 GCA_038323315.1 Rhodobacterales bacterium | reverse complement strand
CGATTGGAGCAGACATGGCCCGCGTGACGGTTGAAGATTGCGTTGACAAGGTTCCGAACAGGTTCGAACTGGTGATGCTCGCCGCGCACCGCGCCCGCGAAATTCAGGCCGGTTCCGCCGTGACGGTTGACCGCGACAACGACAAGAACCCGGTCGTGGCGCTGCGCGAGATTGCGGATGAAACGCAAGCGGCCGATGCTCTGCGAGAGCGGATGATCGAAAGCCACCAGACCCAGATCGAGGTGGACGAGCCTGAAGACGACCAGATGGCCCTGCTGATGTCCGGCGAGATTGACCGCCCGATGCAGGACGACATGTCCGAAGAAAAGCTGCTACGCGCCTTGATGGAAGCCCAAGGCGAGAATTAAGCCGAAAAAGCCAGACCTTTTACGGAAAAGAATGAGGGATGATCGACGTCGATGACCTGATCGCCCTCGTTCGCAACTACAATCCGCGAACCAACACCGACCTTTTGCGCCGGGCCTACGCCTATGGCACGCAGATGCATGATGGCCAGATGCGCAAATCGGGTGAGGCCTATTTCACCCATCCCATCGCCGTCGCCGCCATCTTGACCGAACAGCAACTGGACGACGCCACCATCGTCACCGCCCTGCTGCACGACACGATCGAGGATACCAAATCGACCTATGGCGAGGTCGAACGCCTGTTTGGCCATGATATTGCCGAACTGGTCGACGGTGTAACCAAACTGACCAATCTGCAACTGTCCAGCGCCCAATCCCAACAGGCCGAAAACTTTCGCAAGCTGTTCATGGCGATGTCCAAGGATTTGCGGGTGATTCTGGTCAAACTCGCCGACCGCTTGCACAACATGCGCACCATCAAATCGATGACGCCCGAAAAGCAGGTCCAGAAGGCCCGCGAGACGATGGAAATCTTTGCACCCTTGGCGGGCCGCATGGGCATGCAGTGGATGCGTGAAGAGTTGGAGGACCTCGCCTTCAAGGTCCTGAACTCCGAGGCGCGCAATTCGATCATCCGCCGCTTTCTGGTCTTGCAGCGCGAGGCGGGCGATGTCGTCCACCAGATCAGCAGCGACATCCGCCACGAACTGGACAAGGCAACGCTTGACGCCGACGTCTATGGCCGCGCGAAAAAACCCTATTCGATCTGGCGCAAGATGCAGGAAAAGAACCTCGCGTTTTCGAGCCTGTCCGACATCTATGGCTTTCGCATCATCTGCCATTCCGTTGCCGATTGTTACGGCATCCTGGGTGTGATCCACCAACGCTGGCGGGCGGTCCCGGGCCGGTTCAAGGACTATATCAGCCAGCCGAAATCCAACGGCTACCGTTCCATTCATACCACCGTCTCAGGCCGCGACGGCAAACGGGTCGAGGTGCAGATCCGCACCCAGGAAATGCACGAGGTGGCCGAGGCCGGCGTGGCCGCCCACTGGGCCTACCGCGAGGGCAAGCGCACCCGCAACCCCTTTGCCGTCGACCCCGCAAAATGGGCCGCCCAACTGACCGAACGCTTTGACGAAGGCGATCATGTCGAGTTTCTGGAACATGTGAAGCTGGAGATGTATTCGGATCAGGTCTTTTGCTTTACGCCCAAAGGTGACGTGATCCAGTTGCCGCGCGGCGCCACGCCCCTTGACTACGCCTATGCAATCCACACCCGCATCGGCAATTCCTGCGTGTCCGCCAAGATCGACGGCATCCGAGTGCCGCTGTGGACCCGCCTGAAAAACGGTCAGGCCATCGAAATCATCACGGCCGAGGGCCAGAAGCCGCAGGCCAGCTGGATCGACATCGTGGCGACCGGTCGCGCCAAAGCCGCCATCCGCCGCAGCTTGCGCGAGGAGGACCGGGGCCGTTACGTCAAACTGGGTCAGGAACTTGCCCGCGCCGCGTTTGACCATGTCGGCCGCAAGTCGACCGACAAGGCCCTGCGCACCGCCGCCAAGATGCTGGGTCTGCCAGATGAAACCGAACTGCTGGCCCGCTTGGGCTCTGCCGAACTGACCGCCCGCAAGGTGCTGGAAACCCTGTATCCCGAACTGGTCCTGAAAACGGATGAGGTGGACGCCAAGCGCCCCGTCCTTGGCCTGTCCGCCGACCAGACCCTGAAACGCGCGCAATGCTGCCAGCCGGTGCCGGGCGAGCGGATCGTGGGCATGACCTATCCCGGTCGCGGCGTGATCGTCCACGCCATCGACTGCCGCGCGCTGGAGGAGTTTGAAGAACAGCCGAACCGCTGGGTCGACCTGTACTGGCAATCCGGTCGGCACCCGGCGGTTTATACCGTGTCGCTGGACGTCGCGATCTCGAACGACGCCGGGGTTCTGGGCCGGATCTGCACCGTGGTGGGTGACCAGAAGGCCAACATCTCCGACTTGAAATTTACAGAACGTAAACCAGATTATTACAGACTGATCATAGAGGTGGATCTGCGCGACGTGGAACACCTGCATATGGTCATGACGGCGCTTGAGGCGGAGACGGATGTGGCGCAAGTTGCGCGTGTGCGGGACGTGTCCCGCAAACCGTAGGCAGGGAAAATGGTATTCAAGCGTCGCACACCGCTGACATGGATGGCTTGGGCCAAAGTCCAGGTCTATCCTGCTGGCGGGTTCAAGCGCGCGACGATCTATCTGTGGCACCGTCTGCGACGCCTGCCCGACCCGCCGCACCGGATTGCGCGCGGGGTTTTTGCCGGAACCTTCGTCAACTTCCCGCCGATCTTCGGCCTTCAGATGCTGGCGGCGGCCGGGATGGCATGGGCCATGCGCGGCAATGTTCTGGCCGCCGTCCTCGGCACTTTTCTGTCAAACCCGGTCACCACCCCCATCATTGCCGCCGTGTCGATCAAGCTGGGTTACTGGATGCTGGGCATGCCGGGCACCGTTGGATTGAACGAGTTGTTCTCGGCCTTCGGCATGGCGGGCGGCGAGTTATGGCACAACTTTCTGGCGATCTTCGGTCCGGGCGAGACACATTGGACCGGCCTCGCCAACTTCTGGCACCGCATCTATTGGCCTTATACTGTCGGCTCGATCCTGCCGGGAATTGCGACCTCGCTGGCGTTTTACTGGCTGACTTTGCCCACGCTGACCGCCTATCAGGCCCTGCGCCGCCGCCGCCTTGCCGCCCGCGTCGTCGCCCTGCGCAAAAAAGTCGCTGCGAAAGAGGGTGACGGCCCGCCCATCAACCTTTAAGGGGGGATAAGCCT
>JBBQGU010000384.1:0-3221 GCA_038323315.1 Rhodobacterales bacterium | reverse complement strand
TTCTGCGCCGAACAGGCCTGCCCTGCCGCCCGCGTCTTGCGCGCCACGGCATCGGCGGCGGCAAGGTCCAAATCGGCCCCTTCCAGCACCAGAAACGGGTTGTTGCCCCCCAGTTCCATCACCAACCGCTTCAGCCCCGCCCCGGCCGCGATGACCCGGCCCGTGGCGGTCGATCCGGTAAAACTGAGCACGCGAAAACGAGGGTCACTGATCAGCCGGTGCAGCACGTCCCTATCGGGGTGATTGACCATGGTGGCGGCCCGTGTCCGGTCCACGCCCGCAATCGCCTCGAACAAGGCCATGGCGGTCAGGTGCCCAAGAGCCGAAGGTTTTACGATGACCGGACAGCCGGCGGCGATGGCCGGCGCGATCTTGCGCACGATCCCGGCCAGCGGATCGTTATAAGGCGTGATCGCCAACGCGGGCCCGGCAGGCACGATGCGCAGACGGCGGTCAGGGCTGGCCGCAGGCTGCTCGGCCTCGGAGACGGACGTCGCACCACATGTCAGAAAGCTGATCGCGTAATCCACCTCGTCCATCGCTTCGGCCGGGGTCTTGCCGACCTCGGCGATGATGATGGCGGCCAGATCGGCGCGGTGGTGGTCCAGTTTGGCGGCGATGGATTGCAGCAGGGCGATCCGGTCAGCGGGGACAGCAATTGCTGCACTCGCCGGGGCCAGATTATCTAGTGCTGCGCCAATCACGGTGGGGCTGTCGGGCTGCCAGTGGCCGATGATCAGTCCGTTGTTGGGGGAAATCACATCCGGCATTCAGGCTGACTCCAACAGTCCCAGCGCATCGATCCGCCGCTCAATTTCGGCCATCTCGGCCTCGGGCCTACCAAAGCACAGACGCAGATGATCGGTGTAGGGTGCGCCAAACGTTTCACCATTTAACGCGAATAGTCCGACACTCCGCAACCGCGCCAGGACGGCGTCAGGGTGGGGCAAGCGCGGGAAATGGTAGAATGAGCCTTGATTGACCGCGCAAGGCCACCCTGCCCTTGCGATGATACGGGCCGATATCGCCCGGGACTTTGAGTAGTCGACCACCGCCCGGGCACGCAGCGCGGCAAGAGCTGCCGCCTGCCCGAAACTGGGGGCCGAACTTATAAGCGTTTGATGCACGGCCACAAAGTCATCAATCCGCCTCTGATGGATCAGGCAGGCAGCGACGCGTTGACCCTGAAGGTGGTGGTTCTTGGAAAAGGAATTGATGATGACCAGCGCCGGATCGGGTTCGGTGACGGACGCCGCCCAGGCCGGGCCATCGAACACGATCTCTGAAAAGCTTTCATCCAGAACAAGCAGCGCCCCGGCATTGCGGCAAGCCTGAAGGGCACCCGACAATTCAGCCGGGGAGTGAATGCGCCCGGTCGGATTGCCTGGATTGGCAAGAAGCACCGCACGCGCCCCGGTCTGATGCAGCTGGTTGGCCAAGAGACCGGGGTCCAGACGGAAGCCATCGTTAAACTCGGTCCAGACTGGCAGCGGGACATGCCCGGCCAACCGCACGATGTCGAAATAGCTGGGCCAGGCCGGACCCGGAACCAGAACGGCAGCTTCCGCGACCGGAAGCGCGCGTAGAACGGCAAAGAGCGCCAGCTTTGCCCCGGCGGTGATGCAGACCGCGTGATCGGGAAGGTTCCACCTGCCAAAGAGATTCGCGCGAACCTCTGCCCGCAGAAGCGGGTCGCCTTCGGGTACGGTCAATCGCGTGCCCGAGGCAAGGCGCGCGGTGTCCATATGGGTGTCACTTGGAAACGAAGGCGTTGACAGCGATATAACGTCTTGGCCAGCCTGACGTGCAGCGTCAATCTGTTCAGCTAGGGCAAGCGTAGGCGAACGGCGCATTGCAGGTACTGCCACGAACCCATCCTCATGCTGCCCGTTTTTCATGCGTCCCTCAACCTTTGCGCCTGCACTCTCATCGTCCGGCAGCTTTCACCACCTACGCGCGCGACCCTCGAAGGTTGGCGCAAACGGCGATGTTGACGCAACGACAAAGCGGGTTCATTTTGTAAATTGTCAACATAAACGACTCAATCACAAACGCTTCTGCCTTTCCAGAAAAAACCAGCCACAGGGATGACTGAAATGACACTTTTGGACAAATTCTCCGTCAGCCGCCGCACTCTGCTCAAAGCAACAGCAGGTTCCGCCATTGCCTTGCCCTGGCTCTGGAACCGCCCTGCCTTTGCTGCCGACAACGTGGTCAATGTTCTGGCCTTCGGCGGCTATGAAGAGCCGGGCATGCTGGACGCCTTTACCGCCGAGACCGGGATCACCGTCAACCTGAAGATCCATGACGGTTCCGACGAAGAGATGGTGGCGCTGGTCAAGACCTCTGCCCCCGGCACCTTTGACATCATGACGCCAACCTCGTCCTTCATTCCGAAGGCAGCAGCCGAAGGCGTGCTGATGGCGCTGAATGATGCTGACTATCCGCTGGCCGACTATTTCCCGATCATCGCCAACTGGGCGCCGACCATGATGGACGGCAAACGCTATGCCATCGTGAACCGCTTTGGCTATTACGGGATCACGTACAATCACACCAAGTACAGCGAGGAAGATGCGTCGTCCTGGGCGCTGCTCTTCGACGAAAAGGTCAAGGGCAAGGTGGCGCTGTTTGACTGGTACCTGCCCAACATGGGCTGCCTGTCCAAGTACAACGGCAATGCCAATCCCTATGATCTGGATGCAGCGGCCTTTGGCAAGCTGGGCGAAACTCTGACGACGCTGCGCCCGCAGGTCGGCATGGTCGGCGGCACCAGCCAGGTGCAGCAGGCGCTTGCCGGCGGCACCTTCGATATGGCGATTGCCGGCGAATGGGTGCAGGCGGGCATGTTCGCATCTGGCCTGCCGTTCAAGGCGGTGGTCCCGAAAGAGGGCGGCGTGACTTGGGATCAGGCCCCTTGTATTGCCGCCAACACCCCGCGCCCGGAAAATGCGGTCAAGTTCCTGCAATACATCTCGGGGCCGGTGTTCCAGTCGAAACTGGCGGTGGCCAAGACCTACTATTCTATGGTCCCCAACAAGCTTGCCGCCGCTGCCCTTACCACCGAACAGCGTGAGTTGTTGAACCTTGCCGATCTGGACAAGTTCGATTCCGTGTTCATGGCCAACCTGTCACCCCGCAAGATGCCCGACAATGATGCCGACTGGCTGGCCGGTTGGGAGAACTTCAAGAACACCTGAGGCCTTGATCTTGCTACAATC
>JBBQGU010000383.1:0-3266 GCA_038323315.1 Rhodobacterales bacterium | reverse complement strand
GTGATCGGCGAGGGCGAGCGCGACGAGGCGCCGATGCTGTTCATTGGCGAAGAGGTGGGCACCGGCAGGGGGCCCGCGGTGGACATCGCGCTGGACCCGTTGGAGGGCACCACGCTGACCGCCAAGGACATGCCGAACGCCTTGACCGTGATCGCGATGGCGCCGCGCGGCACCCTGCTGCATGCGCCCGATGTCTATATGGAAAAACTGGCGATCGGGCCGGGATTCCGGCGCGGGGTGGTGACGCTGGACATGTCGCCCTCGGAACGGGTGTCGGCTTTGGCGGCCGCCAAGGGCTGCTCGATCCGCGAGATCACGGTCTGTGTGCTGGAACGGCCCCGGCATGAGGCGATGATTGCCGAGATTCGCGCAACCGGCGCGGCGATCCGGCTGATCACCGATGGCGATGTGGCCGGGATCATGCATTGCGCGGAACCGGTGGTGACCGGGATCGACATGTATATGGGGTCGGGCGGGGCGCCCGAGGGCGTGCTGGCGGCGGCGGCGTTGAAATGCATGGGCGGGCAGATGTTCGGCAAGCTGCTGTTTCGCAACGACGATGAAAAGGCGCGGGCGCGCAAGGCGGGGATCACGAACTTCGACCGGGTTTACACCCGCGACGATCTGGTGACGGCGGATGTGATCTTTGCGGCGACGGGGGTGACGGATGGGTCACTGGTCGCCGGGATCAAGCGGGATCATGGCTATATTACTGCCGAGACGATCCTGATGCGGTCGAAAACCGGATCGGTGCGGCGGATGCAATATCGCAGTCCGGTGTCAGTTTAAAGCTGCACGGATATGCAGACGGGTTGGACCCGGACACCCGATCCGCCCTGACCGAGGCCGGACCACCCGCGACGACCGGCTTTCATGCGGCGTGACCGAGAACGGCACCGCAAACCCCGAAGAACGCGAGGACCGGGGCGTCATCATCGAGGCGTTCGAGGCCCCACATGGGACGCGGTCCCACCTGTCCGCACCATGTTGGCGGACATCAATGCGAAACAGGGCGCAGGACGGCCCGAAAAGTCATCGAAATCCAATCCGCAACGAAGCGGCCGGGCGCGCGTGCCAAAAATCGCTTGACTGGGACGTCCCCGTTAACCGAAGCTATACGCTTTAGAGTAAGTCAGACCATCGCGCGCCGCATTCCCGACCCAACGATCCAACTCGCCCAGCCTTTGGACCGATGGGCAAACCGGTAAAATCTGCCGGACTGCCTTTATGATACGACCCTCAATCTGCTTTTACCCCAAAGTAACCCAGAGGCAAATATTCCTTTATGAGTGACAAACCGCGTGCCAGTTACATCCGCCTCGCCCCCAACAATCGCCGCGCAGCCCTGATCGAGGCGGCTTTGAATAGTATCGAAGAAGTCGGGATTGCGGCCTTTACCGTGGACCAGATCTGCGCGAGGGCGGGTGTGTCGCGCGGGTTGGTCACCCATCATTTCGGGTCAATGAATGCGCTGTTGGCCTCGGTTTATGACCACATCTATGCCACCTCGTTTCCTGTCATGGAGGATTTGCCGAGGGATCAGCCGCAAATCCTGTCCTTGCTGGACCATTTGTTTGCCACCAGCGTTTTCAATCGACGGTCGCTGAACATCTGGCTGACGTTGTGGGCCGAGATTTCCAACCATGCCGATTTGCGCGCTGTGCACCGCATCCAGTACCGCGCGTTTCATCAGATGGTCGCCACGGCACTTGGCGAGGCTGAACCCGGTTTGCCGGGGGCGGACGGGTTGGCGCAGTCGCTGATCTGTCTGATCGATGGGCTGGGGTTGCAGCATTGCATCGACCCCGCCTCGATGCCGCCGCAGGTCGCGCGGCAGTCCTGCCTCGATCTGCTCTCGCCCCACATCCCGGTCCTGGCCGGTTCCGCCTGATGAACGGCGATCATCCGCCATTGCGCCGACGGCAGCCCATGGGCCGAGGCACGTAACATTAAGGCGTTGCATACGGCCCGGGCGGCATCGTGCACAAGTTATAAGCCTGTCTGCTGGCAAAACAGCCGCGTCGGCGGGTCACGCGGAACTGCCATGAATCAGCGTCATCGCTTCGACGGCAATCTGACGCTCCTCCTCGGCTTCGACCACCCAATGCGGGCAGTCTTTGGTGATGAAATCCAGTCCGTGCAGGATGGCCGCGCGGATGTCGGCGTCATTCTCGCCAATGCCACCGGTAAACACGATGCCATCGAGGCCGCCCATCGCGGCAATCATCGACCCGGCATGGCGCACCGCCCAATAGGTAAAGTGGTCCCGCGCAAATCGCGCCTCGACGGTGTCAGCCGCCTTCAGCGCCCGCATGTCAGAACTGCCACCCAAGCCCAACAGCCCGCTTTCCCGGTTCAAGATGCGCGCGGCTTCCGCGATGCCATAAACCTCGGCCAACCGCAGGACCGCGTTGCCGTCGATCCCCCCTGCCCGCGTGCCCATGGTCAGGCCGTCCAGCGGCGAATAGCCCATCGTCGTGGCGACCGACCGCCCCGCCAGAATGGCACAAAGCGAGGCGCCGTTGCCCAGATGCAGCGCCAGCAACCTGTCCGGCAGATACCCGGCCACCTCGGGCAAACGCCGCACCAGTGCCGCATAGCTGAGCCCGTGAAAGCCATAGCGTCTGAGGCCCAGCGCCTCGACCCTTGGCGGCAAGGCATAGCGCAACGCGACCTGCGGGTTGGTGGCATGAAAGCCGGTGTCGAAGCTGGCATATTGCGGCAGGTCCGGTGCCAGTTCGGCCAAGGCCCGGATGGCCGACAGGTTGGCGGGGTTGTGCAGGGGGGCGAGCGGGATGCAGGCCTCGATCTCGGCCAGCACGGCGGTGTCCAGCCGCGCAGGTGCCGTCAGCCGCGCCCCGCCATGCACCACACGGTGCGCCGCCGCGGACATCCCCTGTGCAATCCCCTGCGCCAGCAACTGCTGCATCGCGCCACGATGGCCATCCGGCCCCAACTCCCCGACCTGCGCCTTGCGGACCTGGCTAAGCCCGTCAAACAGTGCCACCTTGACCGAGGATGACCCGGCATTCACGACCAGCAGCATTCACAAAACCACCTTGATCAGATTGATCGCCGCCAGAAAGGCCAGCAACCCTATGGCAAACTTGCGAAAATCCTTGGGGTCCGTCGCCAGGAAATGCCGCCCGCCCAGCCAGACCCCGATAAACATCAACGGCAAGGCACCGATGGCCAGCCGAAACGTATCCCATTGTATGATCCCGCTGCGCCACATCAACGGCAGCGAAAACAAGTCCAGCACGGCG
>JBBQGU010000382.1:0-3289 GCA_038323315.1 Rhodobacterales bacterium | reverse complement strand
GGCCGCAGATGGGCGAAAATATCGGGGCGGCGGCGCGGGCCATGTTGAATTTCTGGCTGGAGCGGATGCGGATCGTGGACCCGCGCGACGGCTGGCCCAATCCCAAGGCGGCTGCAATGGCATCGGGGGCCGGGCGGGTGTTGGATCAGGCCGGGATTTTTGCCGATGTCAGGGCGGCGGTGGCCGATTGCGACTATGTTTTTGCAACGACTGCGCGGGGGCGGGAGTTGACCAAGCTTGTGGTCACGCCGGAGCGGGCGATGATGATGGGGCGGGAGATGGCGGCGGCGGGGAAGCGGGTCGGGGTCTTGTTCGGGCCGGAACGGGCGGGGTTGGAAAATGAGGATGTTGTGCTGGCGCAGGCGATTGTGACGGTGCCGGTCAATCCGGAGTTTTTCAGTTTGAACCTGGCGCAATGCGTGCTTTTGCTGGGCTATGAATGGGGGCGGTTGGGGTCGGTTGTGCCGCCCGAAGTGATGGCGATGGGAAGGACCGAGTTTGCCAGCGGGGAAGAGGTGGGGCGGTTGGGCGACCATTTCGAGGAGCGGTTGGAGGTGGCGGGGTTCTTTTACCCCGAGGGCAAGGCTGCGGGGATGAAATTGTCGCTGCGGAACATGTGGTCGAGGCTGGGGTTGACGCGGGCAGAGGTGCAGACCTTTCATGGAATGCTGCGGCAAATTGCCTATCGGTTGAAGAAGCAGGACGAGTAGGCGCCCACGCGTGGGAGGGTCAAGCTTTACGTTTGTTATCAGGAGTTTGGGTGTTTCTAATTACCGGATTTCAACCTTTTGAGGTTGGGCTGGGGCGCTGCCCCAGACCCCGGGATATTTGGGTCAGAATGAAAGGCAAGGCGGGGTGGTCTTGAAGCGGGGCTTGGCGGGGCATAGGGTCCTCGGCAACAGGATGAGGCAGGATATGGCGGGCAAGCGCAGTATATTTGAAGAGGTGGGCCAAGGGGCTGCGGCTGTGCAGCCTTTGGGGGGGATGATCGATGCGCCGGCCACGGGGGCCCGGGGGGCGATACGGGTTTGGTTGGTCATCCTGTTCATGATGGTGGCGGGGATGATTGCGGTGGGTGGGTTGACGCGGTTGACCGATTCCGGCCTGTCGATCACCGAATGGCGGCCTGTGACGGGGGCGATTCCGCCCCTGACCGATGCCGATTGGGCGATGGAGTTCGGCAAGTATCAGGTCAGCCCGCAATACAAGCTGATGAATGCGGGCATGGAGTTGGCGGCGTTCAAGACCATCTTCTGGTGGGAATGGGGGCATCGGCAGTTGGGCCGGGCGGTGGGGCTGGTCTGGGCCTTGGGGTTTTTCGGCTTTCTGGTCACGCGGCGCATACCGGCGGGGTGGACGGGGCGGCTGTTGGGTCTGGGAGCCCTTGGCGGATTGCAGGGCGCGATTGGCTGGTGGATGGTGTCGTCGGGCCTGTCGGGATCGATGGTGTCGGTGGCGTCGTACCGGCTGGCCACGCATCTGGGGCTGGCCTTTGCCATTCTGGGGCTGTGCGCGGCCTATGTCTTTTTGCTGGGACGGTCTGAGATCGATCTGATGCAGGCGCGGCGGGTGGGCGAGCGCAAACTGTCGGGCATGTCGACCGGGGTCATGCATCTGTTGTTCTTGCAGATCTTGATGGGGGCGCTGGTTGCGGGGATCGATGCGGGACGGGCCTTTCCGACCTGGCCGTTGATGGGGGAGGGGTTCTTTCCGCCCGATCCATTCACGATCGTGCCGCTGTGGCGCAACTTCTTTGAAGATGCAGGCCTGGTGCAGTTTGTCCACCGGATGACGGGATATGTGCTGTTCGCCCTTGCCGTGGTGGTCTGGCTGCGGGGGCGGACGTCGGCCTATACGGCCACGCGCGGGGCGTTCAATGCCGTGATGGTCATGCTGGTGTTGCAGATGGCTTTGGGGATTTACACAGCGCTGATGTCGGCGCAACTGCATGTGGCGCTGACGCATCAACTGGGCGCAGTGGTGCTGTGGGTGTTGGTGATCCGTGCGCGGCATATGGCGAAGTTCCCCGTTCAGGGGTCGATCAGGGCTGGGACAGCATGACCAACACCACGGCTTTCACGGAGTTGATGGCGTTTCAGCGGCAGACCGAAGCCTTGGCCGGGGTCGCGGGGCGGCTGGGATGGGATCAGGAGACCATGATGCCGCACGGTGCTGCCCTACAGCGCGGCGAGGAGATGGCGGCGATGGAGGGTGTGCTGCATGCCCGGCGGACGGATGGGCGGCTGGCTGCTTGGCTGGAGGCGGCGGACCCGGCGGATGCCGTGGGGCAAAGGGCGGTTGCCCTGATCCGGCGCAGTTATGACCGGTCGGTCAAGGTGCCCGGCGATCTGGCGCAGGAAATTGCGCGGGTGACATCGACGGCGCAAGGCATCTGGGCGCAGGCGCGGGCGGATGAGAGGGTGGCGGATTTCCTGCCGACCCTGGCCGAGGTGATCCGGTTGAAGCGCGAGGAGGCGTCCTGTCTGGCGCAGGGCGGCGATCTGTATGACGCGTTGATCGACGACTATGAGCCGGGGGCGACGGCGGCGACGCTGGGCGGGATGTTCGACCGGATGCGGCCGAGGTTGGTAGCGCTCAGGGCGGCGGTGTTGGAGAAGGCGCCAGGTGCGGCGTTGGCGGGGCACTTTGCGGAGGCCGGGCAGTTGGCGTTGTCGCGCGAGGTGGCAACGGCCTATGGCTATGACTGGAACCGGGGCCGGATTGATCTGGCGGTGCATCCTTTCAGTTCGGGTGGGGGGAACGACAGCCGGATCACGACGCGGGTGGTGGAAAGCGATCCGTTCAACTGCATCTATTCGACGGTGCATGAGGTTGGGCATTCCTCGTATGAGCTGAACATAGATCAGGACTATCTGATGACGCCGCTGGGGCCGGGGTGTCGATGGGCGTGCATGAGAGCCAGAGCCGGATTTATGAGAACCAGATCGGGCGGGGGCCGGGGTTCACGCAGTGGTTGTATGGCCGGATGGTGGCGACGTTTGGCGATTTTGGCGTGGCGGGGCCGGAGGCGTTTTACCGGGCGGTCAACCGGGTGCATTCGGGGTTCATCCGGACCGAGGCGGATGAGGTGCATTACAATCTGCATGTCATGATGCGGTTCGATCTGGAGCGGGCCTTTGTGCGGGGCGATCTGGCGATCGGCGATATCGAGGCGGCGTGGAACGACCGGTTCGAGGCGGATTTCGGGGTGGCGGTGGACCGGCCACGGCACGGAATGTTGCAAGATGTGCATTGGTCGGTGGGTTTGTATGGCTATTTCCCGACCTAT
>JBBQGU010000381.1:0-3295 GCA_038323315.1 Rhodobacterales bacterium | reverse complement strand
AACCCATGTCCGCCCTTGGGCACGACACGGCCCGGACCCTGCAAGTCGGTCCTTATACAATCGCGGAACGGGTCGACGTGGCACTGGGCTCGCTGGCCGTGCGGCGGGGGCGGGATGCCGAGTTGGCGACCAAGGCCCAAGCCGCCGGAATTCCTCTGCCCCCAGCCGCCCGCGCCGAAACCCGCGATCCTTTCGCGGCCTTCTGGGTCACGCCCGACATGTGGTTTATCGAAGCCCTCATCGCCAGTCACGAAGATATCGCCGCCGATCTGAAGGCGATCTTTGGCGATACCGCCTCGATCACCGAACAGACCGACGCCTGGGTGCGGTTCGATCTGACCGCGCCTGATCTTGCCCCCTTGCTGGAACGGCTGTCCAACACCGACCTGCACCGCGTCCCCGCAGGCTTTGCCAGTCGCACCGTCATCGACCATCTGGGCTGTTATCTGATCAAGCGCAGCGCCACCGAGGTCACGCTGTATGGGCCAAGATCCTCGGCGGCCAGCCTGCTGCATGCGCTGGAGGTGGCGGCGCAGTCGGTTGCGTGACCCGAATTCTGCTTTACTTGAGTCCAGAAATGTTTCCCAATGGTGAATATTTCCAGCCGACCTGACAGGATTTGCCATGACCAGTTTGACGATGGACGACGCACCCGGACTGCCCCGCGGCAAACCCGCCTTTGACCAGGACCCGCACCGCATCCGCGAAATCAGCGAGCGAAACCTCGAGGCTGCCATCGGCCGCGAGGTCCGCAACTTTCGCCGCCAGCAGGGCATGACCGTCGCCGACCTTGCCGCCGTCACGGGCCTGTCCATCGGCATGTTGTCCAAGATCGAAAACGGCAATACCTCGCCCTCGCTGACCACGTTGCAGGTGCTGAGCCACGCGTTTTCGGTCCCCGTGACCGCCTTTTTCAAAAGCTACGAAGAACGGCGCGAGGCACAGCATGTCAAAGCGGGCACCCATGTCGAGATTGAGCGGCGCGGCACAAGGGCCGGGCATCAGTACAACCTTCTGGGCCATATCGGCTCGAACGCGTCCGGCGTCGTGGTCGAGCCGTATATGATCAGCCTGAACTCGGAAAGCGACGTCTTTCCGGCGTTTCAGCATGAGGGCCTGGAACTGCTGTACATGCTGGAAGGTGAAGTCGATTACCGTCACGGCGACAGGATCTATCCGCTAAAGCCCGGCGACAGCTTCTTTTTCGACGCCGACGCACCGCATGGGCCCGAGGTTCTGGTGAAACTGCCCGCCCGCTATTTATCCGTTATCTGCTATCCGCAAGGCTGATATCACGGCGCGGCGCTGCATTCCCGCAAAGTGAAAAAAGTTTCTTAACAGTTGAAACCGTCAGCCGATCTTGCTAGCCTGTCGCAAGCGTTGGAATGGAGTCGAAGTCATGTGTGGTATCGTTGGCCTGTTTTTGAAGGACCCCAAGCTGGAGCCGATGCTGGGGGCCATGTTGACCGACATGCTGATCACCATGACCGACCGTGGCCCCGATTCAGCAGGCATCGCGATCTATGGCCGCCCCACGACGGGCCACGCCAAACTGACGGTGCAATCCGCCCATCCAGCCCAGGATTTCAACGGCTTGGCTCATGACCTGTCCAACGCGATCGACGGCCCCGTCTCGCTGGACATCAAGGACAGCCATGCCGTCCTCGACATTCCGGCCGCGAAACTTGACGCCGCCCGCGCCGCCGTGACCCACCTGCGCCCGGGTCTCAAGGTGATGAGCGCGGGCGACAGCATCGAGATTTTCAAAGAGGTCGGCCTGCCCCGCGACGTTGCCGCCAAGTTTCGCGTCGCCGAGATGGCGGGCACCCACGGCATCGGCCACACCCGCATGGCCACCGAATCCGCCGTCACCACCATGGGCGCGCATCCGTTTTCGACCGGGTCGGACCAATGCCTGGTCCACAACGGCTCGCTCTCCAACCACAACTCGGTCCGTCGCGAGCTGAAGCGTGCGGGCATGACCTTTGAAACCGAAAACGACACCGAAGTCGCCGCCGCCTTTATCAGTCACAAGCTGCAACAGGGCGAAAAGCTGGGTGATGCGATGGCCGCCACCCTGACCGATCTGGATGGCTTTTTCACCTTTGTCGTCGGCACCAAGAACGGCTTTGGCGTGGTCCGCGACCCGATCGCCTGCAAACCCGCCGTCATGGCGGAAACCGATGAATACGTCGCCTTTGGGTCCGAATACCGCGCCTTGGTCAACCTGCCGGGCATCGAGGCCGCCCGCATCTGGGAACCCGAACCCGCCACCGTCTATTTCTGGGAGCGTTGAATGCAGTCTTTCGACCTTGGCGCCCACGGCCTGCGCGCCCTGAACTCTGCCCTGCACGGCCTGAAAGGTCAAACCAACATGACCGAATGGGAGGTTATCAATCCCAAAGGTGCCCATGCCATCGCCGCCGGGGTGGACGCGGCGGTGGACATCACGGTGCGCGGTTCAACCGGCTATTACTGCGCGGGCATGAACAAGCAGGCGACCATCCGCATCAAAGGCTCGGCAGGTCCGGGTGTCGCCGAAAACATGATGTCGGGCACGGTGATCATCGACGGCGATGCCAGCCAATATGCCGGTGCGACCGGGAACGGCGGTTTGCTGGTGATCAAAGGCAACGCCTCCTCCCGCTGCGGGATTTCCATGAAGGGCATCGACATCGTTGTCCACGGCAACATCGGCCACATGTCCGCCTTCATGGCGCAATCGGGCAACATCGTCTGCCTTGGCAATGCGGGCGAGGCGCTGGGCGACAGCCTGTACGAGGCTCGTCTGTTCGTGCGCGGCGAAGTGAAATCGCTGGGCGCCGACTGCATCGAAAAAGAGATGCGGCCCGAACATCTGGCCCTGCTCGCCGACCTGTTGCAACGCGGCGAGGCGGATGGCAAAGCCAGCCCGCTGGAGTTTCGCCGCTATGGCTCGGCCCGAAAACTGTACACATTCAACATCGACAACGCGTCGTCGTACTAGGGCCATAGAATGACCGATTTCCCCCGCACCCCGCCGCGTTATTCCGCCACCTTCACCCCCGCCATCAACGCCGAAATACGCCGCGCCGCCGCCACCGGCATTTATGACATTCGCGGCGGCGGCACCAAGCGCCACCTGCCGCATTTCGACGACCTGCTGTTTCTGGGTGCCTCGATGAGCCGCTATCCGCTGGAGGGCTATCGCGAGACCTGCGACACCTCGGTCCTGCTGGGCACGCGGTTTGCGAAAAAGCCGATCCGGCTGAAAATCCCGGTGACCATCGCAGGCATGTCCTTTGGCGCGCTGTCC
>JBBQGU010000380.1:0-3316 GCA_038323315.1 Rhodobacterales bacterium | reverse complement strand
AGGTGGAGACCAGCGTCTTTTACCGGATCACCGAGCCCGAGAAGACGGTGTACCGGATCAAGGACGTGGATGCCGCGATTGCGACGACGGTGGCGGGAATCGTGCGGAGCGAGATCGGCAAGATGGAACTGGATCACGTGCAATCCAACCGGAATGAGCTGACCGCCAGCATCCGGTGCCATGTGCGGGCGATGGTGGATGACTGGGGGATCGAGGTGACGCGGGCCGAGATCCTGGATGTGGCGCTGGACGAGGCGACGCGGCTGGCGATGTTGCAGCAGTTGAATGCCGAGCGGGCACGACGGGCGCAGGTGATGGAGGCGGAGGGGGCAAAGCGGTCGGTCGAGCTGAACGCGGATGCCGAACTGTATGCAGCCGAACAGGGGGCCAAGGCGCGGCGGGTGCTGGCGGATGCCGAGGCCTATGCGACGGGGGTGATTGCGGGGGCGATCAAGGAGAACGGGATCGAGGCGGCGCAGTATCAGGTAGCGCTGAAGCAGGTGGAAGCGTTGACGGCGGTGGGGACCGGGGCGGGCAAGCAGATAATCATCGTGCCGGCGAGTGCGCTGGATGCGTTTTCGGATGCGTTCAAGATGTTGAAGGGGCGGGTGTGATGCAGTTGTGGGCGGTGTGGTGGGTCTGGGTGGTGGCAAGCGTGGGGCTGGCCGTGCTGGAGGTGCTGGTGCCGGGGTTTGTGTTTCTGGGCTTTGCGATCTCGGCCGCAGTGGTGGCGGTGCTGGTGGGGTTCGGGCTGCTGGGGGGCAATGTACCGGTGCTGGTGCTGGTCTTTGCGGTGCTGGCGTTGGTGGCCTGGCTGGGGCTGCGGCGGGCGGTAGGGGTGACCAAGGGGCAGGTCAAGGTTTGGGATAAGGATATCAATGGCTGAGGCGGGGCTGACGCAGTGTTTCTTCGGACGACGGGATTGTGTGTTCTGGCGTCGTTCATCGTGGCGGCGGGATATTATTTTGTCTTGTTCCATGAGGTTCCGATTTTATTGATTCTGGTTGATACGATCCTTTATGCCCTGATTGTCGTCCCCGTTGTTTGGGTTGGCGTGTTTCTAATCAGACGCACGATCCGGAAATCCGTGGCCGGGGTGGTTTTGGTATCTGTTGTCCTGATTGTTGCGCCAGTTCTGGGATGGGTGACGCTCGCTGACGCCGATCGGGGGGGATTGTCGCAAAAGATCGCAGGCAATTGGGCGTTTGTGGGGGGGAGCCCGACGCTGTATGGGATGGTTGTGGTGGGTGCGAACGGCCTCGCACTGGCTGCGGCGGCGATTGCGGTCATTTGGCAAACTGCGCTGCGCGGTAAATATCGGTAACCGGAGGCGGCCTGTGCCATCGTCCAAGGATGGGCGCTGCGATGGAGCTGAACCTGCCGGATGACACCGCCCGCTTGAGGCGTTGACGGTAAAAAGCCCGGGCGGCTATGGTTTGGCGGGATCTGGTTTGGGGGTTTTCGGATGCGCAGGACGTTTCTGATTTTTGTGGCTTTCGTTCCGGCTTTTGTCACGGCGGCACAAGCGTCCGGCGACGACGCTTGGGAGGCGTTCCGGTCCGAAGTGGCTGCAACCTGTCTGGCCCTGCCGGATGCGCCAAAGAATGCGGCGGTCGAGGTCAGTCCGTTTGGCTCGGAAAGCTATGGCGCGGCGATTGTCACTTCGATCACCGATGGGATCGTCACGCGTCAGGTTTGCATCTTTGACAAGCAGAGCCACAAGGCAGAATTGGCTGCGCCGTTTTTGGTGGGAAAATGACCGCAACGCCGGCACCGTTAAAGGGGTGGCGCGGTCTTTGCCCCCCGACAACGCCTAATGTTGCCGGGTGAAGGCCAATGGATTTCGTCGGCTGCAAGGTGGTGCTGGTGCGGGGGGCGGACCTGCTGACCTATCTGCGCGATGACAGGGCGGGGTTGCCTTGGGCGGGGATGTGGGACTTGCCGGGGGGTGGGCGAGACGGCGGCGAGACGCCCGAGGCTTGCGTCTTGCGCGAGGTGGAGGAGGAGTTCGGGCTGCTTCTGCCGCCTGCGCGGCTGGAATGGCGGCGGGTTTGGCCGAGCATGACGGATGCGGCGCGGACATCGGTGTTTTTCGCCGGCCGGATCACGGAGGCGGAGATAGCGGCCATACGCTTTGGCGATGAAGGGCAGTTCTGGCAGATGATGGGCGTGGCGGCGTTTCTGGCGCATCCCTTGGCCGTGCCGGAATTGAAGCGGCGGGTGGCGGTGGCGTTGGCGGAGTTGGGGTGGGCGTGACGGGCGCAGGGTTGAAGGGGCGGGCTGGTTGGGGTTTGTGGCGCAGTGGGATGGTCAAGCAGATCAGAAAGGGCAAAGGGATGTTGGTGTTTTCGCATGAGGCGTCGGGGCGGCATGTGACGCCGCCGGGGCATCCCGAGCGGGTGGAGCGGTGGGCTGCGGCGGAGCGGGGGTTGGTCGGCCTGGCCGTGGAGCGGCGGGTCGCGCCTTTGGCCGACGCGGCGGATATTTTACGCTGTCACCCGGCAGGGTATCTGGCGCGGATCAAGGCGGCGGAGCCTGTGTCGGGAACCGCGCAGTTGGACCCCGATACCTGGATGTCGGCGGGAAGTTATGAGGCAGCCTCGCGCGCAGTGGGGGGAGCCTGTGCGGCGGTGGATGCGGTGATCGGCGGGGGGCGGGCCTTTGTGGTCGCAAGGCCGCCGGGGCATCACGCAGAGCGGGAAACGCCGATGGGGTTTTGTTTGTTCGGGACGGTGGCGATTGCGGCGATGCGGGCGTTGGAGGTGCATGGGTTGACCCGTGTGGCTGTGGTGGATTTCGATGTGCATCATGGCAATGGCACGCAGGATCTGTTGTGGGATGAGGCGCGGGTGCTGTTTGTGACCAGTCAGCAGATGCCGTTGTGGCCGGGGACGGGCGAGCCGTCCGAGCGGGGCGCGCATGGGCAGATTGTCAACCTGGCCTTGCCGCCGGGGTCGGATGGCGGGGTGATGCGGGCGGCCTATGAGCGCGGTGTATTCCCGGCGCTGGACGCGTGGGGACCGGAGTTGATCTTGATCTCGGCCGGGTTTGATGCGCATGCGGAGGACCCGCTGGCGAATTTGAACTGGCGGGAAGAGGATTATGTCTGGTTGACGCGCAGGCTGTGCGACCTGGCCGACAAGCATGCCAAGGGCCGGGTGGTATCCTGTCTGGAGGGCGGCTATGATCTGGGGGCGCTGGAGCGTTGTGTTGCGGCGCATGTGGCGGCCTTGATGGCGTAGCATTGGGATGGAGCGTAAGCATGGCTGACAAGCCGGTGGCAGAGATGACGTTTGAAGAGGCGATGCAGGCTTTG
>JBBQGU010000379.1:0-3321 GCA_038323315.1 Rhodobacterales bacterium | reverse complement strand
AACGACGGCTTGAAGCGCGGTTACACCATCACGGTGACAGCGGCGGAACTGGAAGCAAAGGTCACCAAATCGCTGCTGGAAGCGCAGCCGGATGTGGAAATCAAGGGTTTCCGCAAGGGCAAAGTTCCCTTGGCCATATTGCGCAAGCAGTTCGGCCAGCGCCTGATGGGCGAAGCGATGCAGGAATCCATCGACGCGGCGATGAAGTCGCATTTCGAGGCGACCGGCGATCGTCCGGCCGTGCAGCCCGACGTCAAGATGATGGGCGGGGAGACCTGGAAAGAGGGTCAGGACGTTGTGGTCGAGATGGCCTATGAGGCTCTGCCGCCGATCCCGGACCTCGACGCCTCGGCGATTACGCTTGACCGGGTCTCGGTCAAGGCGGACGAGGCTTCGGTGAATGAAGCGTTGGAGAACCTGGCCAAGTCGTCGCAGTCGTTCGAAGACCGCGCGGCAGGGGACAAGGCCGAGGATGGCGATCAATTGACGATCGACTTCAAAGGTTCGGTCGACGGTGTGGCGTTCGATGGCGGGACGGGCGAGGATTATCCGTTGGTTCTGGGCTCGAACAGCTTTATTCCGGGTTTTGAGGCACAACTGGTCGGGGCGGCGGCGGGCGATGAAGTGTCTGTCAACGTGACCTTCCCTGAAGGCTATGGAGCGGCCAATCTGGCGGGCAAGGCGGCAATGTTTGCCTGCACGATCAAGCTGGTGAAAAAGCCGGTTGCGGCCGAGATTGACGACGATTTGGCCAAGAAATACGGCGCCGAGGATGTCGACGCCTTGAAGGGTCAGATCAGCACCAGCCTGGAAAACGAGTACAAAGGCGCTGCGCGGGCCGTGATGAAGCGGGCGCTGCTGGATCAGTTGGATGCGATGGTCAAGTTCGACCTGCCGCCGGCCTTGGTCGATGCCGAGGCGGGACAGATCGCGCATCAGCTGTGGCACGAGGAAAACCCGCAGCATGAGGGTCACAATCACGATGCGATCGAAACGACGGAGGAGCATCGCAAGCTGGCCGAGCGTCGGGTTCGGTTGGGGTTGGTTCTGGCTGAGGTGGGTCGCAAGGCTGAGGTGACGGTCAGCGACGCGGAAATGACGCAGGCTGTGCTGGCGGCGGCGCGGCAGTATCCAGGGCAGGAGCGGCAGTATTTCGAGTTCGTCCAGAAAAATCAACAGGTCCAGCAGCAGCTGCGCGCGCCGATTTTCGAGGACAAGGTGGTCGATCATATCCTGGCCGGGGCCAAGGTGACGGACAAGGAAATCACCAAGGATGAGTTGCAAAAACTGGTCGAAGCGCTCGACGAGATGTAGGTCGATTTTTCTGCGAAAAATCAGGGTCGTCCCGGTGGGGACGGCCTTTTTTCACCTATGCGCCCACACGTGGGAGGGGTGAATTTTGGTAATGATAACGGATAGACAAGGTTTTTTGTTAACTCGATTTTAACTTTTGCTCAAGGGGTGCGCCTTTTTCGCTACGCACCACATAGATGCCGGCGGCCATCAGGATGGCGATGCCGATCCAGCCCGGAATGTCGGGCAGGGCATCCCAGAACAGCCAGCCCCACAACACGCCCCAGAAGGCGAAGGAAAACTCGAATGGGGCGACAAGGGCGGATTGGCCGATGCGGTAGGCCTGGGTCAAGAGAGTCAGGCCCACGGCGGCGATGACGCCGCAACTGCCCATCAGCGCGGCGTCGAACAGGGTGGGCTGGACCCAGCCGCGCGTCAGGAAGGCGAGGCTGGGATGCACCAGATCGGCGCTTTGCCCGCCGCCGAACACCACAGCCAAGCCGAGGCTGCTGATCAGAAAGGCGTTATTGCCCCAGAACGCCATCGCGGCGGCGGTGTCGCGAACCCCCATCGTGCGGGCCATGATCATCGACACCGCATAGGCAAAGCCGCAGAAGATCGGCAGCAGCGCGGCCCAGTCGAACAGCGCGCCGCCGGGCCGGACCATGATCACCACCCCCGCCAGACCCAGCGCCAAGGCGAACCAGCGGTGGGCCGAGACTGTTTCGCGCAGCATCACCACCGATAGCAGGGTGATGAACAGCGGTGCCGTGAAATACAGCGCCACCGTGGTCGCCATCGGCAGGGCGGCCAAGGCGAGGTAATAGGCGGTATAGGCCAGAAAGTTCAGCAAACCGCGCCCCAGCAGCGCCACCCAGTTCGATGTGATCAGGCTGCGCCAAGTTCCGTCGAACCAGACCGCGAGCAGCGCCATGCAGGGCACCGCGACCAGCGAGCGCAAGATCATTGCCTGATAAAGCGGATAGTCGCCCGACAGCAGCTTCAGGATCAGGTCCTGAACCGAAAAGATGGCAATGCCGGCGCAAAGGCACAGGATGGCGCGGGAGTTTTGGGTGGCGGTCATGGCTGCAGATTAGCCGGGCATTCGGCCGGGTCTGGCATGATTGCGACAGAGTGTGGCGGGCAGTTGCCTGGCCAAGGTCGGGCGCGCCGAAAACAGGATGTCAGATGATCAGGATATCGTCGGCCGTCAGGTTGATTTCCCCCGTAATAAGGCCACATCTGCGGCCGGGATCACGGGGTCATCGCCATCGGGGTCCCATGCCGGAACGGTCTTGTCGATGGCCGGGATATAGGTCAGCACGAATTGCGGCAGATCGCCGTTCGCGGCACCGACCGACAGTTGCGCAGGGTCGAGGTTGTCCGCGTCGGGCGCAAAGAGCAGGGCGATGGGATCGACGCTCAGGCGGTCGATGCCGTTGGCGAAGTACCGGACCTGCACAGAGCCTGACCCGGCGTGTCCGAAGACGAAAATGTCCGCGCCACCGCCGTCCCAGACCGTGTCCGCCCCCGCATTCATCAAAGCCCGGTCGCGACCGCCGCCGCGCTGGATCACGTCATCACCCGGACCACCGTTCAACGCGTCGCCAGCGCCGACCCCCATTGGCCTGCAGGAACGACGCGGTACCGCCGGACGCGCCGCCGGTCGCGTGAAACGTTTCAAAGTCGGTCAGGCTGGACAGGTGCCCGTCAACGACCGAACCGTCAAAGGCGATCTGGTGTTCGCCACCCCGGCCAGTCCGGCCAAAAGCCTCGGCCCCGCGACCGCCAAAGATCGGCACATCGTCGCCATTGCTGCCGACACCGTGTCGTCCGTGCCAAGGCTGGTCAGATGAAGCCTTTCGACCCCAGTGAAGCGGAGCGTCGCGGAGACGCTGCCGGATTGCGACGCAGTGCCGGTGCGGAAGTCAAGGGTCAACGCGGGGCCTGCGGTCAGCGGCAGGCCCAGCATATCCATGCCGCTGCCGCCATAGGCCAGGCCGCCCGTTAGGTCATTGAGTTGCAACG
>JBBQGU010000378.1:0-3322 GCA_038323315.1 Rhodobacterales bacterium | reverse complement strand
GCTGGACGGCGCGAAACTGCGCTTGGCAGCACCCGCCGCGGCAGATGCCCCCGGCGGTATGGCGCAAACCATCGAGGCGGCGCGTTCGGCTGGCGATGGCAGCACGCATCACCTGATACTGGCCGAGAACATATCGCTGGACGAGCGGCAGATCCTGCGCGTCATCCAGTTTCTGCGCTATGCCAATACCCCGCTGATGCTGTCTGGTACAATGCTGGACATACGGAAACCGACCCACCTGCTGGGGGCCGGCGCGATGATCAGCGCGAATGGACAATTTCAGTATCCAGGAACGAAAAGCGATCTGACGGATGTTGCCAAGGTTTCTGTAGCGGACCCTGCGACCAAAGTGGATGCTGCGACCAAAGCGGATGCTGTGACCAAAGTCGGTGGTCTGGCGCAATTCGATGCGGCTGCCGACGCGGATTATTGCCCGTGGTGGTTCTGCGTCCTGCCGCTGGACAAGGACACGGCGACCGCGCTGCCGCAACGCGCCTTCCTGCGCGGCGATGACTATGCCTATGGTCGCGATCAGCACCGCAAGGGCGTTCAGACCCTGTGCCTGCCCGGCGTCGGTGTCTGGGGCAAGTTGGCCCTGACGTTGCCGGTGTCGGACGATCACAGCATGGACGACCTGACCAACCGCTACCTGCCCTTGCGCACGGTGCCGTCTGGTGGCGATCCCGCGCCGACGCAACGGTTGCACCTGCTGCAAGGGACGATGTTCCCTGCCGATGATCTGCCGGACATGATGTATCTGCGCGTCACCCCGCAGCGGCGTCGCGGCGGGCTTGTGCCGCGCGACAGCCAGTCGGGACGCCCTGCGATCTTTCTTGACCCCAAATCCTTCATTTCGACCGACACATTTTTCGGGTCGTTCTACCGGGCCTACTGGCAGGAATATACCAAGGTGCGCGACCTTTCCATTGTGGTCGAACTGTCGGGTGCCGCCAAGGTCAGGGTGTTCGAGGATGCCGGGTACGGTATCGTTTTTCTGAATGAGGAACGCGTCGATAGCCCCACGCCGCAGCGCTTTTTGATCGACATTCAGCCGTCCGACCTGCGCCTGCTGCATGGCGAGGTAGAGCCGCATCCCAGCCGCCTGTTCGTCGAGGTCGAGGCTGAGACGGCCACCGAGGTCTACGCCATCGACTTCATGTCGAAAGAGGCGCCGCTGCAACGCTCGACCCTGTCCATCGGGCTGTGCACGTTCAACCAGGAGGCCTATCTGGCCCGCACGCTGACGCTGGTCGCCAAGCTTGCGAAAAGCACCGACGCGATCCGCGCCGTCCATGTCGTCAATCAAGGCCCGGCTTTCAAATCCAAGGTCATCCAGGGCCTGCTGTCCGAGCCCAAGATCCACGCCGTCGAACAGCGCAATCTGGGCGGTTGCGGCGGCTTTACCCGCAGTCTGGTCGAGGAATTGGCAGCACCCGCACCCGCCACCTATCATCTGATGATGGATGACGACATCGTGCTGGATGAACGCATGATCCTGCGGTCGCTGCGGTTCCTGGATTACGCGGTCAAGGAGCTGTCGATTGGTGCGGGCATGCTGGACAGTCTGCGTCCGAACACCTCGCATGAGATTGGCGCATTTTTGTGGCCGGACATGAGCTTTACCTCGTTTTGCCAGGACGTTGACCTGTCGGATGCCAGCAATCTTTGGCGTTTCAACAAGCCGGTCAAGACCGACTATAACGCCTGGTGGTTCTGCATTTTGCCGGTCGAGCGATCCCGCAAGCTGGCCTTGCCCGCGCCGATCTTTATCCGGGGCGACGATCTGGAATACGGCACGCGGTTGGCGCGCGACGGTGTGCCCACGATCACCCTGCCCGGTATCGCGGTCTGGCACGAGCCGTTCCACTCCAAGACGTCTTACTGGACAGACTATTACAACCTGCGCAACCGGATGATCTTTGCGGGCATCTACAGCGATTATTACCAGCAGTTGGCGGCGATTACGGTGATGGGGTACTTCACTAGCGCGATCCTTACTCATAACTATCAATCGGCTGCAGAGCAGATGAAAGCGGTGGATGATTTCCTGTTGGGGCCGAAAAAGCTGTTTGCCAAGGACACCGAGGAAATCCACAAAGATGTCATGGCAATCGTCAAGCGCGATATCCCTGAAAAACTGGATGCCACCTGGAAGTTGCGCCCGTTGGCAGCTGGTCCGACACGGCCGCCCGGGATCAGGGCCAAAGTCAAGGACAGCCTGAAGGCGCTGCTGCAAACCGGGTTTGGCCAACATGATCGCGGCGGCAATACCATTTTGTTGGACGCCCTTGCCCATCCCGGCAACACCGGCGCAAAAAGCTATGTGCTGACCAACGGATTGCGCAGTTATCACCTGCGGTTCACCCCGAACCGGGGCCGGATGTGGAGCCTGATGTGGCGTGCAGGCTGGCTGGCCTTGCGCTATCGCAGCCAGAAAGCGGCCGTCGGGGCAGATTGGCGTGCAAGCATCGCCACCTACCGCGACCCGGCGTGGTGGGCCACATATTTTGCCCCGCCCGGTGCCGCCCAGATACCACCCGCAGCCACGGTTCCCGCCCCTGAACCCACCGTGAACCCGGCCGCCGCAGCCGCAGCCCCTGCATTTGAAGCGGCCCCTGCACTTGAAAAACACAAAGAGAAGACCTGACCCCATGAAGGTGTACATTTATACGATCCCGAAAGCCGGAACTTACTTTCTGGCGGATTTCATCGGACGGCTTGGCTTTCGCAACACCGGGTTCCACGTCAACCAGAACCGGTTCCTGAACACCGCCAAGTTCGACGTGGAAACCAACGCCAAGTTCCCGGGCCGCGCGATGGAAAAGAAGTTGTTCATAAAGACGCTGCGCGACATGAATGACGGCGATCTGGCCTTCGGCCACTTTCCCGTGCCGATGATGGCCTTCATGTTCCCTGATTTCTTTTTTGTCTGCTCCTATCGTCACCCGCGCCAGACCCTGATTTCGGAATTCATCGACTTCCGCTTTCGCCGCGAGGACCTGAAATGGCTGGACCGCGAGACGATCCCGGACGACAAGATTGCCTTTGCAACCTATCTGGAAAAGCACGGCGAAAACCATGTCTCGATCTTTTCGCAGATGCTGGGAATTTCGCTGCTGCGCAGTGAGCCTTTGTGCAAACGGTTCCAGACCAACAAGTTCCACATGCTGAACTTCGAGGCTTTGCTGAAAGACCATAAGGTTGCCGAAGATCTGGCCGTGGCTTTGGGTGTCGATCCCGCCCTGGCGGCCGACGCGCTGGAAAAGACCAAGATGGCCGACCTGAAGACCAAGGCAACCGGGCTGGAGATTGACCGCGATGC
>JBBQGU010000377.1:0-3325 GCA_038323315.1 Rhodobacterales bacterium | reverse complement strand
GGCGGCCGGGGCCCGCGGCCGCGCCGGGGGCCTCGGCCCGGGGCGCGCGCCCCCCGGCCGCCCCCCGCGCGGCGCCCCCGGGCGCGGCGGCGGCCCCGGCCGTGGGGGCCGGCCCGGTGCGGGCAAACAGCCAGTCGAAGGTGACTGATCCTGTGGGCACGATCTTGACCTTGGCGGCCTCTTGCAGCTTGGTCACGCCGCCGTCCAGATCGAAATCGGCGGCGGCGATCGGGATGGTGCCGACCGAGGCGACATCGACCAGCCCGTCGGAAATCAGCGTCACCACGACCTCGGCGGTCAGGTCGCGTTTCACGCCATGCAGGTCCAGCGTGTAGGGCAGGGTCAGGGTCATGCGGCGTTTGGTGGCAAGGTCGGCGATCAGGGCCGGATCGATCCGGGCGGTGATGGTCGCCTGCGGGAATTTGAAGGTTTCAAAGAACAGGAACCGCATCCGCACATTGCGCAGGTCGACCTTGGTGTCGATGGAATCCAGCGCCACGCGGACCGTCGCCTGCCCGCTGTCCGAGATCTCGCCGGACAGGGTGGCAAAGCGGTTCTGTTCAACCTTGCTGTCATTCTTGACCGACTGAAAGCCCAGGGTCGAGCCTTCGGCCTGCAGCACCCAGCCCCCGGCAAAGGGGTTGTCCTGGGCAAGGACGGGATGTGCCAGGGCCAAGGTCAGCAGCACGGCAAGACAGCGAAGGATCATGCGGGGGGCCTGTTATTCCAAGATATCTTAAGGGACTATGCGCTTTCGCGGAGTAAAAGCAACAGCGCGGACACAATGCACGCCAAGTCGGTCGCGATGCGGTGCAAGGCATTGTCACATTGGCGATAATCCGGCAGGTTCGGGCAAAGACAGGACCAGGGGGCAAGGCAGATTGATGGCGCGATGGATGTGGGGTTTGGTGGTCTGGGCGCTGTGGGGTGGTACGGCGTTGGCTGAACCTAGGATCGCGCTGGTCATGGGCAACGGTGCCTATGCCCATGTGGGGGCGCTGGCCAATGCGACGAATGATGCGCAACTGATGGCGGATACTTTGGGCGGGCTGGGCTTCACCGTGACGCTGTTGCGCGATGGCGGCAAGGCGGCGATGGCGGCGGCGGTGGCAAAGTTCGGCGCGGACCTGCGCGCGGCGGGGCCCGAGGCGGTGGGGCTGTTCTATTACGCAGGCCACGGGGTGCAAAGTTTCCAGCAGAACTATCTGCTGCCGGTCGATGCCGAATTGCGCAATGCGGCGGATCTGGATCTGGTGGCGGTCGATGCGGAATCGGTGCTGCGCCAGATGGCCTCGGCCCGCAACCGCAGCAATATCTTTATCCTGGACGCCTGCCGGAACAACCCGTTCGCCACGATCCCCGACATGGGCGACAATGGCCTGGCCGAGATGAAGGCCCCGACCGGCACCTTTCTGGCCTATGCCACGGCCCCGACCGAGGTGGCGCTGGACGGTGCGGATGGCCACAGCCCGTTTACCCGCGCACTGGCCGCGATGATGGTGACCCAGGGCCTGCCGATCGAGGAGATGTTCAAGCAGGTGCGCGTTGCCGTGCGGGCCGCAACCGGCGGGCAGCAGACGCCGTGGGACACCTCATCCATGACGCAGGATTTCACCTTTGCACCGGTCGCCTCGGACGAGGCGCAGTTGTGGGCCGGGGTGGCAGGCGCGCGCGATCCGGTACAGATCAAGCTGTTCCTGAAAGCCTATCCCAAGACCTCCCGCAGGGCCGAGGCCGATGCCCTGTTGGCGGCCCTGCTGCCGCCGCCGGTCGGCATCAACCCGGCCGAGGTTGACGCCGATTTGCGGGCGGCCATTGCAGCGCAGACCGTGACCTTTGCCGGGCCATTGACGCTGGGTCCAGCCGATATCGCGGGCAATACCATCGCGGGGTTGATCAAGGGCAGCCCGGTATACTCGCCCATCGACGGTCTGCCGGACGAGGCGTGGAGTGGCAAACAGTGCAGCGATTGCCATCAATGGACCCGCGCCGCCCTGTGCGATCAGGGCAAGTTCTATGTGAAAGAGGACCCCCCGGTTGCCTTGCTGGTCCAGCATCCCCTTGGCGGCGTGTTCAAGCTGACCTTGCGGCAATGGGCGGCGGGGGGGTGCAACTGAGCCGGTTTCAGGCGACGTGCGAATGGGCTGACGTGACGGCGCATTTGACGGTTATTCTTGGGTCGAGACAAAGAAATAGACCCATTCGCCCTTGAATGCAGGGTCTTTTGCGCGTGCCTCGGTCACGCGGGTTTTCAGCCAGTCCAGATAGGCGGCGGCGGGTTCGGTCAGGGGTCTTGTGCCGTCATACAAGGGCGACGAGGCGGCAAAGGCGGTGGCGATTTCCTGACCGTAAGGCGGGCCGACCGTAACCGGCTTGTTGTTCGCGGTCAGCAATATCTTGCGCGAGGATTGAGCCGGGGTAAGTCCAAGCGCGTTGCTTTCGTTCGGGATGAAATGGATGACCTGGCCGCCCGCATCAAAGTAATCGAGGTAAAGATAGGCGTCGTAGTCCGGCGCGCCGATGTCGAGTTCAATCTGCTGGCCGGTCGAATAGCTGTAGGCGCGGGCCTGCGCATCCGCACCGATCAGGCGGGGGTTGGTGTTCTGATCCTGACTTTGCGGCAGGCCGACATCCGCGATGCCCGACAGCGCGCCGCATTGCGGGCGGGGCAGGATCAGCATGGCGTCGTTGACCTTGATGCCGGTGCCAAGCTGCGCCTGCAAGGCTTGCAGGATCGGACCCTTCAGTGCCGCATCCGGCACATGGCCGCGCAGGTCCAGACTGCCGGTCGCGGGGTTGAACTCGGCCTGCAGGCGCGAACATGGGACCGAGGTCAGGATGGCCGACAGCGCGTCCCGCGTCTCTTCCGACTGGGCGCTTGTGTCGCCGGGCTGCATGAAACTTTGGATGGCTTTCAGCGAGGCGGGGTCGATCTGCGGCTGGTCGCCGGTCCAGGCAAGGTCGGCGGTCATGCGCGTGCCGTCCGCAGGGGCTGCGGCGGCAGGTTGCAGGTCGGGGATCGCCTGCGAGGCCTGCGGGGCATCGGGCGCAGCATTGGCAAGTTCGGTGCCGGTGTCGGGGGCCGGGGCCAGTTGGGTGGCCGGGGCCGGGGCAGGTCGGGTGGTTGGGGCGAGGGTGATTGCGGCGGCCAGGGTTGGGGCAGGGGGGGCGGTTGCGACAACGGTCTGGGCTGTGGGGGGCGCGGCGGCGGTGACTTGGGCGGCGACGGTGGTGGGTTGCAGGGCGGGCTGCTGGGGCGTGGTTGCGGCGAGGGTCTGGGCTGAGGGGGGCGCGGCGACGGTGACTTGGGCGGCGACGGTGGTGG
>JBBQGU010000376.1:0-3361 GCA_038323315.1 Rhodobacterales bacterium | reverse complement strand
AAGGAGACCCCATGAACTCAGCCGAGAATATCGCCAAAGTCGTGAAAACCGATGCCGAATGGCGCCAGCAGCTGGACGATCTGGCCTACAAGGTGACGCGGGACCACGGCACCGAACGCGCCTTCACCCATGACAGCTTTCCCAAGGAGCCGGGGATTTACCGCTGCGTGTGCTGCGACGCGCCATTGTTCGATCAGGACACCAAGTTTGACAGCCGCACCGGCTGGCCGTCGTTCTACGCGCCCATGGATGGCGAGATGGTCGGCGAACAGGTCGACCGGGGCTTTTTCATGACCCGAACCGAAGTGCACTGCAACCGCTGTGCGGCGCATCTGGGCCATGTCTTTCCCGATGGACCGCAGCCGACCGGCCTGCGCTACTGCATCAACGGCGTGGCGCTGACGTTTGAACCGAAGGCGTGACGGTCGGGGCACGGGCAAAGTGGGGTTTTGCCCACCTTGCCCGTGCGTTGGTGGGGTAGAACCCCAGCCTACTGAACCAAACCGTCCGTGTTCAGTCGGCCGATATTGCCGAACACCTGCGCCAGGATGCCCTTGCCGCGAATGTTGGTGGTGGTAATGCGGCGGGACAGGGGGACGATTCGGCCCTGATCCAGACCAAACCGCTCGATGTTTGACACCAGACCACCGGCGTCAAAACTGATCGCCACAACTTCACGCGTGATCTCGACCGGGGCGGCGGCGCCGATGGTCCGCCATTGGCTTTGCACGTAATACCAGGCCTCGTCGTTCAACAGACCTTCGGCTGCGGGCCGCCCTACCGTCGCCTCGACCGATTCGCGCGTGTCCACTCCGACCTGCAACACTGCAAGGTCTTGATCCGTGGGGATATATCCGTGATTTCTGTAAATCGGCTGACAGGCCGCAATGGCAAGGGTCAGCACCCCAAACAGACAGGCACGCCTTGAAATCCCGCCCGAACTGCCAAGACTTGATCCTTTGGTAAGTTCCCTGTCCTGACCCCGCTTTGGTGGTTTAACGCCCGTCATTCCCGCCCCTGCCCCTGCTTGCCCCGCAGCCCAATGACCGCGAGTTGCATGACATGCCCCAAAGACACCCCATACCGGGTCCTTATCCATGAACCTTGTGCTATGGATTACCTAAAACCGTGGTTCGGTTCAAGAAAGGAACGCTTGACGATAATTTCCCGGCGGTTCAAAGCCTTTGACAAGGAGACAGACCATGACCAGTCCTCTGCCCACCCTGCCCTTTCGCGTTGCGACCATTGCCGGACGTTCGGCCACGCATGTGAAATTCGCCCCCGATCATTCGGCGCGGGCCCTGATTGCCGCGCAACTGGACCTGATCGACCTGCCGCAACTGCTGTTCGACGGCGAGATCCGGCCCAGCGGCAAGCGCGATCTGGTGATGACGGGGACCTTGACCGCCTTGGCCGTTCAACCCTGTTCGGTGACTTTGCAACCGGTGAAAACCCGCGTGACCGAGGTGGTGACGCGAAAATTCATCGCCGATTACAAGTTTTCCGATGACGAGGAAGTCGAGATCCCCGACGACGACACGATCGAGCCACTGGGCGAGGTGATCGATGCCGCCGAGGTGGTGATCGAGGCCTTGTCGCTGGCGCTGCCCCTGTATCCCCGTGCACCGGGGGTCGAACTGGGGGCGGTGCAGGTGTCGCCGCCCGATGCCGCACCCCTGCGCGACGCCGATCTGAAACCCTTTGCGGGTCTGGCGAAACTGATGGATTTGCCGCCGAAATCCGGTGATAAGGACTGAAGACAGGCAATTGGCGAAAGCCACTTGCGTGCGGCGCAAATCCGACTATGTTCCGCGCCTCAAACACAGGCTGAAACTGGGCTGCCCCTGACCGGGGTCGCCCGGAAAAAACAAAAGAAATCAGGGGCATGTCCCCACAACTTTAGGTGAGACATGGCTGTCCCTCAGAATCGCACGACCTCTTCCAAAACCGGTATGCGCCGGGCGCATGACGCTTTGGTGGCTGCAAATCCGGGCGAATGCCCGAATTGCGGCGAGCTGAAGCGCCCGCACCATGTGTGCAGCGCCTGCGGCCATTATGATGCCCGCGAAGTCGTGGCATCGGTCAAAGCATCGGACCTTGACGAGGACGCGGCGTAAGCCGCGCGTCAGGCAACGCCAAATGGTCAGTACGGGCGAACGCTCCGATGCTGCGGCAGCGCCTGACAGGATCATCATTTCGGTTGACGCCATGGGCGGTGACCGTGGACCGGTGGCAGTTGTCGCCGGTCTTGCCATTTGTGCGGCCAACCTTGGCGATGTGGGCTTTGTGCTGCATGGCGACGAGGCTGTGTTGCAGCCGCTGGTCGCGGGGACTGCGGCCTTGGCAGGTCGGGTGACCTTGCGTCATGCCGACCGGGTGGTGTCGATGGCGGACAAGCCTGCGCAGGTGATGCGGCATGGCGCGGGCACCTCGATGTGGGCGGCGATTGATTCGGTGCGCGGGGGTGAGGCGACGGTGGCAGTCAGTTGCGGCAATACCGGCGCGCTGATGGCGGTGGCGATGATCCGCTTACGCAAATTGCCGGGCGTGAACCGGCCTGCGATCGGCGTGCTGTGGCCCTCACGCAACCCCGGCGGGTTCAACCTGATGCTGGACGGCGGCGCGGATATCAAGGCGGATGCCGAGGATCTGACGCAATATGCCCTGATGGGGGCCAGCTATGCCCGCAACGGCATGGGCATCGCGCGGCCCCGGTTGGGCCTGCTGAATGTCGGCACCGAGGACCACAAGGGCAGCGCCGAGTTGAAACTGGCCTTTGACCAGATCAGCGAGGCTGCAGGATCAGAGGATTACACCTTTGTCGGCTATGTCGAGGGCGTCGATCTGCCGTCCGACCGCGTCGATGTGATCGTGACGGATGGCTTTACCGGCAACGTCGCGCTGAAAACCGCCGAAGGCACGGCGCGGCTGATCGGGGATTTCCTGCGTGAGGCGTTCAATGCCACGCTGATGTCCAAGGTCTCGGGGCTGCTGGCGGGACGGGCGCTGAACCGGTTGCGCACCCGGATGGACCCGCGCCGGTCCAACGGCGGGGTGTTTTTGGGGTTGAACGGGATCGTGGTGAAATCGCATGGCTCGGCCGATGCCACCGGCGTCGCCTCGGCGGTGTCGATGGCCTATCAACTGGCAAAGTCGGGCTTCCGCGAGCGGCTTGCGGCGCGGGTTGCATCGGCACATGGCACGGGGCAAAGTGCTGCGAGAGCAGAACTGGAAGCAGGGCAACCGGAATGACATTGCGCGCCGTGGTCAGGGGCGTCGGGCACTATCTGCCCGACCGCGTCGTGTCAAACGCCGATCTGGCGACGCTGGTCGAGACCAGTGACGAATGGATCCGCAGCCG
>JBBQGU010000375.1:0-3392 GCA_038323315.1 Rhodobacterales bacterium | reverse complement strand
GGCGCCTTCGGCGAGCGCGCGCAACACCTCCAAAGCTACGAAGCGCGCCTCGCCATCCCCGGCCTGCCCGCGACCGGCACGAATCGCACCCAGATCGACAGCGACACGGCGGCGGCCTTTACTGCGGCCGATGAGGCATGGCTGGTGCCCTTGTTGGCCGAGGTTTTTCAGGGCGCGGATTGAGGTGGCTGGTGCCTGGCCTTGGCAGGCAGTATCCGTTCAGTGCGCCAAACTCATTGGCAGGGGGCTTTGATGGCTGAGATCACGTTGCTGGATGGCGGCATGGGGCAGGAATTGGTGGCGCGTTCGGGCGATGAGCCTACGCCACTGTGGGCGACGCGCGTAATGATTGATCATCCGGGGATGGTGCGCGCGATCCACGAGGATTACTTTGCCGCCGGCGCGACTGTTGCCACAACCAATACTTATGCGATCCATCATGACCGGCTGGAGCGGGTCGGTCTGGACCACCTGTTCCATGGATTGCACCTGCGCGCCTTGGCCGAAGCGCATGAGGCGCGGGGGGCATTGACAGCAAGGATTGCGGGGTCGATCGGGCCGCTGAAGGCGTCGTATCGGCCCGATCTGGCGGACCCGGTGGACATTGCTGCACCGAAATATGCCGAGATTGCGCGGATTTTGGGGTGCCATGTCGATGTGATCCTGTGCGAGACGATGGCCTCGCTGGCGATGGCCGAGGCGGTGGTGCAGGGGGCGCAGGCGGCTGGGTGTCCGGTCTGGCTGTCGGTGTCGGTCGATGATCACGACGGGACTTTGCTGCGGTCGGGGGAAAAGGTGGCGGATCTCGCCTCGGTTGTCGCGCGGTTTCCGGTGGCAGCGGTGTTGGCGAATTGCTCGGTGCCCGAGGCGATGGCGGGGGCATTGGGCGCGCTTGCGGGTTTGGGGCTGCCGTTTGGGGCCTATGCCAATGGGTTCACGCATATTTCGGGGAATTTTCTGAAGGACGCGCCCACAGTCAAGGAGTTGACCCATCGCCATGACCTGACGCCCGAGAAATATGCCGATTTCGCGATGGAATGGGTCGGGATGGGGGCGACGATTGTCGGCGGCTGCTGCGAGGTCGGGCCGGCGCATATTGCACAGCTTGCCGCGCGGTTGCGGGCGGCGGGTCATACCATCGTATGATCGAGTTCGACTACCGCCCGCCGGATGTGCCGCTGGTCGTGCTGCATCAGGACGATCAGGTAATTGTGGTGGACAAGCCTGCGGGCCTGTTGTCGGTGCCGGGCAAGCTGGAGGGGCGGCGGGATTGTCTGGAGTTGCGGCTGCGTGCGGCGTTCTGGGACAGCCTGCTGGTGCATAGGCTGGATTGCGATACCTCGGGCGTGATGATCTTTGCAAGGACCAAACTTGCTCAGGGGTTTTTAGGGCAGGAATTTGAACAGCGCCGGGCAAAGAAGATTTATGTGGCGCTGGTTGCTGGGGATCTCGGGGGGGATCGGGGACGGATCGACCTGGCCATCGGGTCGGATTGGGAGCATCGGCCGAGGCAGAAAATCGATCTTGTGAACGGCCGTTCGGCAATCACCGATTGGGAGGTTATCGAGCGGCAGGGTTCACAAACGCGGGTTCGTTTATATCCGCAGACCGGGCGCAGCCATCAGTTGAGGGTACATATGCGCGAGATCGGGCACCCGATCTTGGGCGATCAGATCTATTCTGCGGATGCTTCGCGGTTCTCGCGGTTGATGCTGCATGCACAGAGTTTGGCGCTGCATCACCCAGGGACGAAGGAATGGGTTGAATTCAGGGCGGAGAGCCCGTTTTGAGCCAAACGGTCGTTTCGTGACGGTGGCACGGCTATCGTTGATTGCAACAAAGACCACAGGTTTTATTCGCCGGCGATGTCGTAGCCTGAGATCGCTTTGACTTCGAGGAATTCTTCAATTCCCCATATGCCGCCTTCGCGGGCGCGGCCCGAGGATTTGACGCCGCCGAACGGGGCACCGGCACCGCGAGATTCGCCGTTCATCTCGACCATGCCCGAGCGGAGTTGGCGGGACAGGCGGTTGCGGCGGGGACCATTCTGGGTCTGGACGTAATTGGTCAGACCGTAGGGCGTGTCGTTGGTGATGCGGATCGCGTCAGCCTCGGTGTCAAAGGGGATGATCGACAGGACGGGGCCGAAGATTTCCTCGCGCGCGATCGTCATGCCGGGGGTGACGTCGGCAAAGACGGTGGGGCGGACATAAAAGCCGCGATTGAAGGTGTCAGGCAGGCCAAGGCCGCCCGCGATGAGGCGCGCGCCTTCGTCGATGCCTGTCTGGATGTAACCTTGGATCTGGTCCCATTGGCGTTTGTTGACGACGGGGCCGATGTGTTTGCCAGGCTCGTGAGCGGAGTTGACTTGGATGGAGTTGGCGATTTCGGCGGCGATGGTGACGGCACGGTCATAGGCGGGGCGTTCGACCAGCATCCTGGAGGGGGCGTTGCAGGATTGGCCGGAATTGTTCATCAGATGGCGGACGCCACGCTCGACCGCTTTGTCATCGGCGTCGGCAAAGATCACGTTGGCACCTTTGCCACCGAGTTCAAGGGTCACGCGTTTCAGGGTTTGGGCTGCGGCGACAGAGATGGCGCGGCCGGCGCGGGTCGAGCCGGTGAAGGAGATCATCTCGACATCAGGATGGGCGGACAGCTGCGCGCCGACACCGGGGCCGTCGCCGTTGACAAGGTTGAAAACGCCGGGGGGCAAGCCCGCGTCATGGCAGAACTCGGCGAAGATCATGGCGCTGAGAGGGGATTCCTCGGACGGTTTCAGGACGCAGGTGCAACCGGCGAGGATGGCAGGGATGACCTTGAGGGTGATCTGGTTCATCGGCCAATTCCACGGCGTGATCAGGCCGACAACGCCGATTGGCTCCAGCGCGATTTGAGTGGTGGGAGCGTGCGGGCCGAGGGGTTTGATCCATTCTATATGGTCAAAAGCGGTCAGGAAGTTGGTCAGGTGCCAGGGCAGGCAGGGGGCCTGATCGTCGCGGGCCATGTCAATGGGCGCGCCCATTTCCATGGCAATCGCCTGGGCGAGGTCCTCGGCGCGCTTTTCGTATTGCGCAAGGATGCCGGTGACGACGGCGCGGCGTTCAGCGGGCGGGGTGGCGGCCCAGAGCGGGAAGGCGGCTTTGGCGGCAGCGACGGCGGCATCAGTGTCGGCTTGGGCGCCGAGCGAGATGATGGCGCAGGTTTCCTCGGTTGAGGGATCGATGACGGGGCAGTCGCGGGGAGTGGTCGGGGCGGTCCATTGACCGTTGATGTAGAAGTCGCGGCGCATGAGCATGGGAGCCTCCTCTTTGGGGCAGAGTGGCATTTGGGGATGGGGGCGGCAAGGTGATTTTGATCAAATTGTGAAGGGAAAGAACAGAGTATTTGGG
>JBBQGU010000374.1:0-3411 GCA_038323315.1 Rhodobacterales bacterium | reverse complement strand
GCCTCGATCCGCTTTGCGATGGCAATCTCGCCCTCACGCGACAGCAGTTCGACCGAGCCCATTTCGCGCAGATACATCCGCACCGGATCATCCGTCCGGTCAAGCGCCTCGGTCGTCGAGGTGACGACAGCGACATCGCGTGACGTCGAGGAGGTTTCCACCAACTCGCCGCCGACCGACTCGCCTTCTTCTGCCTCATCGTTCTCGATGATGTTGATGCCCATTTCCGACAGCATCGACATGACGTCTTCGATCTGTTCGGACGAAACCTGCTCGGGCGGCATGACGGTGTTCAGCTGGTCATAAGTGATGTAGCCACGTTCACGCGCATCCGCGATCATCTTCTTGACCGCGGCCTGGCTCATATCCAGCGAAACGTCGGCATCGTCGCCTTCGGGCTTTGCATCGTCGGTGTCTTTGGCGGCCATGGGGGCTCCGGTGTTGGGGTGCGAATCACGGGACGAATCGGGGGCGAATCGGGACTAACTGACATCATTACCCCGAATCAGGGGTAAGGTTTAGTGGGTCGTCAGGACTTTTTCTTTTCCCACACGCGTGAGTTGATAAGGTTTTGTAAATGGTTAGACATTCCGGCCCGATCCTCGCCCAAATCCGCTGATTCGGCGCGGGGGGGTTGATCGGCCCGGTGACGGGCGGCGGCGGCCTGCGACAGGCGCCATGTCAGGCCCTCATCCGCAGGGCCGGACAGGTCTTGAACGGCATCCTCTATTTCACGTCTGGTGCCGCGCCTCGCATCCAGTTTGGCGAGTTCTTCGGCAAGGCAAAGGGTCGCAAGTTGCGTAGCGGTGCGGTTACGTACCGGCGGTGCGATCATGACATGGGGATGCGAAAGAAGGGCGTCAAGGGCTGCAGGCGCCGCACGGTGCAGGCGGTCTGGCAGGGTATCGAGGTCCATATGGGTCAGCAGGATGCCGCGGATGTCTTGGTGGCCTTGACCGTTCAGGTCCATCCGCTCCAGCGCGGATTCAAATTGCGCGATCAGGGTGGGGTGGGTGATCAGGATGGCGAGGATCATCGCCTCGCGCAGGGTGTCCTCGGCCGGGCCTGCGGCATTGGCGAGAGCGGAGCCGCGTGTGCTGGCGAGGGGCGGCTGAGCGATGTCGGGGAAGCGGCCTTTGCGGGAAGATTGCGGTTGCCAGGTGGGGCGGGCGCGGTTGCCGAACAAGGTTTGGCGCATCGACTTGATCGCCTCGCCATAATGGGTGCGGATCGAGGGGTCGGTGATGCGGGCGATGGCGGAACGCAAGGTTTTATCCAAGGCGGCCTTGCGCTCGGGGCTGTCGAAACTGCGACCCTCGGTTTCACGTTGCCACAGCAGGTTGACCATGGGCTGCGCTTGTTCCAGCAGTTTGAGCATGGCGGCCGGGCCTTGGGCCTTGATCAGGTCGTCGGGGTCCTGGCCGCCGGGCAGAATGGCGAAACGCAGACCTTTGCCGGATTCGAGCAGCGGCAGGGCAAGATCCACGACGCGCAGCGCCGCATTGACGCCAGCCTTGTCACCGTCCAGTGCAATCACGGGTTCATCGCTGATGCGCCACATCAGTTTAAGCTGGTCTTCGGTGACGGCGGTGCCGAGGGGGGCGACGGCGGATTTGAATCCGGCCTCGACCAAGGCGATCACATCCATATAGCCTTCGGCCACGATCAGCGGCTGGCCCTTGCCTGCCGCCTCACGCGCGGGGCCGTGGTTGAACAGGTTGCGGCCCTTGTCGAACAGCACGGTTTCGGGGCCGTTGAGGTATTTTGCGCGGGCATTCGGGTCCATCGCCCGCCCGCCGAGCGAGATGGCTTTGCCACGACCGTCGCGGATCGGAAAGATGATGCGGCCGCGAAAGCGGTCATAGGGCGGGCCACCATCGTCTGGCTTGGCGCAAAGGCCGGCATCGACGATCAACCCGGGTGCAATGCCTTTTTGGGTTAGGGCACTGAACAGGCCCTGACGTAGATCGGGGGCGTAGCCGATTTCCCAGCGGTCCTGGGCGGCCTGGGTCAGGCCACGCTTGGTGATGTAAGCGCGAGCCTCGGCTGCGGCAGAGGTTTTCAGTTGCAGGCGAAACCACTTGAACGCCTCCTCGATCACTTGGGAAAGTTCGGTGCGGTGGCCGGCTTTCTCGGCAGCGACTGGGTCGCGTTCGGGCATGGGCATGCCAGCCTCACGCGCCAGAATCTCGACAGCTTCCATGAAGCTGACGTTTTCGGTTTCCTTGACGAAGGTGACAGCGTCGCCTTTGGCGTGACACCCAAAGCAGTAATAGAACCCCTTGCGGTCATCGACGTGGAAGGACGGGGATTTTTCCTGATGGAACGGGCATGGGGCCCAGAGGTCGCCCTTGCCCGCGTTGGATTTGCGTGGGTCCCACGTGACCTTGCGGCCCACCACCTGCGACAGCGAGGTGCGGGTGCGCAGGTCATCGAGGAATCCGGGGGGCAGGTTCATAGGGCATTATCCTATGTCGTGATGCTTGTGTCCAGCGCCGTGGGCCTGCCCCCGGACCCCCGGGATATTTGAACCAGACTGAAAGAGGTTTAGCCGAGGATGTCGGTCATGACGCGTTGGAACAGGCGGGCGCCGATGGGGGTCAGGCTGTCGGGGAAGTCATAATCGGGGTTGTGAAGCTGGGGGTGTTTTTCGCCGGAGCCGAGGAACATCATGGCCATCTTGGTGGCTGCGTCGCCAAAGCGGCCAAAATCCTCGGAGCCGCGCAGGGGCAGATTGCGGTCGTCATGGGGGATGCTCAGGGCATCGAGAGCGGAGGTCAGGCGGGTGATGGCGTGGGCGTCGTTGACGGTGGCCGAGAAGTTGTCGTGCGTCTCGAAGGTCAGGGTCAGGCCGTGTTCGGTGGCGATGGTCTGGGCGATCGCCTCGGCCTCGGCGCGCATGGCGGCCATGGGGGGGTCTTCGCGGGTGCGAAGCTTGACCCATAGCTCGCCCGCGCCCGGCGAGATGCCGAAGGCGGGTTCACCGATGCGGGTGTGGGTTACGGTGACCATGCGGAAGTCCTCGGTCAGCGGACCGCCGGGGCCGAGGGCGAGGAGTTTGGGGATCATTTCGGTGATGGCGAGGACCGGGGAGATGCCGGTTTCGGGCATCGAGGCATGGGAGGTTTTGCCGGTCAGGCGGATCAGCATGCCCTGACTGGCGCACATCATCGTGCCAGTGCGGAGGGTGGCGTGGCCAAGCGGCAGGCCCGGCATGTTGTGCAACGCAAAGGCCCAGTCGGGTTTGATCTGGTCGTAACGGGGATCGTCCAACACAGCGGCGGCACCGGAGCCGTTTTCTTCGGCGGGTTGGAACAGCAGGATCACGCGGCCTGTGGCCGGCGGATTGCGGTGGATCAGGCGGGCCAGCGCCATCAGGATGGTCATATGGCCGTCATGGCCGCACATATG
>JBBQGU010000373.1:0-3425 GCA_038323315.1 Rhodobacterales bacterium | reverse complement strand
CCCCGCCCCACAGACCCCTCTCCCGCCGCAAAACTCCCCGAACCAGAACCCGAGGCCCCGCCAGCCGCCACCCTCTCGCCCCTGCAACGCCTCGCCGCCCGCTTCCGAACCTGATCCGCCCCTTTAGACTGGCCCAAATACTCATCTTTCTTGGCCCCATTTCCTGACCCCAACTTTTTCCGGGCACCAACCGCAAACCCCTAGCGCCCGAACATCCCTGCCAAAGCCCGGCTGAGCGTGGCCGAAACGCCCGGCCTTGGCCGCGCGACCCAAGGCAACGGCCGGCACAGGTCCATCGCCGCCAGCCCGACCCGCACCGTCAGCGCCCCGTTCACCACCCCCTCACCGAACCGTCGCGACAGTTTGGACAGCAGCCCCCCCCCGGCGAACGAGCCCAGCATGTCGTCGGTCAGCGCAACTGCCCCGGTCGCCACCAGCGACACGAACACCCGCCGCAGCAGCCGCCACGACCCCAGCGACCCCGACCGCCCGCCATAGATCTCGGCCACCCGGCGGATCATCCGCAGGTTCGACACCAGTGCCGCCGCAAGGTCGGCCAATGCCAAGGGGATCAGTGCCGTCACCGTCGCCACCCGCCGCGCCGCCTCCTCGACCTCGCGCAGCGCCAAGGCGTCCAGCGGGGCCAGCAACTCCGCCTCGGCCAGCACCAGCAGCGCGTCGGCATCCATCACCTCGGCCTGCCGCTCGGCCAGCCGCGTGCGCCCCCAGGCCAGTTCCGGCCGCCCGGCATACAGGCGCGTCACCTGCCCCAGCACCACCCGCGCCGCCTTGATATCCGCCGCAGCCGCTGCCTGCACAGCCTCGCTCCGGATCACGTCCAGCCGCCGCAGCCGTGAAAACGCCGACACTTCGCCAAAGGCCGCGATCAATGCCACCAGCACGGCCAGCCCGACCAACACCAGGGCCACGCCGCCCAACACCGTATTCGCCGCGAACAACCCGGTGACAAAGTTCCACGCCCAGACCGAGGCTGTAAAACTGATCAGCGCGCCAAAGACCCACAGCGCGAACCGCCCAAAGGCCGAACCCCGCCGCGTGGCCAACAGCGCCACAGTCTGCATCGCCCGCCCGTCGGGCAGGTCCGGCACAGCCTCGGCCAACGAGGGGTCAACCTCCTCGTCCCGCTCGATAACCAGGGGCCGTTTCAACCGCGGCAATTCTTCCATCACGCCCTCCATTCCAGCCGCATATCCGGCAACCGCGCCTCATTGCCCGCGCCATCGGTCCACTTTACCTCGCGAAACCCGTTCCGCGCATAAAACCGCCGCGCGCCCAGAATGGCCTGAAACGTCCACAGCCCGACCAAGCCCTCGGCCTCCTTCACCTCCCGCAACTGCCCCCGCCCCATCCCAAATCCCCGCGCGTCCGGCTCAACATACAAGGCATCGACCTCCGCCCTCCGCCTTGCCAAATACCCGACCACGCCTGCACCGGTCCCGATCCGCACCAGATGCGAGCCGATCAACCCGCGCAAAAACCCAACCGTCTCCGCCCTGCCATGCAGCTTCGGCATCCACGGCGTCGCGTCCAACCAGTCCTGCCAGACCCCGCCCAACACTTCGGCATCTCCCACCACCGCCTCCTGGATGGCAAAGACTGGCATTGCGCCGCCGCTCACAACCAATCCCCGAACAAGAACTCCGCCGCCCGGTCCAGCCGGATATGCGGCGGCCCCTCGCCGGGCCGCAGGGTCATCCGCGCCGGCGCGAACTCCATCAACCCGAAATCCGCATCCAGCCACTGCGCCGCCCCCTTGCGCGCTGGGGCCAGCAGGCGTGCCGGATCGCTGGGCAGTTGCCCCGGATACATCACCGCCGACTTGCCGGTCATCAGCCGCCCCCGCACCGCCTCGACGCTGTCGCCGCCCTGCTGCACCACCTCCTCGACCGTGCAGCGCAGGGCCGCCAGCGACATCGCTTCGGTTTCCGCCCCGGCAAAATCCGCCCGCGCCCGCGCCTCGGCCAGCATCGCCGCCATGATCGCAGTCAGCGCGCCATGCTGGCTGTGGTGCAGATGGTCGGCCTTGGTCGCGGCAAACAGGATCTTCTCGACACGCTTGCCGCCCAACAACCCCGCCAGCCAGCCAATCCGTCCCGGCCGGAACGCCGCCAGCACATCCGCCATGGTCCGCCGCAAATCCTCGACTGCCGCAGGCCCCTGATGAATGGCGCCCAACACATCGACCAACACCACCTGCCGGTCGACCCGCGCAAAATGGTCGCGGAAAAATGGCAGCACGACCCGCGCTTTGTATCCGTCATACCGGCGCTCCATCTCGCGCCACAATGTGCCCCGCCCCGTCGCGGCAGGCATCGGCACCGGCGCAAAGGTCAGCACCGGACTGCCCGCAAGGTCGCCGGGCAACAAGAACCGCCCCGGCGTACAATCCGACCAACCAAACGCCCGCGCGGCCTTCAGATACGCCGTAAACGCGTCGGCCAAGGCCAGTGCCTTGCCCTCATGATGCGCCAAGGCCGCATCCTCGGCCCTGACCTGCGCCATGAACCGCGCCGCCTGCGGTCGCTTGGCAATCCGGTCCAAGGTCGCCTCGGACCATTCGGCATAGGTCTTGTCCATCAGCCCAAGGTCCAGCAACCACTCGCCGGGATAGTCCACGATATCGACATGCACGACCCGGGGCCCGGTGAACCCCGCGAAAAAGCCCTCGGGCCGCACGCGGAACGACAAGCGCAGTTCCGATATCGCCCGCGTCGATTGCGGCCAATGCGGGTCATCGCCGGTCATGGCGGCCAGATGATCCTCATAGGCAAAGCGCGGCAGCGTCAGGTCGGGCTGCGGCTGCAGATACACCGCCTCCAACCGGCCACCGGCGGCAGCCCTTAGCTGCGGCATCCGGCCATGCTGCAACAGATTGGCAACCAGCCCGGTGATGAACACGGTCTTGCCCGCCCGCGACAGCCCGGTCACGCCCAACCGCACGACAGGCTCGCCAAAGGGCGCGACCAGCCCCGAAGCCGCGCGTTCCAGACCCCGCACCAAACCATCCGTCACATCAAAAACGCCCAAACACCTGACCCCCGCGCCGCTTCCGCCCCAAGATAGGCACCAACCCGGCCCAAAGACAGGGGCAATTGCATTTCCGCCAAGCCTGAGTTAGCCCAGCCAAATGCCACGCTACGCCCTGAAAATCGACTATGACGGCAGCCCGTTCCAAGGCTGGCAGCGTCAGGCCGCAGGCCAACCCTCGGTGCAGGCCGCAATTGAAACGGCACTCGGCCAATTGCAACCGGGGCTGCATGCCATCGCCGCCGCAGGCCGCACCGATGCCGGTGTCCATGCCACGGGTCAGGTCGCCCATTGCGACCTGACCCGCGACTGGGACCCGTTCCGCCTGTCTCAGGCCCATCCATTTTTCGCAGCGATAGTGCAATTGATTTTGCCAC
>JBBQGU010000372.1:0-3432 GCA_038323315.1 Rhodobacterales bacterium | reverse complement strand
CGTCAAAGGTCACGCAAGGCTGCAACTCCGCCAACCGCGCCACCCCCTGCACAGGCGCAAACGCCTGCGGCCCGTCATAGACCCCAAAGGCCAGCAACGGCCCCTCACCGCGCAACAAATGGCCAAGCCGCGGTTCAAAGGCCAGCCCGGCCTCATACCCGATCCAGCCTGCCACCCACAAGCCCTCGGCCCGCGCGGCATCCAGCCGCTGCAAGGCCGGCACAACCTCGGCCAAAGTCCGCGCCGTCACCACGTCCCGCGCGTTATCAAACAAGGCAGGTCCACCCGGACCATGTTCCAGCAAGATCAAGGCAACCCCCATTCGCTTGACCCAAGACCTAATGCGCCACCCCATCCCCGACCAGCCCATTCCGGGCGCATCACACCCCGAATGCGACATGAAAAGCAGCCACATCCCACCCAACTCTGAAAGTTTCCATTCAAAGCTGGACAGACTGAAATTTAACGGTTCATGTGCGGCTGTCGGAAACACGTTTCCGGCCCAAAAAATGTACAAAAAACGACAACGCACAAGGGGACCCACCAATGGCTGCGGATGACTACACAGACAAGGACAAAAGCGAGGATCTCAAGGTCCTGCACGGCATGGGCTACGCGCAGGAACTGTCGCGCTCCATGTCGAAATTCTCCAACTTTGCCATCTCGTTCTCGATCATCTGCATCCTGTCTGGCGGGATCAACTCGTTTGCCCAGGCCATCTCGTCGGTCGGCGGCGCGGGTGCCGGCATCGGCTGGATCGTCGGCTGCATCCTGTCGGGCATGTTCGCCCTGTCGATGGCGCAGATCGCCTCGGCCTTTCCGACGGCGGGCGGGCTGTACCACTGGGGCTCGATCCTTGGCGGGCGGTTCGTAGGTTGGCTGACGGCCTGGCTCAACCTGCTGGGCCTGATCACCGTTCTGGGTGCCATCAACATCGGCACCGCCTATTTCTTTGCCGGCACCTTTGGCAGCATGTTCGGCTTTACCGGCACCGACATGCAGGTCGTAACCTTCGTCGCCGTGATCACCGCAATTCAGGCCTTGTTCAACCACCTCGGCATCAAGGTCACCACGATGCTGACCGACCTGTCGGGCTATCTGATCTTCATCACAACCGCCGTTCTGATCGTGGCCTGCCTGTACTTTGCCCCGGCCATCGACATCTCGCGCCTGTGGACCTTCACCAACTTCTCGGGCGAGGCGGGCGGCAACGTCTTCCCGCAATCCGACAATGTGGGCTACCTGTTCCTGCTGTGCCTGCTGTTGCCGGTCTATACGATCACCGGCTATGACGCCTCGGCCCATACCTCCGAAGAAACCAAGTCTGCGGCAACATCCGTGCCCAGCGGCATTGTCAGCTCGGTCCTGTGGGCCTCACTGATCGGCTGGGTGATGATCTGCGCCATAACTTTGGCTATTCCTGATCTGGCGGTTGCGGCCAGTCAGGGCTGGGGTATGTTCTTTGCCACGCTGGATGCGATCATGCCCGCCGGGTTGAAAACCGCGATCTATCTGGGCATCTTCATCGCCCAACTGATCTGCGGTCTGGCCACCGTGACCTCGGCCAGCCGGATGCTGTTCGCCTTCGCCCGCGACGAAGGCATGCCCATCGGCTCCAGATCGCTCGCCACCGTGTCACCCAAATACCGCACCCCTGTTAATGCCATCTGGACAGCCACCGTTCTGGCCATCCTGTATGTCATCCTGGCCATGTCGATCAAGGTCGGCGAAACCTCGATCTATGTCATCGTGGTGAACTCGACCCTCGTGTTCCTGTTCCTGTCCTTCTCCGTGCCGCTGGTCGCCGGTTTCTTCGCTTATGGCACAGCCAAATGGCCGACACCCGGCCCGTGGGCGATGTCCGAGGGGCTGTACAAACTGGTCACTGTTCTGTCCGTCGTCGGCATGGGCGTGATCCTGTTCATTGCCGTAGCCCCCCCGAACGAGCGTGTGCTGTACGTCGTTCTGGGCTTCCTCGCTTTGGCACTGGTGGTCTGGTTCGCCTTTGAAAACCGCCGCTTCCAAGGCCCGCCGGTTGGCGAGGCTGTCAAGACGCGCGCCGCCGCCATCGCCGCAGCCGAACGCGCCATGGGCGAAAGGGCCTGAGGCTTCGTCCCATCCATCGGGGGCCGGGGGGAAACCTCCGGCCCTTTGTCATTGACGCCATTGGCCCATGCTGCCAGCGTGACGCCATGCTATACCTTGTCCTGAAAGCCGCCATTTCGGGCGTTCTGATCGCCGCAGCATCAGAAACTGCACGTCGGTGGCCGGGATTCGGCGCGCTGATCATTTCGCTGCCGCTGACTTCGGTGCTGGCAATGATCTGGCTATGGCAAGATACCCGCGACCCCGCACGCCTGGCAGACCACGCCATCGGCACCCTGTGGTTCCTGGCCCCCTCTGTCCCGTTATTCGTATTGATTCCGCTTCTGCTCCGCGCGGGTTGGGGCTTTTATCCCAGCCTGATTGCCGGATGCCTGCTGACGATCCTGCTGTACCTGTTGATGGTATGGATCGGCCCGCGCTTTGGACTGAAGTTATAATTTTGCCTGTGTCGCGGCCCTACCATACCCGCCGCAGCCCGGTCAGACTGTCAAACACCGTATCAGCCGAGATCAGAACCCACCCATGCACCAAAGCCGTCGCCGCCAGCACCCGGTCAAACGGGTTACGATGCGGCCAGTTCAAGGTTCCGGCCAGAAGCGCGATTTCTGCGGTGATCGGCGCAATATCCAACCCGGAAGCCCGCGCACAGGACGACAACCTTTCGACATGCGGCTTCATCAACGGCCATTGCCCCAAACGCGCCTTTTGCGAGATTTCATAGAAACTTACCGGGCTCAGGCTCAGTTCACTGGCGCTGCCGATCGCATCACGCGCTGCGGGTGACAGAATAGGGTCAACAGTCAACAACCACGCCCAAGTCTGCGTATCCAGCAGGGCCACGGATCTCTACTCCCACAATTTCAGGTCTTCTTCGCTCATCGGCTCCAGAAAGTCAGGCGCTTTTGTTCCAACCAGTTCGGCGATCACTGCAAAATTGAAATGCTTCTTGAACGGCACCATCTTGACCACGGGCACATTGCCCCTTGCGATCACGACTTCTTCACCCCTCAAAGTGGCCTCGATCAGCTTGGAAAGCTGGCTCTTGGCTTCGTGTACATTGACCTGCACAGCACCACTCCCTGCATTGCCTAGCTAACTTAGCTAACCCCCCACCCCACGTCAAGCCACCCACCCCGATTCCACCTTGCGCCCGTCCCCCTGCTGGCTATAACCCGCAAAGTTTTGCGCACTGAATGGGGGCCAATATGCCGAAAAGAACCGATATCAAATCCATCATGATCATCGGCGCGGGCCCCATCGTCATCGGCCAGGCCTGCGAGTTCGACTACTCAGGCGCACAGGCTTGCAAAGCGTTGCGCGAAGAAG
>JBBQGU010000371.1:0-3455 GCA_038323315.1 Rhodobacterales bacterium | reverse complement strand
GCACATCCAGCATCAACGCCTCATCCGCCCCTGCCTTTTCGGCGGCTATGCACGCGAGGATGCAGTTCAGCTTGGAATGGCTGTTCAGCTTGGGGTCCTGCGTCATCGGCAGCCCGCGCATATGCGGCACCGTCGCCAGCTTGATCGGGCGGGGCAGCTTTTGCCGACTATGCTCCATGATAATCGCGACCGTTGGCCCCTGCTGCGACAGGCGGGGATGCTGAAACGGCCGCGTTTTGACCCCCCGCGTCACCATCAGCCGCGCATGGGCATCGTTTGTCATGCCATTGGCCGATTGAGTGTCTAACACTGCATGAATAACCTGTTCCTTGGTCATCCGAATATCGAGGTCAATCGCCTTGGCCGCCTCGAACAGCCGGTCGATATGCTCACCCAGAAACGCCCAAGCGCCGTTGTACAGCCGAATACCTTCCCACACACCGTCGCCCAGCATGAACCCCGCGTCATAAACCGACACCACCGCCTGTGACTTGGGCAGGATGCGGCCGTTGACATAGATCTGGATCGCCTCGTTACGGGCGTCCTCCTCGGCTTGGTGGGTCGATACATTGTCGGTCACGGCGCTCTCCTCTTTGCCGACATGCTACAAGCCGCCAATCCGCCCCGCAACAGAGGTTCCATTTTCGCCCACAAGATGCTTTGTTGCGCAGGCAACTTGGGGGCCCCTTTGACCGACGACGCCACAACGCCGATGATGGCGCAATATCTGGAGATCAAGGCCCGCTATCCAGGCTCGATCCTGTTCTACCGGATGGGCGATTTCTTCGAAATGTTCTTTGACGATGCCGTGGCCGCCGCCGAGGCGCTGGACATCGCCCTGACCAAACGCGGCACTCATCAGGGCGCGCCCATCCAGATGTGCGGCGTCCCGGTCCATTCGTCGGAAGGCTACCTGCTGACCCTGATCCGCAAAGGCTTTCGCGTCGCCATCGCCGAACAGATGGAAGACCCGTCCGAGGCGAAGAAGCGCGGCTATAAATCCGTGGTCCGGCGCGATGTGGTGCGCCTTGTCACCCCCGGCACCCTGACTGAGGATTCCCTGCTGGAACCCCGCCGCAACAACTACCTCTGCGCCATCGCGGAGGTACGCGACGACACTGCCATTGCCTGGGCGGATATCTCCACCGGAGAGTTGCGCGTAATGCCTTCCTCCCTGCTGCGCCTTGGCCCCGATCTGGCCCGTCTCGCCCCGCGTGAGGTGCTGGTCTCAGAAGTGCGGTCGGATGGTCTGGCCACTGTGGTGAGCGAATATGGCGCGGCCCTGACTCCCCTGTCACGCGGCAGCTTTGACAGCACTTCCGCTGAAAAGCGGCTCTGTAGGCTGTTCAGTGTCGGGACGTTAGATGCTTTCGGCAGCTTTGGTCGCTCAGAGGTTGCCGCCATGGGTGCGTTGGTCGAATACCTTGACTTGACCCAACGCGGGAATCTGCCCCTGCTGCAGGCCCCCCAGCGTGAGGTTGTCGGCGGCGCAATGCAGATCGACGCTGCCACACGCCGCAATCTGGAGATTTCGTCGGCCCTGTCAGGCGGCCGCGAAGGGTCACTCCTGGCCGCGATGGACCGAACGGTGACGGCGGGTGGTGCGCGGCTGCTGGAACGGCGCCTGGCCAGTCCCTCGGTCGATATGGCCCTGATACAGGGGCGGCTGGACGGCGTCAGCGCCCTTGTGGATCAGGGCCGCCTGCGCGAGGTGCTGCGCGAGGATCTGCGGCAAGTGCCGGATATCGACCGTGCCCTCTCGCGATTGGCGTTGGATCGGGGCGGTCCGCGCGACCTTTCGGCCATCCGCAACGGGTTGACCCAAGCGGCGCGGTTGTCGGGGCGCTTGGCGGATGTGCCGCAGGTACTCGCCGATGCCGGGCTTGCCCTGCGCGGGCATGAAGAGCTGGTGGCTCTTCTCGACCGCGCTTTGGTCGCCGAACCGCCGCTGCTGGCCCGGGATGGCGGCTTTGTCGCCACAACCTACGATCCCGATCTGGACCTGACGCGCCAGTTGCGGGACGAGGGGCGTGGCGTCATTGCCGGGATGCAGGCCGAGTTTGTCGAAGCCACCGGAATCCCCGGACTGAAGATCAAGCATAACAACGTCTTGGGCTATTTCATCGAAACGACTGACACTCATGCTGCCCGGATGCTGGCCGCGCCTTTGTCGGAACGCTTCATCCACCGGCAGACCACGGCGAACCAGCTCCGCTTTACAACCGTGGAACTGAGCGAACTTGAAACCCGCATCCTGAACGCTGGCAACCGCGCTTTGGAGATTGAAAGACACCACTACGAATCGCTGCGGCAGGCAGTTTTGCAACAAGCCGGCCCGATTGGCGCTGCGGCACGGGGCTTGGCGGAACTCGACCTCGCAGCAGGGTTGGCGGACCTCGCGGCGATGGACAACTGGGTGCAGCCAGTGGTCGATGACAGCCGCGCGTTCGAGGTGACCGGCGGGCGGCATCCGGTGGTGGAGCGGGCCTTGCGGCGGCAAGGTGGTGGGGCCTTTGTCGCCAATGACTGCGCTTTGTCCGCTGGTGACACTCCGGCAATCTGGCTGCTGACCGGACCAAACATGGCGGGAAAATCGACCTTTCTGCGCCAGAACGCCTTGATCGCGTTGCTGGCGCAGATGGGCAGCTTTGTGCCTGCGACCTCGGCTCACATCGGCCTCGTCAGCCAGTTGTTCAGCCGGGTCGGGGCGGCGGACGATCTGGCGCGGGGACGCTCGACCTTTATGGTCGAGATGGTAGAGACGGCAGCGATCCTCAATCAGGCCGATGACCGCGCGCTGGTTATCCTCGATGAAATCGGGCGTGGCACCGCCACCTATGACGGACTGTCGATCGCATGGGCGACCTTGGAACACCTGCACGACACCAACCGCTGCCGCGCCTTGTTCGCTACGCATTACCACGAAATGACGGCTCTGGCGGGCAAACTGAAAGGGGTCGAGAATGCCACCGTCACCGTCAAGGAATGGGACGGCGATGTGATCTTCCTCCATGAGGTGCGCAAAGGCGCTGCCGACCGGTCCTATGGCGTACAAGTCGCGCGGCTGGCCGGCCTGCCGCAAGCCGTGATCGACCGCGCCAAAGTGGTTCTGGAGGCGTTGGAGGCGGGCGAGCGGGAGGGTGGGACGCGGCAAAAGGCGCTGATCGATGACCTGCCGCTGTTCGCCGCCCCACGCGCGGCCCCACGCCCGCCGGTCAAGGTGGCGTCGCAGGTCGAGGCCCGGCTGAAAACAATCTTCCCTGATGACCTGAGCCCCAAGGAGGCCTTGGCGTTGATTTACGAATTGAAAGGCCTTGGCGGATAGGTTCGGCAGACAGCCGCATGGCAGGTTTTAGCGCTCAACCTGATGAAAGGGCCGGAGGAGTGGCGCCACCGGTATAGATGGATCTGTCTTTCTGCGCCAAGACTTCGCGAGCCAGTCCGAGGGCGGTCTT
>JBBQGU010000370.1:0-3468 GCA_038323315.1 Rhodobacterales bacterium | reverse complement strand
GCTTTCCTCTTGCATTCTGCCGCGTCTGGCGCTTTTTAGAGACCAACGTGGTGCAAGGTCATGGTCCTGTCGGGCCGTGGCCTTGTTTCTTATTGCCGCATCCGTATCAGCGCGAGTGGAATGATGGACAAAGTACCGATGACCCGTGCGGGGTTCACCGCATTGGACGAAGAGTTGAAGCAGCTGAAGTCTGTGGAGCGCGGGGCGGTGATCCGCGCAATTGCCGAGGCGCGCGAGCATGGCGACCTGTCGGAAAACGCCGAATATCATGCGGCGCGCGAGAAGCAGAGCTTTATCGAGGGGCGGATCAAGGAGCTGGAAGCGCTGGTGTCACTGGCCGAAGTGATTGATCCCTCGAAGTTTTCGGGGTCTGTCAAGTTTGGTGCGACCATCCGGCTGGCCGATGAGGACAGTGGCGAGGAAAAAACCTATCAGATCGTGGGCGAGCCTGAGGCCGATGTCGAACACGGCAAGCTGAACATCCGCTCGCCCCTGGCACGCGCGCTGATCGGCAAGGACGAGGGCGATTCGGTTGAAGTCAAATCGCCGGGCGGTACGCGGTCCTACGAAGTTCTGAGCATCCGTTATATCTGAAAGACGCTCGGGGTAACCTGGCGGATAGATCATGGCCCGACCACCTGACACATCACCTGATTCGGGGCGCGCGCCACCGAGGTTTGCTGCCGAATGGGTGGCGGGGCTGATGGCCGTGATCTGGTGTGGCGCGGTTGCGACCTATGTCTGGATGATGCCGACGGGCAGCGGCGTGCCGGGGCTGGCTCTGACGCTGCTGGTGGTGGTCTTGCCGCTGGCGTTGATCTTGGCATTGGTCACCACGCTGCGGTCCGTGCGGGCGTTGCGGGCCGAGGCGGCAGGATTGCAGGCCACCCTGGACGCGATGCGGGCGCAGGGAAAGCCTTTGGCCGAGACCAAGCTGGACGGCTTGGTGTTGACCGGGCGGCAGACCGGGACGGTTTTGGGCAACTTCACGTCGCGCCGGGATCAGGCGCAAAGCCAGCCTTCGGCGGATCGCAAGGCGGCTTTGGCGCTGCCGGTGGTGCGGGCGTCAGAGGCGGAGCCGTCGCTGGCGCTGGGCACGCCCCCCGAAGATTTGCGGGCACCCCTGTCCGTCGCGCATTTCATTCGTGCGCTGCAGTTTCCTGAAACGGCCGAGGACCGTGAGGGCTTTCGCGCCCTGCGGCTGGCCTTGGAGGACCGGAACACCGCCAAGCTGATCCGGGCCGCGCAAGACGTGCTGACGCTGTTGAGCAAAGAGGGCATCTATATGGATGATCTGGTGCCCGACCGCGCCCGGCCCGAGGTGTGGCGACGGTTTGCGGCGGGCGAACGGGGGCGGACAATTGCGGCTTTGGGCGGGATCAGGGATCGGTCCAGTCTGGCGCTGACAGCGGCACGGATGCGCGAGGACACGGTGTTTCGCGATGCGGGTCATCATTTCCTGCGCAGTTTCGACAAGACTTTTGCGGCCTTTGAGCCGAATGCGACGGATGAGGACCTGGGCGCGTTGGCCGATACGCGGACGGCGCGGGCGTTCATGCTGTTCGGGCGGGTGACGGGGACGTTTGACTGAAGGCTGTTGGCTGGGCCAGCGTTTCCCGGGGGTTTCACACCCCCGGGCCCCCGTGGAGTATTTGAGCCAGAGTGAAGGCGCAGCAAGTTTTAGAGAGTTGGATTCACAGATTGCGGACCATGGTCAGGGCGGATCTGAAGCCGAAGATCAGGCGCAAAAGGCCGATGGATTGGGTGGCAGTGACCTGAAACCCGAGGCGTTTGTAGAGCGCGATGGCGCGCCAGTTGGTGTCGATCACCTCCAGCCGGACGTGGTGAAAGCCGCGGGTCCGGGCCTCGTCACAGATCGCGGCCAGCAGGGCAGAACCAAGGCCCAGACCACGTGCGCCCGCATCGACGCAGAGGCCGTCGAGCAGGAAGCGGTCATTGTCCACCCCGTCCGACAACAGACCCAGCACCATGCGCCGCCACAGCCCGCCGAAGGGACCGTAGATGGCGGTCAGGTCGGCGGCCTGACCTGAGGCAAAGCTGCCGTTGACGGTTTTGAAGCCGGCGATGCCGAGGAGGGCGCCGTCGGCGCCTAAGGCCGCGATGACCTGATCGCTGCGGATCACCCGCTGCAGAAATCGCAGGGCGCGGGGTTCGGGCCCCATGACCAGCCCCAGTTTGTCGCCAAAGGCCTGCCAGTACAGGCGGGCGGCATCCGCGCGCAGACGCTCGGGCAGGCCGGTTTGCAGGGTGCAGCCGGTCATTTCAGGGCGCTTTCGAGGGCGGCCTGGTGGCCTGCGCCGAGGATCCAGCCTTCCTCGCGCGCGATGGGGGGGCAGTCGAACAGGGGCTGGAGTTGGTTTTGCTGCGACAAAGTCCACAGGGCGCGGGAGAGGAGGCGGGTTTGGGCCTGATCCTTTACCGGGCTTGGGTCGGCTTTGACGGCGGTGGCGAGGAGGGAGGGGTAGATCTCGGCCACGACCAGGTGTGCGGTGGGCGGGTCGAATGGCCAGATGGCGGTGCTTGGGCGCATTGACAGGCGGTGAATCAGGGGCAGGCCCATCAGGGATTGGGAGCCGACCGAGCCAGCCGTGTACAGTTTCCAGACGGATTGGGCCGAAGGGACGCGGGTTTCAACCATGCGGCGGTCGGGGAATCCGAGGTGTTTGGGTTTGGTCGGGCGGAGATGGCTGTGCGGGGCGGTTTGGGGGCAGCCCCAGAACGGGCCTTCGGATTGCAGGCGGGCGTTGATCTGGTTGGCCACGGCGAAGCGGTTGTTCTGGTTGTCTGGCCCGTCGGTGATGTAGTGGGCGAGCCAGGCCCAGATGGCGCGGGGGTCAGATTGGCCGGTCAGGGCGGTGGCAAAGCCGGTGGGATAGCCCATGGCGAAGTCGAAGCCGAGGAGGGTGCGGTGGCCCTGCGCCTGTTCGGCATCGAGGAGGTGGGTCAGAAAGGTTTCGGCGGCGTGGCGGCTGCGGTGGTAGGTTGTGATGGTTTGGCCGTCATGGGTGACGCCGATCCAGATCGCATCGGCCGAGGGTTTGGCGGGGCTGAGCGTGGCCGAGGCGGACCAGTCGACCACGATGACAGTGTCGAATTGCCGGGGCAGCAGGTCGGTTTCCGCGAGAATGAAATCGGCCACGGCCTTGGTGTCGTTCAGGTCCAGAATGGGCACCGACAACGGGCCAAGCGGCGCGTCGGTCGCGACGGCGCGGGTGGTGGGGTCGGTGGGTTGGATCAGGTCATGGCCGGCCTCGGTGCGGTAAACCTCGATCTTGGCATGGGCATCGCGTTTGTAACCCTCGACCAGGATCAGGTCGACGGGGGCGAGGCGTTGGAGGATCTCGGTCAGGCTGGGTTCGGGGCCGCGATGTTCGTGCAGGAGGGCGAAGCGGTGGGCGGAGGCGAGGACAACTTCGTGCGCGCCTGCCGCGCGGTGGCGGTGGGTGT
>JBBQGU010000369.1:0-3482 GCA_038323315.1 Rhodobacterales bacterium | reverse complement strand
GGCGCTGGCCGCAGATGCCGGGATGATCGCGTCCATCGTGCTGTTGTGGTTTGAGAATACACCCGACGACAACGAACACTGGAACATCAAGGTGAAACGCCGCGGCCCGTTCACCACCGAGACCGCCCGCGCCCATACCCGCCACCTGGTCGCCCGCTATGAGGCTTACGGCGCCACGTGGATCGTCAGCGGCGACAGCAGCTATAACACTCGCGCCTCAACCGATCTTTACGATCTGACCGGGGAGGTGGTGCGCGCTGTCTCGGCCCGCCCGCCGATGACGACCACCCACCTTAACGGCGGGACGGCACCATCGCCGGAGCTGAACGCGCGCAGTTGGTTGGATTTCAATATCTTCCAGTCCTGCCATTTCCGCGATTCCGCCGAACGGGCCCGAACATACGCAACCCTTGCCCGGTCTTTTGTTCCCGCCCGCCCCGTCCTGAACAGCGAACCCTGCTATGACAGCCTGCGCATGATGGATGCCGACAATACCGAAGGGCAGCGCTTTGGCCGCGAGGATGTCCGCCGGGCGTCTTGGATCAGCCTTCTGTCCGGCGCCAATGCGGGCCTGACCTATGGCGCCCACGGAACCTGGCCTTGGCACCGCGACGGGCAGACCTATGGCGCGATCCACTATGGCCTGCCGCTCGACTGGCGCATGGCGCTGGATCTGGAAAGCGGCGACGACATGACGCGCATCAAGGCTTTCTTTGAAAACTTGCCGTGGTGGGACATTGTGCCGGCCGCAGGCGCGGTCTGCGATCCGCCGGACGCGCATCTTGCAACGGCCAAGGCCGGCGCGTCCACGCTGCTTGTCTATGTTCAGGGCCATGCTCAGGTCAGTCTTCCTTCCTTCATCTTGACGGATGCGACTTCATCATGGTTCGACCCATCGACGGGAAAAACGAGCGACGCGAATTCGGTTGTTGACGGGTATTTCCACTCCTGGTCCTTGGCCGAGGGCTCAAAAGACAAGGTCCTGCTGGTCAGAAACGCGCTGCTCCAATAATGCGCGATCTTGCCTATCAAGCGATCATGACGAAGGACAACGACACCGCAATCCGATTCCACACCGACACACTTGGACTCAGTTTGAATCTGCGTGAGGTTTGGGACATGGGATCGAAAATCAGTGAGCAAGAGTGAAATCTGCAGCTAATTCGCGACGAACTTGTTCATATCCGGCGCAATCAAGCCGTGAAGTGCGTGAAAAGCGTGGAAGAAACACGCGATGAAGCAAGTCTGGACCGGCTGTTCGATATCCAATCCGCCATACAGCAGGTCGATATCATCATCGCGGACGAACGGCAGCTTTGTGCAATCAGAAATACGAATTATTCGTTGGCGTCTGAAAACTTTGACGTCATGAGTTGAACGGGTGCCGGCGAAGGGCTCTTTTGCACAGAAGAACCTGCAAACAGTTTAGTCCTTTCGCGGCAAATCGTTACCCCGCACGTTGATGCCCGCCACAGACGCGTCGTCACCTTTGCGCTGCGATCATGTATTTGTGAATTGAAAACTCGGGCGGCGGGTGACAGCAATCACCGTATGGCAAAAATATTGCGAATCATTTGCACGGTCATGGCGTTCGCGGCGATGATGATCGCCCCGTCCTACAGTGCGATGGCGTCCATCAACCCTGCCCCGATGATGGCGATGGCGGACGGATCGCCGTGTTCGCCCGAAGATTGCGCGACGATGCCAGATTGTGCGATGACACTGCCGGGCGGGGTCGGGCTGTTTGCCGTGCCCGCACCAGATCTCTCCGCACTGCCTGTTTCGCATATATCGTCAGATGTTTTCGTCATCACAGACGTGGCGGCAGGCAGGTCAATCCTTGCCGACGGGCTGCGACGGCCTCCCAGGATCTGAGGTTAGGGGTGCTTGGCACCCCCAAACCGCGTGGTCGAAGCCGGGCGGTTTGACGCGCGTGGCCAATGCTGCGCCGCACGACGCGCCAGCGTCTTTCCATCAGTCGGACCCTATCATGACATTGACCCGTTTTCTGTGCAGCCTTGCACTGACACAAGGTCTGCTATTTGGTGTCGCGCAGATCGCGATCGCTGCTCCGGCAGATTATGAATTCATACTTTTGGAAACCACTCTGCCGCAAGGCGCTGGGGCGATCCTGACGCTGGCTGTGACCGACCTTCGCACCCAGACAGCGGTCACGGATGCCGTGATCTTTGCCACGCGCCTGGATATGGCACCCGACGGCATGGCAACCATGACGACGCCAGTGGCAGCGCTGGTCTCCGAAATACCGGGACAGTACCGCTTTCAGGCCGATCTGGGGATGGCCGGCGCATGGCGCTTTTCAATCGCAGTCCACTTTGACAACGAAACCGAGATCATCCGGCGCGAAGTTATCCTGTGGGCGACACCATGAAGGGCGCCGAAAAAGGCTGCGCCGGTCATAAAGGCTGCACCGGTCATCAAGCCAGCGCGGTCGGCTGCGCCATTTGCCCAAACGTCGTGCCAGCAGACCCGACACCTCGGTTCAGGGGCATGGACAGGGCGCACAGGTGTTTGAATGAATGATGCGGGCGTCATGAAAAGGCCGAATGCAGGATCGGTGACCTTGCATTGGCTCGGTGCGGCGCTGATCTTTCTGGCGCTGCTGGCCGGGTTGTTTGCCGTCTACTATTCAAGTGGATGTTGCGCTGCCAACCGTCGGATCGCATTTTTGCTGCATGCCTATGCCGGTCTTGCCGTCTTGGGAATTGTGATGCTGCGGCTGATGCTCCGGGCAAGGTATGCCTGGCCGCAAGCCGCGCAGTCCGGCAAAGCCCGGTTTGGTGACATCGCGGCGAAGATCAGTCACGGCACGCTGTACGGGATGATGATCCTCATTCCCTTGACGGGATGGATCATGGCGTCCGGGATGGGCTGCTGCTGGTCTGTGCCCGGTTTGCCGGACGTCAACGTGCTGTCGCTGGGGATCAGCAGCACATCAGCGGCCGATATCGGGGCGGCCTACCGGGTTCATGTCGTCTTGGCCTGGCTGATTGTCGGGCTGATTGCCCTGCATGTGACCGCCGCACTGTTCCAGCATCTCAATCCCAAGAACAACAGTCTGCACCGGATGCTTCCGGGGCGAATGTCCCGAAAGACCGTGAAAAACGGCGGGCGCGCCGCGGCGATGCCGGCAACCGACAGCAAAGGGGATGCATGATGGGTTGTGGTTACGGCGGATGGCACGGTTCTGGTGGTCTGGGCCATATTGTTGGCGAAGTCGTCGCGGTCTTCGGCACCCTCGCATCGCAAATTCTGGTCGTGCTGACATCAGGACCGGCTCTCGGGCTATTCACGGCTCTCGTCCTGATTCTTGCGGCCATTGCGCTGCTGAAAGTGATCTTTGCACCTCCCGGGTCTGGGGGGACGACAAGATGATGCACGGCATGGGTGGGGGCATCGGCGCCACCATGATCATGGGCTGGCCGTTGGCCGACTGGGCCACGATCATGCTCTTGCTGATG
>JBBQGU010000368.1:0-3499 GCA_038323315.1 Rhodobacterales bacterium | reverse complement strand
GGCGGCAACCCTTCCCGGCGGCCTTACATCTGCCCTGTTCGGGCGCATGGTCACCTCCGACCCCGACGCCAATATCACGGCACCGGTCCATGTCGCCCATGCCATCACCGTCCATGAAGAAGAATCGGAAAGCGACTACTTTACCGCTGTCGATGATATGTCGGGCGATGAAACGGGTGCCGATACCATTCAGGAAACCGAACTTACCTCGGGCCTGTTCTATGGCTATGTCGTGGTCGATCTGAAGGGGCTGCTGGATAACTTGGGTGGGGACGCGGTACTGGCGAGCGAAGTTCTGCACAATCTGATATATCTGATCGCCGAGGTGACGCCGGGGGCCAAACTCGGCTCCACTGCCCCCTATGCCCGCGCCGGTCTGATGCTGCTGGAAGCGGGCGACCGCCAGCCGCGCAGCTTGGCAGAAGCGTTCCGCGATCCCTGCGCCCCGCACCTCGGCCCCGCCGCCGACGCCCTCGCCGAACAGCTGAGCTCCTTTGATAAAGCCTATGCCACAGGCGAGGATCGCCGCGTGCTGTCGCTGGCCAACCGCGAAATTCCCGGTGCCACGCCGGGGTCGATAAGTGACCTCGCACTTTGGGCCAAGACCCTGCCGGGGCTGCTTTCTTGACCCAGCGCTGGTTGATCCTTGACCTCTGCGCGCCGCTGATGGCCTTCGGTGGAGTTGCCATCGACCATGTCGGCCCGACGCGGGATTTCCCGGCAGCCTCGATGCTGACCGGGTTGTTCGGCAATGCGCTTGGCTGGCAGTGGTCCGACTGGCAGGCGCATCAGTCGCTGCAGGACCGTCTTGTTTTCGCCGCCAGAATGGACGTTGAGGGTCGCCTGATCATCGACAACCAGAATGCGAAACTGGAAAAGAACGATCGCGGCTGGACCACTTCGGGCGCGCCCGAAGGCCGCGACGGTGCCAGTTATGACGCGCCCCACCGCCGCCGCCGCGACTATCTGGCCGATGCGCGGGTGGCTGTGGTGCTGCGGTTGACCGACGCCGACCTGGTCCCGACACTTGACCACCTCGCCGAAGCTCTGAACCGCCCCGCCCGCCCGCTGTTCATTGGCCGCAAGCCCTGCCTGCCGACCCGCCCCCTGTTCGCCGGTTGGACCACTGCCGACACGGCCCACGCTGCCCTTTCCGAAACCGGCCAGCCCCAAGCCCGCGCCCAGTGGCCTGTCGGCGAGGGGCCACTGGGTGACTCCACGCTGGACCTGCCAGACCTGCGCAACTGGCGCAGTGGTCTGCATGGCGGAAGTCGTCTGGTCATTCGGGGCCGGATTTCTGGGGCGAACCAATGACCCTGCATCTGATCCGCCTGCCGATCCGAATTTCGGCCTTGGCCCGTTGGGGCGCAGACCGGGGATGGGCGCAAGGCAAATCCGGCACCTTCGACGAAGGTCGTGCCCTGCATCATCTGCTGTCGGAAACCTTTGGGAAAGGCATGGCGCAACCTTTTCGTCTGTTGGTCCCGCCCCGCGCCAATGCGGGCAATCTTTACGCCTACTGCACCGCCTCCGCTGCCAACCTTCGCGAAACGGCGCAGGCGATAGCCCTGCCTGAACACCTGGGCGTGCTCAATCTGGCCGCACTGGAGGCCAAGTTGATGCCCGATCATTGGACCACAGGCCGACGCCTTGGCTTTGATGTGCTCGCCCGCCCGGTCCGTCGCCTGAACGCTCCAGTTGCAGGTTTTGCCAAAGGGGCCGAGATTGATGCCTTTCTCGCCCATGTCCTGCACCAGCACCCCGACACAGTCCCGGATAGCCAAGAGCATAGCCGCGAAGCGATCTATCTGGATTGGCTTGCCGAACGGCTGGAAGGTAGCGCCAAACTCGACCGGGTTGCAACCAAATTGATTGGATTCCGCAGGCGCCGCGTTGCGCGTGGTGGGGCCGGACCGGACGGGCCAGAGGCCACATTTCACGGTACGTTCGAAATTCAGGATCCTTTGCAATTTGCCGCAATGCTGGCACGCGGCGTCGGGCGGCACCGCGCCTACGGCTACGGCATGGTGCTGCTGCGTGCGCCGAACCGTCCCGTACCGGAGCGGTAGCATGCTCAAAGGGCGGCTCGGTCTTGACAGCGCCAAGGTGCCCCATGCCGACCGGGCTGGTTTGCTTTATCTGGCACGCGGTGCGCTGACCGCCCGCGATGGCACGCTCGCTTTCCTGCAGGGCGCTGCAACCGATGCTGACGCCCTTACTCCCGGCGACTATGCCATTCCGCTGCAGGCGGTGTCGATGATCCTGCTGGGCCCCGGCTCCACCGTCAGCCACGATGCGTTGAGGCTTCTGGCCCATGCCCGCACAGCACTTGCCGCCGTGGGCGAAGACGGCGTGCGAATGTATACCGCCCCGCCGCTAATCCCGGACCGCTCCGGCCTCGCCCGCGTGCAGGCCCGGCTCTGGGCCGATGACGACATGCGCATCATGATCGCTCGCCGGATGTATGCCATGCGTCTGGGCGAGATTCTGCCCCACCGCGAGCTGGACGTATTGCGTGGTATCGAAGGCGCGCGGATGAAGGAAAGCTATCGCCTTCTGGCCAAATCCATCGGCATCGACTGGAAGGGCCGCCACTATGAGCGCGACAACCCCGCCGCCGCCGACCTGCCCAACCAGGCGCTTAACCACGCCTCGTCCGCCGTCGAGGCCGCCGCCGCCATCGCTGTGGCCGCCACTGCCACTATCCCGCAACTGGGCTTCATTCACGAAGACGCCGGCCAATCCTTCGTGCTGGACATCGCCGACCTCTACCGGGTCGCGGTGACAATATCCTGTGCTTTCAAAGCTGCCAAACTCTGCACCCTGCGCCCGACCGAGAACATCGAACGAGCCACCCGCCGCCTGACCGGCGAGACATTGGCCCGCGATCAGGTGATCCCTGAAATGATCGAGCGCATCAAAAAGCTGATCGGAGGCAGTGATTAAAATGGTCGCCCAAACCACACTGGTCATCACCCGTGACGTCGAAGCCCGCTACCGCGGGTTTCTCACCTCGGTGATGCTTGAAGTGGCCCCCGGCATCTACGTGTCACCGCAGATGTCGGCAGGTGTACGGGATCGGATCTGGGCCGTGGTTTCCGATTGGTGGTCCACCCTGCAACGCGGCTCGGTCGTGATGATATGGCGCGATAAAGGTGCTGCCGGAAATCTGAGGATCGAAACACTGGGAGAGCCTGCAAAGGAAATCGTCGATGCAGACGGAGTCCTTCTACTTAAGCGAAAGTAGGGAAAGCGCGAACACGCCTGAATGCTCTTTGAAAATGTAAAGATGTCATGTAATTGGCAGCAAGAGGTTCCCCCGCACCCGCGGGGATAGGCCCTACGATCACGATTCGGCAGCGCGCCTGGTACGGGTTCCCCCGCACCCGCGGGGATAGGCCCGACATTGCGTTGAAGTAAAGCGGACTGGTTCCGGTTCCCCCGCACCCGCGGGGATAGGCCCGGATATGGGGCGCTGCATCGTCGCGCTATGTCGGTT
>JBBQGU010000367.1:0-3524 GCA_038323315.1 Rhodobacterales bacterium | reverse complement strand
CGAACACGACGCCGCCCGCAACACCCAACTGGCCTATGGCCGTGACCTGCTGGCGTTTTCCGACTGGTTGATCGACCAATCCCAAACCTTCCAGACCGCCAGCCGCGCCGATGTCGAAGCCTATATCGTCGCCTGTCAGGCTGACGGCCTTGCCCAAGCCACGCGCGCGCGCCGCCTGTCGTCCATCCGCCAGTTGTACCGCTTTGCCAAGGAAGAGGGCTGGCGCGACGATAACCCAGCCATCCGGATCACCGGCCCCGGTGCCACGCGCCACCTGCCGCAAACCCTGTCTGAAACCGAGGTCACCAAGATTCTGGACGCCGCGCGCGGCTTTGGCAGAACCCAGCGCGACCACATCCGCAACACGGCGCTTCTGGAACTGCTGTACGCGACCGGGATGCGCGTGTCCGAACTGGTCGAACTGCCGGTTGCCGCCGTCCGGGGCGCCCCCAGGATGATCCTGGTCAAGGGCAAGGGCGACAAGGAACGCATGGTCCCGCTGTCCACCCCCGCCAAAGCCTCCATCACGGAATGGCTCAAACTGCGCGACGCCGAAGACGACCTCGCCCGCAAGACCGGCAAGCCGATCGCCAAACACCTGTTCCCCGGCCCTGGTGCCGCAGGTCACCTGACGCGCCAGCATTTCTACCTGCTGATCAAGGATATCGCAGCGGCAGGCGGCGTTGACCCGGGCAAAGTCACCCCCCACACCCTGCGCCACGCATTTGCCACCCATCTGCTGGCCGGTGGCGCCGACCTGCGCGTCATACAAACCCTGCTGGGTCATGCCGACCTCGCCACCACCGAAATCTACACGCATGTGCTGGAGGATCAGTTGAAAGAGCTGGTCCTGACGCATCACCCGCTGGCCAAGATCAACCGCACGCCCTAGCCCCCACGGAACCCCATGACCCTCGCATCGCTTGATACCAATTTCTGGCTGACCTCTGCGGCCATCCTGTGCCTGCTGGTGATGTCCGCCTTCTTTTCCGGCTCGGAAACCGCGCTGACCGCCTCCTCGCGCGGCAAGCTGAAATCGCAAGCCGACAAGGGCAGCACTGGCGCACAAGCCGCCATGCAGGTGACCGAGGATAACGAACGTATGATCGGCGCGCTGCTGCTCGGCAACAACATCGTCAACATCTTGTCTGCCTCGCTGGCGACGGCCCTGCTGACGCGGGTCATGGGCGACAACGGCGTAGCAGCGGCAACCGCCGTGATGACCGTCCTTGTGCTGATCTTTGGCGAGGTGTTGCCGAAAACCCTTGCCATCACCTTCCCCGAGGCATTTGCCACCCGTGTCGCCCCCTTTATCCGCGTGATGATCATGGTGTTTTCGCCCGTCGTCTCGGTGGTCAGGGCATTGGTCCGCGTCATCTTGCGGCTGTTTGGCGTGCGCGCCGACCCCAACAGCAAGATCCTTGCCCTGCGCGAAGAAATCTTTGGCGCGATCCAGCTTGGCCATTCCGAAGGTGCCGTCGAAAAAGAGGACCGCGACCGCCTGCTGGGCGCCCTCGACCTCGCCGACCGCACCGTCGACGAAATCATGCGCCACCGTCGCGAGATGGAGATGCTGGACGCCGATCTGCCGCCCGACGAGATCATATCCAAGGCCCTCGCCTCGGCGCACAGCCGGTTGCCGGTCTACCGGGGCAGCGATGAGAACATTCTGGGCGTGATCCATACCAAGGATTTGTTGCGTGAGGTGGCGCGTCTGGAACGCAGCGGTGCGGATGTCGCCACGCTGGATGTCGTCAAGACCGCCATGAAACCCTATTTCATTCCGATCACGACGACGCTGGATGAACAGATGCGGCAATTTCTGAAGCGGCGCACCCATTTCGCGCTGGTGGTCGACGAATACGGCACCCTGCAAGGTCTGATGACACTGGAGGATATCCTGGAGGAGATCGTGGGCGAGATCACCGACGAATTCGACGTGGTCGACGCGACCAACGCCCTGAAACAGGCCGACGATGGTGCATTTCTGGTCGAAGGCACCATGACGATCCGCGACCTGAACCGCGCGACCGACTGGGCCCTGCCCGATGACGAGGCGAACACGGTCGCCGGTCTGGTCATCCACGAGGCGCAGATGATCCCCGCCGTCGGCCAAAGTTTCAGCTTTCACGGCTTTCGGTTCGAGGTGATGACCCGCCGCGAAAACCAGCTGACCCGGCTGAAGGTGCGCAGGTTGTAACGCCAACCCGCAGCCGCGCGCCGGACATCCCCGACCTGCGTTCCGTTTCGCAGCAGATACGGCCGTCATGCGGCATCAAACAGACCGTGTCGTCAGGCCATCTGATGTGCAGGGGCAGGCATGGCAGGGGCAGGCAGGCGCAGCCCGCTTTCGGCGGCGAACAGATGCACCGCCTCGGGGGCGATCCGCAGGCCAAAGGTTTGACCCACGACAACCGGCACCTTGTCTGCCGACAGGACAGACACCGTCAGATCCTCGAACCGCAGGTGGTACAGCCGCGCCATCCCCAACTCCTCGGCAAATTCGAACCGCGCGTCAAAGGCCCCCTGCCCCGGCGCAACCAGCGCCAACACTTCGGGCCGCAGACCGATCTGCACAAGGGCGCCGTCGTGCAGCGCCGCCAGGCCTGTGGGCAAGCGCACCCGGCTGCCATCGCCCAGCACCACGCCGCCTTGGGCAGCCATCACTTGCCCGGACAGGAAATTCATCGCCGGTGATCCGATAAAGCCCGCGACATAGGTGCTGGCGGGGTGGTGATAGACCTGTTCGGGGGTGCCGATCTGTTCGATCACGCCCTTGTTCATCACGACCAGACGGTCGGCGAGGGTCATCCCCTCTTGCTGGTCATGGGTGACAAAGACCGAGGTCGCCTTGATCTGATTATGAATACGGCGGATTTCGTGGCGCATCTGAACGCGCAGCTTGGCGTCAAGGTTGGACAGCGGCTCGTCGAACAGAAAGACCTTGGGTTCGCGCACGATGGCGCGGGCCATGGCGACACGCTGCCGCTGGCCGCCCGACAACTGGCCGGGGCGGCGGTCCAGGAATTCCGACAGGCCGACCGAAGCGGCGACAGCACCGACCTTGGCCGCGCGTTCGGCCTTGGACATGCCTGCGACCTTCAGCGCATAGCCGATGTTCTCGGCGACGGTCATGTGCGGGTACAGGGCATAGTTCTGGAACACCATGGCGCAGCCGCGCTCGTGGGGTTCCAACGCGTTCACCACACGGTCAGCGATGGCGATTTCGCCCGAAGTGATGCTTTCCAGCCCGGCAATCATCCGCAACAGCGTGGATTTGCCGCAGCCCGAGGGGCCAAGAATGACGATGAACTCGCCATTGGCAATTTCGAGGTCAACACCATGGACGACTTCGGTCTTGGCATAGGATTTGCGGACGCCCGTGATCTTGATATTGGCCATATCTGGGCCCCCTATTTGTCGGTGTTGATAAGGCCGCGCACGAACCAGCGCTGCATGACGATGACGACGAGGATCGGCGGGATCATCACGATCAGCGTGCCCGCCATGGCAATGTTCCACTT
>JBBQGU010000366.1:0-3526 GCA_038323315.1 Rhodobacterales bacterium | reverse complement strand
GCCAAAGCGGCCATTTATACCTGTTTCTGACCGCAGGCGGCAATCAGGTCGACCCGACCCGCGCCGCCACCCTCACCGCCGAACCTCTGCACCGGGCCGACGCTGACACGATCCGCCGCATCACCGGCTTCGCCATCGGCGGCGTCTCGCCCATCGGCCACCTGACCGCCCTGCCGGTCTGGATCGACTCCACCCTGATGGCGTTCGACACGGTCTGGGCGGCGGCCGGAACCCCGAACCACATCTTCAGGGTCACACCACAAGACCTGCTGATCTTGACCCGCGCCACAATCGCGACCTTCACCTGACCCTTTCATTCTGACACAAATATCCTGCGGGGGAGGCGTCTTTGCCATAAGGCAAAGTCGCCCGGGGGTGCAAAACCCCCGACACAGCGCCCACCCGGCAGGCGGGAACGTCAGGCGGGCTGGATCAGGTCCCAACGGTTGCCCCAAGGGTCGCGCCACACCGCCACCACCCCATAAACCTCATGACGCGGCGCTTCCTCGAACGCCACACCGGCCGCCGTCATCCGCGCATGATCCCGTGCAAAATCCGTCGTCTGCAAGAACAAACAGACCCGCCCGCCCGCCTGATGTCCGATGGCTGCGACCTGCACAGCCCCCTCCGCCCGCGCCAGGATCAAGCGCACCCCGCCACCCTCAGGCTCCACCGCAACCCAGCGTCTGGCGCCTTGCGGAATGTCCGCGACCAGCGCGAACCCCATGACGTCGCAAAAGAACCGGATCGCCGGGTCATAGTCCGGCACCAGGAACGCAACCCCGGTGATCATTCCGGGACGGGCCGCAAATCCGTGCTGCGCGCCTCGGGCAGGTTGATGCGGGCGACCTGTTCGGCAATCGGATCGACCGACAGCGGGTGCAGTTCCGCGCGGTGGTCCGACGGGTCGCCAATCGGCACCCATTGCCCGGCCTTGTAAATCTCCAACCCGGTAAACCCGGCCTTGTAACCCATCTTGCGGCTGCCCGGCACCCAGTAGCCCAGATAGACAAACGGCAACCCGGCCTCGCGGGCGATCTGGATATGGTCCAGAATGGCAAAGGTGCCCAGGCTCAGATCGGCCAGGTCAGGGTCGTAAAAGGAATACACCATGCTCAACCCATCATCGAACACATCGGTCAGACTGACCACTGTCAGGGGTCGCAACCGCCCGCCCGGCCCCGCAGGCCGTGTGTATTCGATCACCCGGCTCTTGATCGGCGTCTCTTCGATCATCGCGGCGAATTCAAAGACGTCCATATCCGCCATCCCGCCATCGGCATGGCGCGCGTCCAGATAGCGGCGAAACAGGGTAAACTGGTCTTCGGTCGCCCAGGGGCTGGTCGCATTGCGCTGCAAATGCGCCGTCGCCTTCATGACCTTGCGCTGCGTCCGGCTTGGCACGAATTTGGCCACCCTGATGCGCGCCGACAGACAGGCGGAACACTCCGCGCAGGATGGCCGGTACAGCACATTCTGACTGCGCCGAAACCCCTGCTTTGACAAGGCATCATTCAGCTTCTGGGCATGCTCGCCCTGCAGACTGGTAAACAGCTTCCGCTCCATCCGGCCCTCCAGATAGGGGCAGGGCTGCGGTGCCGTCACATAAAACTGGGGCGCAATCGGCAGGGTGTGGCGCATTTATCTTCAACGGTCAGGGCTGAAACGACAGCCTAGCAAGGCTTGGCGCTGCCGCCAAGCCCCGACGTTATGCACATCGCGTCAATCGCTGGGTCAATTCAGGGCCGAACGATTGACCAAAACTACCCCCAGCACCAGATCCGACAGGCTTTGCCCGCGCCGCGTCATGCAGATCATCACCACCGACAGGATTTGCGGCACGACAAATGCCACCGACAGCGCGTAAAACAACACATGCGCAAAGCCCGCCCCCGCACCGATCCGGTAGCCCGCCGCATCCCGAAACTCCAGCCCCATCAACCGCATCCCCATCGTCGCGGAATGCCGGGCCAGACCGATCCAGCGGTACAGAAAACTGACCACCACGTACAGACCGCCCAGGAAAAACAGCGCCAGAAACCCGGTCAACGGTATCAGCAGTGCGACCAGAAAGGCGATCAGCACGGTATCAAAGAACCACGCCAAGGCCCGTTTCACCGGAACATCGGCATAATAGAACGATTGCTGCACCGGGTCAGGATAAGCGTTGGCAAACATGGACTTGAACCTTTGTCAGAGCGGTGGCGGCCCCACCATCGGGGCCGCCAGAGTTTTCAGATGTCCGACTTCGGCTCGGTGATCACCGGAGCCTGCGCAATCTTGGCACGATCGGCCATGAAGCTGTCAAACTCGGACTTGTCCTTGGCGTCGCGCAGACGCTGCAAGAACGCCTCAAAGGCCTCCTGCTCTTCTTGCAGGCGACGGATGGTGTCCGCCTTGTAGGCGTCGAAGGCGGCATTGCCGGACGACCGGAACGCCCCACCAAAGCCCGCCGGGCCACCATGGCGGCTCCACGGACCGTTACGGTCAGACGAAAGGGCCGACTTTTGGCCACAGTTGCGGTTGAACATGCGTTTGCTCCAGATCATATAGACGAGAAGGCCAAGGCCGACGGGCCAGGCAAAGATGAAACCAAGGATCGTGGCAACGATCCAGGCCTTGCGGCCCCGGTCGTCCATCCAGCGCTCGGCCCCTTTGGCCCAGGCCATCAAGCCATCCTTGGCGGAAATGCCCGAATTGGCGTTGGGGGCAGTGTACATCGGCGTTGTCTCCCTTATTGGGGTTGAAGGTTCATGTGAATGTCTTTCACATGATGCAAGATGCTCCCGCGCAGCCATCCATTCAAGACCCAATGTAAACATTATTTACATGCACCGCCTTTCCGCCCGAACCGAACCGTCATCTTTCCATTTGTTGCGCGCCACGCATGAGTGCAGCAATAATACACCAAAAAATTTCCCCGAAACGACAGAAAACATGTCGATTAACGGTTGACGCCCCCCGAGGCCGCCAATAGTGTCCCTCCAAATCCAAGGGGTATGAGATGACGCTCATTCTGGTAAGGGTAAGGCGAACGCGCATGGGCCGGTAACGGTTGACCATAACAGGTTCCCATGCGCCCCCGAGGTCCCCCTCCGGGGGCTTTTTGTTAAGTTGAAAACGAGGATACACGCAATGACACGTCAGATGACCGGCGCAAAGATGGTGGTTCAGGCCCTGAAGGATCAGGGGGTCGAGGTGGTATTCGGCTATCCGGGCGGTGCCGTGCTGCCGATCTATGATGAGATTTTTCAGCAAAACGACATCCAGCACATCCTTGTCCGCCACGAACAGGGTGCCGTCCACATGGCCGAGGGCTATGCCCGCTCGACCGGCAAACCCGGCGTGGCACTCGTCACCTCCGGCCCCGGTGCCACCAATGCCGTCACCGGCCTGACCGACGCCTTGATGGATTCAATCCCGATCATCGTGATCTCGGGTCAGGTCCCGACCTTCATGATCGGCACCGATGGCTTTCAAGAGGCGGATACCGTCGGCATCACGCGGCCCTGCACAAAGATGAACT
>JBBQGU010000365.1:0-3530 GCA_038323315.1 Rhodobacterales bacterium | reverse complement strand
ATTGGGTGGTTGCGGGCCGGTCGGACTGGGGTTGGCCGGACTGGGGTTGGCCGGACTGGGGTTGGTCGGACTGGGGTTGGTCGGACTGGGGTTGGCCGATCTGGGGTAGGTCGGGGGATAGGGCCAATGCGTCTTGCGAAGGGCCGGGTCTGCACCTGGCCGAGACTGATAAAAGCCTGTTGGTGATGCGGAGAGTTCGGGGTTGGGTGGTGGTTCATGGGCGAGCCCGGGGCATCGTGAGCAGTGTCTAATCACCGGCACTGACGTATCGGCCGCCGACCATAGCCGCATGGGAAAGTGCAGGCTTCTGTTGCCAGGTGCCTGCGAACCCCGCCTTAAGCTGCTAAGCCTAAGGACTTAGGTTCGGCGACTCGAACTGCTTACGCAGCCAAAGCCATTGCCGGAGCACGGTTGTCATTTGCAACTGTACATTTGGACCAAAAGCGGTGGTACCTCGCCGAGCAAAAGCTGGCCCCTTTAGACGTTCGTCGATCCTATTTCGACCCCAATGGCCCGCAAAGACGGGAGTGTTGGTGGAGTCGCCGGGTACCGCCCCCGGGTCCGAGCCGTGTATTATGGGTGCGTTTATCGCCATAGTCCGAGTTGCCCCGGACAGCCTTAATATAGGGCGTGGGGCCGGGGCGTGCAAGGGTTTTGGTTACAGACCCTCGACCAGAACCAGATCCGTTTCGGCGGCAGCCTGGCGGGACTGACGGGCGGGGGCATAAGCGTCCGAGTCATAATCGGCGCGGGCCTGGGCGAGGCTGTCGAATTCGATCAGGATGCATATACATTGGAGCAAGGCGGGCACTTTGACGGCGTCCTGCTGCAGGACGACGTCCTGCTGGAAGACGACGTCCTGCAGGAAAATCGCCCGGGGATGCCCCCGGGCGCAACTGGTTTGGCGTCCGATCAGAAGCCGGATTTGATCTCTTCGAACTCGGCCACCATGCGGTCGCGCATCGCGGGGTCGATGGGGGTTTGGGCCAGAAGAGTGGTCGAAATCGGATCGACATCTGCGGCTGTCAGGGCGGCGGGGTCGATCTGGGCCATCGAGACAGTATTGGTCGAAGCATAGCCGATGATTTCGAGCAGCCCCTTTGCTGAGCCATGGTCAAGCCAGGCGTTTATGAAGTCATAGGCCTTGTCTTCGTTGCCCGGCCCGTCCTTGAGGTTGACATAGCCGCAGAAAAAGGATGATGCGCCCTCTTTCGCCTGACGCTGGAAGGCGACGGGGAAGTCTTGCTGCCGCAGCAGGGCGATGGCGTCGTTCCAGCTCCATGCCACCAGAACTTCGCCCGAGGCCATCAGTTGACTGAGTTGCGACGGGTCGGACCAATAGGCCTTGACCAGGGGATTGACCTTGCGCAGCCAGTCAGCGGCGGCGGTGAATTGAGCTTCGGTGATGTTGGTCCAGTCGGCGACGCCGGTGGCCAGCAGGGCAAGCGCCCAGACGTCATCCGTATTGTCGGGCAGCGAAATGCGGCCTTCGTATTTGGGGTTGGTGAAAACGTCGAGAGAGGCGACATCCTCGGGCGGAACGTCGGTCGTGTTGTAGGCGACGGCGGTATAGGCGTAATCGGTCGGGATATACCAGACGCCGCTGTCATCCATGAACAACTTGGAGTTCAGGAAACGCGGGTCGATTTCGCTGAAATTCGGGTTTTTGGAGTTGTCCCACGGCTCGATCTCGCCGGCGTCGCGGTATTTCTGGATCATCTGGCTGCAGGGATGCGCCACGTCGGCCTTGAAGCCCGAGGTCAGTTTCTGAAACGCTTCGTCATCATCGCCGTACAGGATATAGGTCGGCAAATCGCCATGTTTGGCGACATAGGGTTCGATCAGGGCCTGTTCTTCAAAGCCGGACCAGTCGAAGACGGTCAGTTCGGCGTCAGCGGCCTGGGCGAGGCTGGTCAGACTGAATGTGGCTGCGGTGGCGAGGAGCAGAGTTTTGACGGTCATTGCGGTTCCTTGTGTTTATGGCGGCCTGTTGGGCGGTCGTTCAACTTAGGCTAGGATGGGGGGCGGGCAGCCTCAAGCCAAATTTTTCAGCTTGTGCCCGCGATAAGGCGGTTGGGCGGTATGTCGCGGGAATTTGTGCGAAAGCGGCGCTTTACAGGCGGAAAAGCGGGCGCTAGACCAACAGGGTTGCCTGTTTTGGCGGCTGCCGGATCCCGTCTGGCTTGGTGGGAAGACCTGCCGTGGTGGCGGCATCGGGCTGCTACAGCAGAAAAAAGGCCACAGATATGACCAATGCGACCAGCGACATGGATATGAGTTTTGTGCGCAGCCAGTTTCCGGCCTTCGAGCAGGACCTGCTGAAGGGCCATGCCTTCTTTGAAAATGCCGGGGGGTCGTTTCCCTGCCGTGCGGTGGTAGACCGGCTGCACCGGTTCTATACTGAACGCAAGGTGCAGCCCTATGGCCCCTATCCGGGCGCGCAGGCCGGTGGGGCGGAGATGGACGAGGCCCGGGAGCGGCTGGCCGCCCTGATGGGGGCGGCGCGCGAGGAGGTGTCGTTCGGCCCTTCGACATCGGCCAACACCTTTGTGCTGGCGCAGGCGGTGCGGGTCTGGCTGCGCGGCCTTGGGGCGGCGATTGTGGTGACAAATCAGGATCATGAGGCCAATAGCGGCGTCTGGCGGCGGTTGGCGGATGAGGGGATCGAGGTGCGCGAATGGCGGATTGATCCGGCCACGGGGCATCTTGATCTGGCCGGCCTGCAGGCGTTGCTGGCGGATGGCAAGGTCCGCGTGGTGGCCTTTCCGCATTGTTCGAACGTGATTGCCGAGATCAACCCGGTGGCCGAGATCAGCGCCATGGCGCGGGCGGCGGGCGCGCGGACGGTGGTCGATGGGGTGTCTTATGCGCCGCATGGCCTGCCCAATTTCGCGGATCTGGGCTGTGATGCCTATCTGTTCAGCGCCTACAAGACCTATGGGCCGCATCAGGGGATCATGCTGATTTCGGCGGAGTTTGGCGCGGAATTGCCCGCACAGGGGCATTGGTTCAACGCAGGCACCTTGTACAAGCGATTTACCCCCGCAGGCCCGGACCACGCGCAGATCGCAGCCTCGGCCGGGATGGCGGATTATATCGACGATATGTATGCCCATCACTTTGCGGGCCAGGCGGAACCTGCGGCGCGCAACCGGGCGGTGCATGATCTGATGCGAGCGCAGGAGGTGGCGGTGATTGCGCCGTTGCTGGACTATCTGGCGGCGCGCAATGATGTGCGGCTGATCGGTCCGAGGGATGCGGCCATTCGGGCGCCGACGGTGACGATTGATCTGGGGCGGGCGGCAACACCGGTCTGCGAGGCGCTGGGCCGCGACGGAATCGCCTGCGGGGCCGGGGATTTTTATGCGGTGCGCCCGATCGAGGCGATGGGGCTGGACCGGGAAAAGGGTGTGCTGCGGATGTCGGCGGCACATTATACCAGTGCGGACGATGTAACGCGGTTGATGGGGGCGTTGGACCGGGTTTTGTGAGGTTGATACCCGTTGGGGGGGCGCCCCCCCCCCCCCCCC
>JBBQGU010000364.1:0-3585 GCA_038323315.1 Rhodobacterales bacterium | reverse complement strand
CATCATTCCCGTGCGGTCATGCTTCGTTGGGGGGGGCGAATAATGACCGCACGGGAATGATGAGCAGTTCGTTCAGATCAAGAGATTACCGCTTCATCATCGCAATCCGCAGCAAGGCCCGCTCCATCACCGCCATCGCAGGCGCGCGGGACGTCGACCGCAGCGTCAGGTCCGTCTCGATCAACAACGCCAGCGCCTGTTCCAGTGACCTCCCGCCCCAACGGGCCGCCTGCGCCTGCATGGCGCCCCGCCGGTTGCCAAAGCCGAACGTCCGGCCAATCCCCGCCGCCACCCCGCCCGGATCACTGGCTGCCACATGCAACGCCTTCAGATAGCGCAGGGTATGGATGCACAGCGTCACTGCCGCCACACCTTGCCCCTCGATCCGCCGCATCAGCAGCCCCAGTTCCACCGGCTTGCCATCCACCGCCGCCGCGACCACATCCATCACATCGGTTTCCATTGTGCCAGGCGCCAGATCAATCACCTCGGCCACCGTCAACGGAGTTGCGTCGCCATGCTTGTAGAGGCTCAACTTCTCGATGGTTTGCCGAAAATCGCCGGGATCAAGGCCGCGTGACAGGGTCAAAACCTCGGCCATCGCGGCAGGCTCGACCTGCAACAACCCGGCGCGCGACAGCATTACCTCCACCTCCTCGCGGCTCGGCGGATCGTCGTACAACCCGATGCACACCGCCGAGGGGTGCTTTTCCATCAACGTTTTCAACGCGCTTTTCGGCGTCAGATTGCCCGCCGTCACCACGATCACGGCATCCCCGGCACGCCAGTCCTTCAAGGCCGCCAACAATGCCTCGGCACAGGTGTCGGTTGCATCCTCGACAAAGGCCACGCGCGGGCCGGGGAAAAACCCCATCGCCTTGACGGCGTCCAGCAACAGCGTGGCATCCTTGCGCAGGGCGGCACCGGGGATGCGCGTCAGCCGCATCTCCTCTTCGCCCTTCGGGCCGATCAGGGCGGCGATCACCTCTTGCCGCTTCAACGCCACCCGCATCGCATCCGCGCCAAACAGCAACAGCCCCGCCCGCGCCGCATCGGGCTTGGCCAGATAGCGGTTCGCCTCTGACCCCGCCAGCTTCATGTCGCGAACCGCACCGAAGCGGCCAGCATCCGCGCCACCACCATATCCGCCAGAACTACCATCAGCCGCCGCCCGGCATCCTGCCGCGCCGTCAGGCCCGCCACAGTCGACCCCGTCGCGGAATAAGACGTGAAATTGCTGACCTCACCCCCCGCCATCCGAACCCCGTCGGCATTGCGCGCCAGGGTCCATGTGACAGTGCCCGTCAGGTTGTATCGCGTGATCGCCCCATCCGGCGTGATCCCGACCCCGTCCGACAGCGTCGTGATGTCATAGGTCAGGTCATAGTCTCGCGTTTCGACCCGGCCCAAGCGCGCCTCGATCTGTTTGACAAAGCCAAAGCCCGACTGATCGACCGGAACCGCAGGCCATATCCGCCCGACCAATCGTTGTGCGGGGCCACCAGTTCCCAAAGCAGGCGTAAACCCGCACCCGGACAGCGCCAGAAACATCAACAGCCTGCGGCGGTCAAACGACAACATTGACGATGCGCCCCGGAACGACGATCAGCTTCTTGATGGGTTGCCCAGCCAGAAACTTCACCACATCCTCGTTCGCAAGGGCGATCTTTTCAACCTCTGCCGGGCTCATATCCGCCGGTACGCTGATTTCCGCCCGCCGCTTGCCGTTGATCTGGATCGGAAGGATCACGGTATCGTCGACCAGCAAAGCGGGGTCCGCCACGGGCCAAGGTGCTTGCGCACAAAGCCCCGCCCCACCCTGGCAAGTCCAGATGCTCTCGGCGATATGCGGCGTCATTGGCTGCATCAACTGCGCCAGAGTGCGGATTGCCGCCTTCATGGCCGGGGTCGAAGCGTTGGCCTTGCTCAAGGTATTGGTGAACTCGTACAGCTTGGCGATGGCCTTGTTGAAGGCAAAGCCCTCGATCCCCGCCGTCACCTCATGCACTGCCCGCGCCGTCGCCCGCGTCAGGGCGTCATCGCCCTCGCCCTTGTGATCCGCCGGCATATCGCCAATCCGCGCGCACAGGGTCCAGACCCGCGTCAGATGCTTGTTCGTCGCCTCGGCCCCCGACGCCGTCCATTCCACATCGCGTTCCGGCGGGCTGTCCGACATCACGAACCACCGTGCCGTATCCGCGCCAAAGGCCGCGATGATGTTCATCGGATCGACGACATTCTTCTTCGACTTCGACATCTTGGCCGAGGGGACAACCTCGACCTGCAGATCGGCCAGCAGACTGATCGCTTGTAAGGCGTCTTCGGGGATTTCTGCGGCATCGGGGTCGATGTTGACATCGGTCAGCCTGCTTTTCAACACGGTGACGAGATTGCCGTCAATCGCAACTTTGCGGATATCTTCGGGCAAATGGTAGACCGGACGTCCATTCACATCGGTGGTCTTGTAAATCTCATGCGTCACCATGCCTTGCGTGAACAGGGCATTGAACGGCTCGATGGCCTTGGCCGGCAGATGCCCCGTCGCATTCATCGCCCGCGCAAAGAACCGGCTGTACAGCAGGTGCAGGATCGCGTGCTCGATCCCGCCGATATATTGGTCCACGTTCATCCAATAGGCGACCTCGGCCGCATCCGTCGGTGTCTTGGCATGGGGCGCGGTAAAGCGGGCAAAGTACCACGACGAGTCCATGAACGTGTCCATCGTATCCGTCTCACGCCGCGCAGCAGCCCCGCAGTTCGGACAGGTGGTGTTGCGCCAGGTTGGATGCCGGTCCAAGGGGTTGCCGGGAATGTCGAATGTCACGTCATAGGGCAACTCGACCGGCAGGTTTTCTTTCTTCTCGGCCACCACGCCGCACGCGTCACAATGCACCACCGGAATTGGGCAGCCCCAATAGCGCTGCCGGGAAATCCCCCAGTCGCGCAGACGATAGTTGATGACGCCGCGGCCAATCCCCTTTGCCTCGCAGAACCCGATCGCGGCGGCCACTGCATCCTCGCCAGTCTGCACCCCGGCCCCGGCAAAGCCGCGAATGTAGCGCACTTTCTCGGATTTCATCGGCACATAGGCCTCGGTCAAAACCCCGTCGTCGCCCAGAAACACCGCCTCGATCGGCAACCCGTACTTGGTGGCAAATTCAAAGTCCCGCGCGTCATGCGCCGGGCAGCCAAAGATCGCACCCGTGCCGTAGTCCATCAGCACGAAGTTGGCGATATAGACCGGCAATTCCCATGTGGGGTCCAGCGGATGGCGGACCAGCAGCCCGGTATCCATTCCCAGCTTTTCTGCCGTCTCCAGCGCCTCGGCACTGGTGCCGCCCTTGCGGCATTCGGCGACAAACGCGGCAATTTCCGGGTCGCGGGCCTCCAACGCCTTGGCCATCGGGTGATCCGGGCTGATCGCGGCAAAGCTGGCCCCCAGAAGGGTATCGGGCCGCGTCGTGTAAACCTCCAGCCGGTCGGACGAGCCCACCACCTCGAACCCGAACTGCAACCCACGGCTTTGGCCGATCCAGTTCGCCTGCATCAGCCGCACCTTGTCGGGCCAATCCTTCAACCCGTCCA
>JBBQGU010000363.1:0-3597 GCA_038323315.1 Rhodobacterales bacterium | reverse complement strand
CAGGTCAGCGGGGCAGGGCTGACGGCCAAGGGCAAGGTCCGGCTGAAGGCCGATGGCGGTCTGGATGTGGCACAGTTCTCGAAGGTGTCCTTGGGTGGCTGGCTCGATGGCGCGGTGCAGATCATCGGGCGCGGGGCGGCGCGGGCGGTCGGGCTTGCCGTCACCTCGGGCACCATCGACATCCGCAAATTCCCCAGCAGTCGCGGCAGTTCAGGCTCGGCGGATGGCAGCCCGATCGCAATCAATCTGGACAGCCTGCGCATCACCGACGGCATCCGGCTGAACGGTTTTGCGGGCAAATTCACCCTGAAGGGCGGTTTCAAGGGCGATTTCACGGGGAACGTCAACGGCAAGGCGCCCCTGTCGGGGACGGTCGTGCCCAGCCCCAATGGCCCCGCCGTGCGCATCACGGCCGACGATGCGGGGGCCGTGATGAAGGCGGCCGGCATGTTCTCCTCCGCCCGGGGTGGTGCCCTCGACCTGACGCTGGTGCCCCGCGTCAAGCCCGGCGAATATGACGGTCAGGCGAGGATCAGCACGATCCGGGTCAAATATGGCTCGGTCATGGCGGATTTGCTCAGCGCCATTTCGATCATCGGGCTGTTGGACCAGTTGAACGGTGACGGCATCGTCTTCAACACCGCACAGGCCGAGTTTCTGATGACCCCGGATGCCATCGAGGTGCAGAAAGGCTCTGCCGTGGGCGCGTCGATGGGGGTGTCGTTGCGCGGCATCTACCATTCGGACACGACGGCGCTGGACCTGTCGGGCGTCGTCTCGCCCATCTACCTGCTGAACGGCATCGGCGCGATCCTGACCCGCAAGGGCGAGGGGTTGTTCGGATTTGCCTACGCCCTGAAAGGCACCGCCGCAGCACCCGATGTGCAGGTCAACCCCCTGTCCATCCTGACGCCCGGCATGTTCCGCGATCTGTTCCGCGCCCCACCCCCAACATTGGAGGACGGATGAACCTGTCCGACTTCGACTTTCTCCTGCCCGAAGCCCTGATCGCCACAAGGCCCGCCCGCCCCCGCACCTCGGCCCGCCTGCTGCTGGCCGAGGGCGCCAGCATCCGCGACCTGCATGTCCATGACCTGGTTGACATCTTCCGCCCCGGCGATCGCCTGATCTTGAACAACACCCGCGTATTGCCCGCCCGCCTGTTCGGTCAACGCCCACGCGGCGAGACTGTCGCCCGGATCGAGATCACCCTCCTCGAGCCTGTCCCGTCGGGGTGGCGCGCCCTCGCCAAACCCCTGCGCAAGGTGCGGGTGGGCGAGGATATCCGCTTTTCGGACGCCCTGTCGGCGACCGTGGTGGCCAAGGATGCCGCCGACCTGACCCTGGCGTTCAACGTGACGGGCGACGACTTTGATGCGGCTCTGGCCGAGGCAGGTTTCATGCCCCTGCCACCCTATATCGCAGCCCTTCGTCCGGCGGATGCTGCGGACAACCACGACTACCAGACCGTCTTTGCCCGCCATGCCGGTGCCGTTGCAGCGCCCACCGCTTCCTTGCATTTCGACGCCGATCTGCTGGCGGCCCTGGCGGCCAAGGGCGTCGATGTCACCGAAGTCACCCTGCATGTCGGCGCAGGCACCTTCCTGCCCGTCAAGGTCGAGGATGTCACCACCCACAAGATGCACGCCGAATGGGGCGAGGTCACACCGCAGGCCGCCGCCCAGATCAACGCCACCCGCGCCGCCGGGGGCCGCATCATCCCAGTGGGGACGACCGCCCTGCGCCTGATCGAAACTGCCGCCGCCAGTGGCCGCATCGAGCCTTGGGTCGGCCCCACCGACATCTTCATTTATCCCGGCTACAAATTCCGCGTGACCGACGCCCTGATGACCAATTTTCATCTGCCGAAGTCGACTTTGCTGATGCTTGTGTCGGCCTTGATGGGGGCGGATAGGGTGAGAGCAATCTATCAACATGCGGTGGCGTCTGAATATCGGTTCTTTTCCTATGGCGATTCGTCCTTGTTGGTTCCGTAACCGGGGGTTTCACACCCCCGGACCCCCGTGGAGTATTTTTGCCGGAATGAAGGGGATCGTTAACCAAATGTCGGGCAGGGTCGGCCAGCGGGAGAGTTTCGGATGTTGAAGGTGTTGCGCGGGTCCTGGCCGTTGCTGTTGGGCGTCATGCTGCTGATGGTTGGCAACGGTGTTCAGGGGTCATTGTTGGGCATCCGGGGCGCAATGGAGGGGTTTTCGACGTTCGAACTGTCCATCGTGATGTCGGCTTATTTTCTGGGGTTTCTGGGCGGGTCACGACTGGCACCTGAGATGATCCGCAAGGTGGGGCATGTGCGGGTGTTCTCGGCGCTGGGATCGCTGATCTCGGCCGTGCTGATCCTGTATCCGATGCTGCTGGACTGGGTCAGTTGGTCGGCGATGCGCGTGGTGATCGGGTTCTGTTTCTCGGGCATCTATGTGACGGCGGAAAGCTGGCTGAACAACACGGCGACGAATGAGACGCGGGGCCAGGCGCTGTCGGCCTATATGATCGTCCAGATGCTGGGCATCATCGCGTCCCAAGGGCTGCTGGCGATCGGAGACCCGACCGGATACGGGTTGTTCATCATCCCCTCGGTGCTGGTGTCGCTGGCCTTCATGCCGTTGCTGCTGGCCGACACGCCCGCCCCTACCTTTGACGCCATCACGCCGATGAGCTTCCGGCGGATCTTCGCCACCTCGCCCTTGGGCTGTGTCGGCATGCTGCTGACCGGTGGGGTCTATGCCGGAATGTTCGGCATGGCCTCGGTCTGGGGCGCAAAAGAGGCGTTGACGATCGGGCAGATCGCGGCTTTTGGTGCTGCCTTGTACATCGGCGGGCTGGTACTGCAATATCCGGTGGGCTGGCTGTCGGACCGGATGGATCGGCGCGCGCTGATCCTGTGGGTGTCGGCTTTGGGCGCCGTGGTGATGCTGGTGGCGACGCTGGTCGAATTGCCCTTTGCGGCGGTTCTGGTGGTGGCGCTGCTGTTGGGCGGTACGATCAATCCGTTGTATTCGCTGCTGATCGCCCATACCAACGATTTTCTGAGCAAGGAGGAGATGCCCTCTGCCTCGGCCCGGTTGATCTTTCTGAACGGATTTGGCGCGATCTTCGGGCCGCTGGCGTCGGGCTGGCTGATGAGCCTGATCGGCGCGCCCGGTTACTTCCTGTTCCTGTGCATGCTGTTTGCGCTGCTGGCCGCCTATGCCGGTTGGCGCATGTCGCAACGCAGCGCGCCGGTTGATCATGCCGCCTATTCCGGTCTGACGCCCACGGCATCGTCATTGGCCGTCGAGGCTGTGCTCAGCGATCCGCGGCGGTAGAAGGGGTGGCACCAAGGTTGCGGCAGGCGGCTTTCCCTGTCAGGTTGCCAATAACAGGAGGATGTGATGGCGGACCCGGTCGAAGTTCTGGACTACTGGATTGGTGAAGTCGGCGAAGATGGCTGGTTCGAGGGCGGTGACGCGCTTGACGCCGAGATCCGCGACCGCTTTGGCGATCTGTGGCAAGCGGCCCTTGAGGGAGGGCTGGAGCATTGGGTGGACGGCGTTACAGCAACACTGGCATATCTGGTGCTCTGCGATCAGATGTCGCGCA
>JBBQGU010000362.1:0-3632 GCA_038323315.1 Rhodobacterales bacterium | reverse complement strand
GTACGAGGTGGTCAGCAAGAACCCGGCGGTGATCGATGCCTACATGGGCAGTGCGCAGACCGAGCTGGTGGGCCCTCGACCGAGGTTACGCGGCGGTCAACGGTCACCACCGGAATGCCAGCCTCGATTGCCTGCATCAGGGCCGGGGCCATGGCGTCAACCTCGTTCGGGCTGATGATGATCCCCTTGACGCCGCGCGCGATGGCGGCCTCGACATCGGCGGTTTGCTTTGGCGAGGATACCTGACCGTCGCTTTCGATAGGTGTAGCACCCATTTCGACGACCGCAGCCTTCATTGCGTTCATCATGTGAACGAAGAAGGGAAAGGTCAGACCCGGTACCGAGGTCAGGATTTCAGGCTTGTCCTGGGCCATCGCACTGGAATTCGCGGCCAACGCAATGGTGCCCGCTACGGCAATCGTCTTGAAGATATTTTTCATGGTCATGTTTCCTCCCTGGATAGTGACAAGCCTCACGTTGCGGCAGTTTGACCAAAAGTCAATCATCCGAAAGGCAGGCATGCGCTTTTTGCGGCTGCGCCTCTGCGATTGGGTCGCCTCCGGTCCGCACGTCCTGAGCCCGCACTAGCGCACCTTCCACCGCCCCAACTGCCCGGCCAGAAGGTTGAACCCCATATCCACGACAATTGCCAGCCCTGACACCAACAGCGCACCTTGCACAATATAGGCCGTGTTGTTGCCGTTCAGCCCGATGATGATCGGTGATCCCAACGACACGGCCCCGACCGTTGACGCAATCGCCGCCGTGCCGATGTTGATCGTGACCGAGGTGCGCACCCCCGCCAGAATGATCGGTGCCGCCAGCGGCAGTTCGATCTGCCCCAGCCGCTGCAATGGCGTCATCCCGATACCCTCGGCAGCCTCTTTCGCCGCAGGGTCCACGCCTTCAAGGCCGGAAACGGTGTTTTCGACGATCGGCAGCACGCCATACAGGGCGAGCGCGATGAAGGCCGGCCAAAAGCCAAAGCCGATCACCGGCACGGCTAGGGCCAGCACCGCCACGGGCGGAAACGTCTGCCCCATCGCGGACAGGGTTTCGATCAGCCGACGAAACTCCTGGCCCTGCCTGCGCGTCACGAATATCCCCGCGCCGATACCCACTACCATGGCCAGCACCGTGGCCGCCGCCACCAGTCCCAGATGCGCCAGCACAAGCGCCGCAAAGGATTGCTGCTGGTATAGCGGCCGGTCAAGGGCGGGGAACAACGCCGCAAACAGGGGCGCGCTGTGCGGCAATGCCAGCAGCAGCATCCCGAACACGACAATCCCGGCTGCAAACCGCATGTGCATTGTCATCTTACAACATCGGACAGAAACAGCGTCCCCACCCGCGCGCCCTGCATTGTGCTGACCGCGATCCGGTCACATTTCAACGCCACCATCCGCGACAGGGCCAGCCGCAGGTTGTCCTCGGGCAGGACCGCGCCTTCGCCCACAGCCTCAATCGCCGGGCGCATCCGTTCGGCCACGGTTTCAACCGACAGCAGTTTCAGCCCGTAATCATCCTTGCCCAGAAACGCCCGGACAAAATCGTTTGCGGGCGCGTTCAACAGATCGCGCGGGCTGGCAGCTTGCACGACCTGACCGTTGTCCAGGATGACCACACGGCTGGCCAGCCGCAGCGCCTCGTCGATGTCATGGGTGACAAAGACGATGGTCTTGCCGGTTTCGGCATGGATGCGCGTCATCTCGGCCTGCAAACTGTCGCGGGTGATCGGGTCCAGTGCGCCAAACGGCTCATCCATCAGCAACACGTCCGGGTCCGCAGCCAGAGCGCGCGCGACCCCCACCCGCTGCTGCTGGCCGCCGGACAACTGATGCGGATAGGATTTGCGGAACCGCTCGGCATCCAGGTTCAGCAAGTGCAACAACTCGGCAATCCGCGCTTCGATGCGGTCAGGGGCCCAGCCCAGCAGGCGCGGCACGGTGGCGATATTCGCCTCGACCGTCCAATGCGGAAACAGCCCGACCGACTGGATGGCATAGCCGATCCGGCGGCGCAGCACTTCGGGCGCAATGGTACGGATTTCCGCGTCGGCAAAGCGAATTTCGCCCGTGGTATGCTCCACCAGCCGATTGATCATCTTCAGGATCGTCGATTTACCCGACCCGGACGAGCCGATCAGGACACAGAATTCGCCCCGGTCGATGGTCAGGTTCAGGTCGCGGACCACGGTCGTCTCACCAAAGGTCTTGCAGATGTTGCGAAACTCGATCACGCGGGCCCCCTGTGCGACAAGGTCACCAGCAGCTTGAACAGCGCGTCGGCCACGACGGCGATGGCGATAATCGGCAGCGCCCCCAGCAGCACCAGATCCAACGCGTTGGAAAACAGCCCCTGAAACATGATCGCCCCCAACCCGCCCGCACCGATCAGGGCCGCCACCGCCGCAAGGCCAATCGCCTGCACCACCGTCACACGCAGACCCGACAGGAACACCGCCCGCGCCAGCGGCACTTCGACCCGCCAAAAGATCTGCGCACGGGTCATCCCCATGCCCATCGCCGCCTCGACCACGCTGCGCGGCACCTGGGCCAACCCCTCGGCGGTGTTTCGGACGATAGGCAGAATGGAATACAGTGTCAGCGCAATCACCGCCGGCGCCAAACCGATCCCGCTGATGCCCAACGCCTTTAGTGAAGGCACAGCCACCGCCAGTGCCGAAAGCGGCGCCATCAGCAACCCGAACAGCGCGATAGACGGGACCGTCTGGATGATATTCAAAACAGACAGAATGGCACCACCCAGCCGCGCCCTGCGATATGCCAGAACACCCAGCGGCACACCGACCACCAGCGTCGGCACCAAAGCGGCAACAACAATCACGAAATGCCGGATCAGCGAGGTTCGGAACAGGTCGGCCTTGTTGGCATGTTCCTTCATGATCGACATCTGGTCCAGATGCCCGGACAGCATCATGGCGGCAACTGGCAGAACCGCCGCAAACCCGATCACCACACGGATCACTGGCCCAAACCCCGCCCGCGCCGTCAGATCGGCCAAAGCCAAGGCCGCAGCCACGATCATGACCCAAAACCCGGCCCCGAAAGAGGTCCGCGCCGCCGGACTCGCCGCCTCGGCCAAACCCTCGGCCCCCACTGCCGCGATGTGCAAAAGCCCCGCCAGCGTAAGCCCCGCCGCCCCGATCAGAGCAATCAGAACGCGCGGGCTTTGGCGCAGGAATGGCCCGGATATCAGCACCAGCCCCGGCAACACGAAACCAACCGTCGCAGGTGACATCAAGCCCCACAGCGAAACCGGCTGCCCAGACAGCAGCCGGTTCGGCGCATGGTTCAGAACCGGCAGAGCCATCGCCCCAATCACCAGCAGTACGGACAGAGCGAACAGTGACCGGTTCCGGATCACGCCATGATCGTCAGGCCGATCTATTTCAGAAAACCCTTCGACGTCAGGTATTCTTTTGCGACCACCGTCAGGTCCTGCCCGTCAACTTGTATCTTGGCATTCAACTCTTGCAAGGTCGTCGCATCCAGCGAGGCAAAGACCGGGTCCAGCAGTTCCCTGATCTGCGGATTGGCGTCCAGAACCGCCTTGCGAATCGTCGGTGCAGGCTCATAGACCGCCTGCGCCCCCTTGCTGTCCGTCATCAC
>JBBQGU010000361.1:0-3640 GCA_038323315.1 Rhodobacterales bacterium | reverse complement strand
GCCGGTCGGCTGCTGGCCGGTCTGGGCCACGAGCATGTTCTGCCGTTGGATTCCGAGGTGCGCACCCTGTCCGCCGCACAGCGGCAACTGGTGGAAATCGCCAAGGCTCTGGCACTGGATGCCCGGTTGTTGATCTTTGATGAACCCACGGCGTCACTGTCCAGCACCGAAGTGGATCGCCTGTTCGACATCATGGAGCGGCTGCGCGATGGCGGCCGGGCGCTTGCCTTTGTGTCGCACCGGCTGGAGGAGGTGTTCGCCATCACCGACCGCGTGACCATCCTGCGTGAGGGGCGCGCGGTGATCGAGGATGTGGAAACCTCGGCCCTGACCCAAGGCGATATCATCCAGCATATGGTGGGCCGCGACATCGGCGCTATCCATACCAAGCGCACAGTCGCCCCCGAAGCCGTGGGGGACACCGTGTTCGAGGTGCGGCATCTGCGCGCCCTGCCATGGGTGCGCGACGTCAGCTTTTCGGTGCGGCGCGGTGAAATTCTGGGTCTGGGCGGGCTGGTGGGCGCAGGCCGGTCCGAAGCGGTCGAGGCGATCTGGGGCCTGCGCCCCCGTCAAAGCGGCGAGATTTTGATTGCCGGCAAGCCTGTGCGCCTGACCAAGCCGGTCGATGCGGTGCGCGCCGGTATGGGCTTTGTCGCCGAAGACCGCCGCGCGCAAAACATCGTACCCGACCTGAGCGTGCGCGAAAACCTGATGCTGGCGCAGATGGGTCAGCACCGGGGCTTTTTGCGCGGCTATGGGAAACGCGCCGCAAAGGTGGCCGATCTGATCCGCAATCTGGGCCTGCCCGCCGACCGGCTGGACACCAGCCTGCTGAACTATTCCGGCGGCATGCAGCAAAAGATCATCATCGCCCGCTGGCTGCTGACCGAACCGCAGATCCTGATCCTGGATGAACCGACCAAAGGCGTCGATATCGGCACCCGCGCATCGATCTATAAACTGCTGCAACAGGCGGCGGATGACGGTCTGGCGGTGATCGTGATATCCTCGGATTTCGAGGAATTGCTGGGCATTGCCGAGCGGATTACGGTGATTTCCGATGGCGTGACCATCGCCGATCTGCCCGCCGCCCGCCTGACCGAGGAAAAGCTGACCCTGCTGGCCGCACCCCGCATGTCGACCGCCCGCAATCAGACGCTGTTGCGCGAACTGGCTGAACGGCACCGCGCCGATGCGGTCTGGGCGCTGATCGATCCCGCGGGCCTGATCTGCCTGGCCCAAGCGACGCATCCGGACGCAATGCCGACGGGCCTTGCCCCCGGCATGGCCGTGACGCCCGGTGAGACCGCGATTGCGAAAGGCATCAAAGATCGCGGCGCGGGCTTTGTGGCCGAACTGGGTGGCAGCCGCCAAACCCTGTTCGTGCAGATGATCGACAAACGCGGCCACGATCTGGGCTGGATCGGCCTGTCCCTTGCAGGTAACGTCCCGCCGCCCGACGCCGAAGCGATCCGCGCCCAGGTACACCACCTGACCCGCACCGATGCCCCCTGACCTGCACCGATAAGGAGATTTGAATGGCCGACGCGCCCGCAGCCCCCAGCCCGTTTCGCGCCATATTCCGCAGTCTGGAGTTTCGGATGCTGTGCCTTACCCTGCTGCTGGCGGTGGCGCTGTCGTTCCTGTCGCCTTTTTTCCTGACGGAACGCAATATCTTCAACATCCTGGATCAATCCGTCGTCACGGGCATTGTCGCCGTGGGCATGACCTTTGTCATTCTGACCGGCGGCATCGATCTGTCGGTGGGGGCGGTGTTCGGGTTGACCGGCATCATTCTGGCGCAGGCGTTGCAGATCATGCCGATCCCGCTGGCCATTCCCTTGGCAGTGCTGTGCGGGGCGGGGATCGGGCTGTTTTCCGGCGTGCTGATCGCGGTGTTCGGCCTCGCCCCTTTCGTGGTGACGCTGGGCGTGATGGCCATCGGGCGCAGCCTGTCCTTCATCGCGTCGGGCCAACGGTCGATTTCGGGCATTCCGCCCGAGATGGATGCCATCGTCTATTCCACGTTTCTGGGAATCCCGGCCAACGTGTTGTTTCTGATCGGTCTTTACCTGTGTGCCTGGGCCTACCTCGGCTATACCAAAGGCGGGCGCACGATCTATGTCATCGGCTCCAACCTGGAGGCGGCGCGCGCTGCGGGTCTTTCGACACTGTTCTATTCCATCCTGCCCTATGTCGTTTCAGGCGCGCTGGCGGCTGTTGCGGTGACGTTCTCGCTGGCGCAGATCATGTCGGCCGACCCGATGGCGGGCAATCAGCTGGAACTTGACGCGATTGCCGCCGTGGTGATCGGCGGGGCCAGCCTGTATGGCGGACGCGGAACCGTGATCGGCACGCTTTTGGGGGTGATGATCATGGTCATGATCCGGAACGGGCTTAATCTGATGGGGGTTTCGCCGTTCTGGCAGGGCACCGCCATCGGCAGCATCATCATACTCGCACTGCTGGCCGAACGGCTGATCAACTGGCGCTCGTCACGCGCCTGACGGAGGTTTCCATGCCCGCCCCATCCCGCCCCATCGCGCTGTACGGCACCGCAGAAACCGTGCCCCAACCCCGTATTCTGCGCGCGGGCAAACTGAGCGCCGAGCTTGTCGCGGGCAATCTGCGCTATATCCGCTGGGATGGGGCCGAGGTGCTGCGCGCCGTGTCCTTTATCGTGCGCGACAAGGATTGGGGCACCTGCAACCCGGTGATTTCCGGTCTGACGGTGACCGAGGATGCCACCGGGTTTCGCGTGTCGCTGCAGGCCGTGGCGCAGGATGCCGGGCAATTCTTTGCCTATGACGCGCAGATCGAAGGCCATGCCGATGGGCGTCTGGTGTTTCACGGACGGGGCGAAACGGCGGGCGGGTTTGTGACCAACCGCACCGGTTTTGTCATCCTGCACCCGATTGATGGCATCGCGGGCGCGCCGGTCCGCATCGAACACACCGACGGCCAGATCGTCGATACCACGTTCCCGGACCTGATCGACCCGGTGCAGCCGATGATGAACCTGCGTCGCCTGACCCACACCACCCCCGGCGGGCTGCGCGTTGACACGCTGATGCAGGGCGACACGTTCGAGATGGAGGATCAGCGCAACTGGACCGATGCATCCTACAAAACCTATGTGCGCCCCCTGGCCCTGCCTTGGCCGTACCGCATCGCACCGGGCGAGGTGATCGACCAGACGATCACAGTCACGATTTCGGGTCAGGGGCGCGCGGTGCAGGACATGGGGCCAATCGCGCTGACGCCCGGTGCGCCCATCGGTGCGGTGCCCCCGCTTGGCATCGGGCTGCGGCCCGAGGATGCTGCGGCGGCCTTGGGTGCGATGGATAGGCTGACGGCGCTACAGCCCGCCTATATGGTGCTGCACCACGATCCGCGCGCGGGCCATGACCTTGCCAGCCTTGCAGCGATGCTGGCCGTGGCCCGTGCGATGAAGGCCGAACCGTGGTTGGAGGTGGTGATCCAAAGCCCTGACAACGTGGGCGCGCTGGCCGAACTGCGGGCGTTGGGTGAAACGTCGCTGGCCTTGGGCAGTCCGGTTGCGACCGTGCTGGTCTCGCCTGCAGCCGATCTGAAATGCACTCTGCCCGGGTCGCAATGGCCGCCGACGCCGGATGCCGCC
>JBBQGU010000360.1:0-3646 GCA_038323315.1 Rhodobacterales bacterium | reverse complement strand
TATCTTTCGCGAGCCGATTGGAAGGTTTGCTGATATCGACGAGGACGAGGCCCCGAAGCATCTGTTGGTCAGCGACTACGACACTTGGCTCAAGTCAGGCGCCCACGCGTGAGAGCCCCTGAATTACAAAATTAAATCAATGACTTGATTTTTTTAATACCCTGAAATTAGTTTCTTTTTCGGGGGCTGGAAGGATGAAATGCAGGCTCTGGTCAGGGGGCGTCGGGGCACTGACATTTGATACTTGACCGCAATGCGCGCAGCGGCGCGGCATCGAGTGCTGCGCCGCTGCGTGGTTTGGTGCGATCGTCGGCCTACAGCAGCGGCTTGTCGGGGTTGGAAAGGTCTTCCTTTGGCACTTCAAAAATCAAGCCTTCCACATAGGCGGGATCAGAAGGCTTTCCGCCCTCCATGACCGCCTTCATCGTCTGGGCGTAGAACTGCCGTGCCTCCTCTACCGTGCGCACGTTGTTGATGATGTCGTGTGCCAGGTTTATTGCCAGGAAATTCGCCGCCTCCTTGTCACAGCGCGCCGACATCTCGGCCTCGGTGCGGTTGACGACCACGCTGCCATCGTAATGTGCCAGATCGTCGAAATAGTCGGGCGGCACATCCAGATCGATCCACTGCTGCATGACGTCATCGTGTTTGACCGGGAACATGTGGGTCGTGGCTGTGCTGTAGATGACCGTCCGCTTCCAAGGACCGGTCTTGCCCCAGATCAGCATGGTGTCAGTGACCTCGGCGGGCTTGCCATAGGTGTCCATCATGTGCTTGGCTGCATCTTGAGCCGACTGCGGCCAGCCGCTGAGATCGGGCATCGCATCTTGCGCGAACGCGGTGGTGCCAAAGAGGACGCTGACTGCAAAGAAGCCAGTGCAGACGAGATTGGTCTTGCGGGTCATGGCAGATCCTTTCTGCTCGGTCGGCGCTTCAGGCCACCGCCAAGGACGACAGCCAGCGCACACCAAGTCAACGACCGGTTGACCGGAAATGTTCCGACCATCCCGTGCCCCGTCGGCGGAGTTGGGCAGTTCATCGCCCACGGCAGGCGAGGGATGGCTGCCCATGAAAAAGTCAAACCCGGGGTCAGCGGTTGGGCATTGCATGGATCGGTCCCGGAGGCGCCGTTATTGCGGATGGAACGGGCCTTGGATTGGCATCTCGATCACGGCATCCGGCACCACAGGCTCGGGCGTAATATCTTCGGGTTCGACCGAGGCGACGGCCACGGGTTTTGGCTTTTTGGGCGCGGGCGGCGGCACGGTCAGGCCGGTGGGAAACTGGCCGTCATCGGTCAGCACGATCACGCGGGTGCCGTCGGGCACGCGGGTGTACAGGTCCATCACGTCCTGGTTGATCATGCGGATGCAGCCTGACGACGCATTCTGGCCGATGCTGTTCCATTCCGGGGTGCCGTGGATGCGGTAGCCGTAATCGACGCCATTGGTCGTCAGGTACAAAGCGCGTGCGCCAAGCGGGTTGGTCAGGCCGCCCGGTTGGCCGACATCGCGGAACTTTTCCAGATCAGGGTTGCGGTCGATCATTTCATAGGGCGGGGTCCATTTGGGCCAGGTGGTGCGGCTCACGATATCCGCCTCGCCCGACCAGCCGAACCCGGCGCGGCCGACGGCGATGCCGTAGCGCAGGGCCGTGTTGTTGCCCTGCACCAGATACAGATGCTTGGTCGACGGGTCGATGATGACGGTGCCTGCCGGTTTGTCGGACGGGTAATCGACGACCTGACGCTGATAGGCCGGCGGCACTTGGGCGACCGGTATGCCGGGCACGGCCTTACCCTCATCCTCGACCGCCGCATAATGGGTCATGTCGCCATCGACGGGGATATTGGGGTCGACAACGGCCATCTGGGCCGCAGGCTGAGCCATCGTCATCGGGCCCATCAGGGCCGGGTCCATTTCACAGGCCGAAAGGCCCATCAACATGACTGCCGTGGCCATCAGGGTTGGAATAGGTCGCTGCATGATGATTGCCTTAAAAAGCGCGCAGTATCGCCCGCGAGTCTTTGTTTCCGTTTGATGATCAATGCCCCGGCCGGGGACCAGAGGCAAGATCGAATGGATCAAAGTGTCGTGCGCAGGTGCCAAAGTTCGGGAAAAAGCTGCACATCCAACATGCGTTTGAGGTAGCTGACCCCCGCCGTGCCGCCTGTGCCGCGCTTGAAACCGATCACACGCTCGACGGTCGTGACATGGTTGAAACGCCATTGGCGGAAGTTATCCTCGAAATCCACCAGCTTTTCGGCAAGGTCATATTCCTGCCAATGCAGATGCGGGTCGCGGTAGACCGTCTCCCACACCTGCCGGATATCGTCGCGGGCGGTCCAGGGCAGGGACAGGTCGCGGGTCAGCACGTCTTGCGGCACCGGATGCCCTTTGCGGGCGAGGTGGCGCAGCGCTTCGTCATACAGCGAGGGGCGGGCAAGCTCCTGCGTCAGCAGTTCCGTGATCAGGGGCCGGTGCGCATGGGGGCGCAGCATGGCGACATTGCGGTTGCCGGTGGCAAATTCGATCAGCCGGTATTGGTGCGACTGGAAGCCTGACGACTGGCCGAGCCCCGCGCGGAATGTCGTGTAATCCGACGGGGTCATGGTACGCAGCACGTCCCAGGCCGAATTCAACTGGGTGAAAATCCGCGCGACGCGGGCGAGCATCTTGAACGCCTCGGGCAGATGGTCGGTCGCGATGGCGGTTCGGGCGGCGTTCATTTCGTGCAGGGCGAGTTTCATCCACAGTTCCGAGGTCTGGTGCTGGATGATGAACAGCATCTCGTCATGGGCCGTGGTCAGTCGGCGCTGCGAGGTCAGGATGCGGTCGATGTGCAGATAGTCACCATAGGACATCCGCCCGTCAAAGGACATCTGCGCGCCGGTGTCGGGGTCTTGGGTCATTGCGGGCCTCTGTACTAGGGCGTCAGGGGGTCAGGGCAGGCCGAGCACCGTGCGGGTGGCGGGGTCGCGGCTGATCATGTGACTTTGGCGCGTTGTTTGAAGTGCGGTTGATCCCATGAGTTTTCGGCCATGATGCGGGACAGGGTTTCGATGGCGGCCGCCACGTCGGTTGCGTCAATGAACAGCGGGGTGAAGCCGAAGCGCAGGATGTCGGGGGCGCGGAAATCGCCGATCACACGTGCCGCGATCAGGGCCTGCATGATGGCGTAACCCTCAGGATGGCGGAAGGAGACCTGGCTGCCACGCTGGGCATGGTCGCGGGGGGTGACGAGGGTGAGGGTGGGGCAGGTGGCCTCGACGCCCTGGATGAACTGGTCGGTCAGGGACAGGGAGGCGGCGCGCAGGTCGTGGATATCGACCATGTCCCAGATGTCGAGGGCCGCTTCGAGGGCGGCAAGTTGCAGGTCGGGCGGGGTGCCGACACGCATACGCTCGATCCCTGGACCGGGGCGGTAATCGGGGTCAAAGGCGAAGGGGGCGTCGTGGCCCAGCCAGCCCGACAAAGCGGGCCGGGTGTGGGCGGCATGGCGGGGGGCCACGTAGATGAAGGCGGGGCCGCCCGGGCCGGAGTTGAGGTATTTGTAGCTGCAACCGACGGCAAAATCGGCTTTTGCGGCGGCCAGATCGACGGGCAGGGCACCGGCGGAATGGGCGAGGTCCCAGATCGTCAATGCG
>JBBQGU010000359.1:0-3677 GCA_038323315.1 Rhodobacterales bacterium | reverse complement strand
GGCGTTCCTGTGCCAGCGCGATGAACATTTCCAGCTTGTCGATCATGGGGGCACGGTGGCCCTGAAAACCACGCCTTGCAACGGCAGTTATGCCTTGTCGGGCGGGCCTGCCGGGCTTACCTGTCGACCATGCGCATTTCCATTCCGTTTCTTCCCAAGCCGCCCATGGTTGCCGTCGTGCGACTGACCGGGATGATTTCCTCTGGCCGTGGGCTGTCGGACCAGTCTGCCGCGCCGCTGATCGAGCGGGCGTTCCGGTCCAAACCGCAGGCTGTCGCCTTGGTGATCAACTCGCCGGGCGGCTCGCCGGTGCAATCCAGCCTGATCGCCGCCCGCGTCCGGCGTTTGGCGGATGACAAGAAGATCCCCGTCCATGCCTTTGTCGAGGATGTGGCGGCATCGGGCGGCTATTGGCTGGCCTGTGCGGGCGATCATATCTGGGTAGATGGATCGTCGCTGGTCGGGTCGATCGGGGTGATTTTTGCCTCGTTCGGGTTCCCAGACCTGATGGCGCGGCAGGGGATCGAGCGGCGTGTGGTCACGGCGGGCCGATCAAAAAGCTTTGCCGACCCTTTCCTGCCGCAAAAGCCCGAGGATATCGACCGGCTGCGTGCGATTCAGACGCCGATCCATGAGGCGTTCATTGCCCATGTCAAGGCGCGGCGCGGCGTGCGTTTGGCGGATGCCGATCTGTTCAATGCCGACATATGGGTCGGTCAGCAGGCGATAGACATGGGGCTGGCGGACGGTCTGGGCCATCTGGTGCCCAAGATGAAAAACCTGTACGGCGACAAGGTGCGTTTCATCGTACATGGTCAGAGGCGCAGTCTGCTGTCCCGCTTTGGCCTGAACCTGGCCGAGGACGCGCTGCAGGTCATCGAGGAACGCGCACTTTGGGCGCAACACGGGTTGTGACATGATCAAGATCGTCCTGATGTTCCTGTTGTTGCTGGTCGGCGTGTCGATGATCGGCAATCTGGTCACCAAGTATCTGCGCGGCCCCCCTGCCCCGCCGGTATTGTCGCGCGCCAAATGTGCCCATTGCGGGCGGGCGGTTCTGGGGACGGCCCCCTGCGTCTGCGGCAAATGAAGGCGCTGGTCACCGGCGCTGCTCAACGCATCGGGCGGGCGATGGCGCTGTATCTGGCCGGGCGGGGCTATGACGTGGCCGTGCATTATGCGGGGTCAGAAGATGCCGCTGCGGCAACTGTGGCCGAGATCCGTGCCCTTGGGGTCAGGGCCGAGGCGTTGCAGGCCGATCTGCTGGACGCGGCGCAGGTCGAGGCTTTGGTGCCCCGGGCTGCGGCAGCCCTTGGCGGGCCGCTGACGCTGCTGGTCAACAACGCCTCGATCTTTGAACATGACACTGTCGGCAGTGCCACCGCCAAGTCATGGGACCGCCATATCGGGTCCAACCTGCGCGCGCCGTTCTTTCTGTCGCAGGCCTTTGCCGCCCAGGCGCCCAAGACCGTGCCAGACGCACAGGGCGAGCCTTTGGCGCAGGCGATGATCCTGAACATGCTGGATCAGCGCGTGCTGAAACCGACGCCGGAATTCATGACCTATTCGCTGGCCAAGCACGCGCTGTGGGCGCTGACCCAGACCATGGCGCAGGGTCTGGCCCCAGATATCCGCGTCAATGGCATTGGTCCCGGCCCGACCATGCAGGGCGGTCGCCAGTCCGACAGCCATTTCGCCAAGCAGCGCGCCGCCACCATTCTGCAACGCGGTGCCAGCCCCGCCGAGATTTGTGCAGCCCTTGGCTATCTGTTGGACGCCCCCGGTGTGACCGGGCAAATGATTGCCGTCGACGGTGGTCAACACCTTGCCTGGGCCACCCCGGATGTGCTTGGGGTCGAGTGATTATCGCGATGGTTGCGAAAGTTGTGCACTTTGTTCCGGGCGTTCACAGAGTGTTTACAAATTCTATAGACTTATCAATCCATTGACCCATGTTATAAAATCTTTCTAATCTTTTCAGTGGCTTATGAAAATGCCTAAATTTTAGACATGTTAACGAAGCGGGCCAAATACAAGGAAAATTTGGGGATCGCGAAATCTTGTCCGCAAGGTTATCCACAGAAACGGGGGACAGCTTTTCTCTTGCCACACTGCCCCCTATCATTGCAGCACCCGCCAGAATCGACCCAAGCAAAGGCCACCGATACGTGACTGATTCTCCCGCCCCGCCAAATGGCCACGAGGTCATCCAAGGCTATCTGAAGTCGCTGGACGGCTCGCCCGGGGTATACCGGATGCTGAATGCCAAGGGCGAGGTGCTGTATGTCGGCAAGGCGCGCAACCTGCGCGCGCGGGTGTCGAACTATGCGCGGCCCAATGGCCTGTCGGCGCGGATCCTGAAGAAGAACTGGGAAACCACCTCGATGCTGTTCCTGACCACGCGCACCGAGACCGAGGCGCTGCTGTTGGAACAGTACCTGATCAAGCAGTTGAAACCGCGCTATAATGTGCTGCTGCGCGACGACAAAAGCTTTCCCAATATCCTGATCGCCAAGGACCATCCCTATCCGCAGATCAAGAAACACCGGGGCAAAAAGACCGAGAAGGGCAGCTATTTCGGCCCCTTCGCCAGTGCCGGGGCCGTGGCGCGCACGCTGAACCAGTTGCAGAAGGTCTTTCTTTTGCGCAACTGCACCGATTCGATGTTCGAGGGGCGCACCCGCCCCTGCCTGCAATACCAGATCAAACGCTGCGCCGCCCCCTGTGTCGGCAAGGTCACGCCGCAAGCCTATGGCACCCTCGTTGCCGATGCCGAGCGTTTCCTGCAAGGCAAGACCACCGACGTGCAGGCCAACCTTGCCACCGAAATGTCCCGCGCCTCGGATGATATGGAGTTCGAACGCGCCGCCGCCCTGCGCGACCGGATCAAGGCGCTGACCCAGGTGCAGTCTGCACAGGCCATCAACCCGCAGGGCGTGGCCGAGGCCGATGTGGTGGCGCTGCATATGGATCAAGGGCAGGCCTGCGTGCAGGTCTTTTTCATCCGCGCCAATCAATCCTGGGGCAACCGTGATTTCTATCCCAAGACCGGCGCCGGTGCCGAAGCGCCGGAAATCATGGAGGCGTTCCTGGCCCAGTTCTATGACGACAAGGACCCGCCGCGCCTGATCCTGTTGTCACACGGGGTCGAAAACGCGGATCTGGTGGTGCAGATGCTGTCCGACCGCGCCGGCCGCCGTGTCGAACTGTCGGTCCCGCAGCGGGGCGAAAAGGCCGAACTGGTGGAAAACGCCGCCCGCAATGCCCGCGAAAGCCTGGCACGGCGGATGTCGGAAACCTCGACCCAGAACAAGCTGCTGGAGGGGTTGGCCGAGGCGTTCGATCTTGACGCCCCGCCCCGCCGCATCGAAATCTATGACAACGCGCATATTCAGGGGTCGAATGCCGTGGGCGGCATGGTGGTGGCGGGGCCTGAGGGTTTCATCAAAAGCCAGTACCGCAAGTTCAACATCAAATCTGCCGCAGGGGCCAACAGCGACGATTTCGGCATGATGAAAGAGGTGCTGACCCGCCGCTTCGAGCGCCTGCTGACCGAAGACCCCGACCGCCAGACCGAGGCTTGGCCCGACCTCCTGTTGATCGATGGCGGGGCCGGGCAGGTGTCGGCGGTGCAGACCATCCTGTCGGAGCTGGGTGTCGATGACATCGCGATGATC
>JBBQGU010000358.1:0-3680 GCA_038323315.1 Rhodobacterales bacterium | reverse complement strand
CAATATGGCCAAGGGAACTTTGCCCTTGCGGAAACCCTTGATTTCCACATCCGGCTGCGCTTCCAGCAGCGATTTGGTGACCTTTGCTTCCAGTTCCGCCGCTGTCACCGTGATGGTGTAACCGCGCTTCAAGCCGTCGTTAAGGGTCTCGGTGACCTGCATTCTTCGTCCTTCTCATCCAAAGTCTGGTGCGGGTGGAGGGACTTGAACCCCCACGCCTCGCGGCGCCAGAACCTAAATCTGGTGCGTCTGCCAATTTCGCCACACCCGCATATCCGAACAAGGCCCACCCCGCCGCTAGGCTGGAAGGCATGCGCCCTGAAATCCGAGCCCTTCTAGCAATAAGGTTCACAGGATGCGAGGGGAAAAATCAAGCGCCGCAATTCGCCGCAATTTGACAGAACAACTTCCCGAAAAAGGCACAGCGTTAACTGAATCTCGCCACAATTGGCCGCAATAAAGGCATGGTAGAGCTAATCGAGAGAGTTTCATGGCATCGTCAGCATTCAGGGCCACCGCTCCGTCCAGCGCCACGAACCCCCACGCGCGCCCTTTGATGGCAGTCGTCGCAGGCACGCCGGTGCTGACGCTGGACGGTGAGATGCCGGTCGAGTTTCTGCAACCCGGCGACCGCATCCTGACCCGCGCGGGCGCTCGGCGTCTGGTTCAGGTCGCGGTGTCCGTGGTCCGCAACGCTCGTGTCGTGAAAATTTCGCATGGCACCCTGGGCGTAGATTGCCCGACCGAGGACGTGACCGTGTCGGCCGCGCAACAGATCCTGATCCGTGACTGGCGCGCCAAGGCGATGTTCGGCATGGATCAGGCCATGATCCCGGCGGCCCGTCTGGCCGATGGCGAATACATCCGCGCCGAAACCCTGCCCGAAGCCCGCTTTTTCACCCTCACCTTCGCGGAAGACGCCGTGATCTATGCCGGCGGCCTGGAACTGCTCTGCCCGGCTCTGGTCACCGCCTAGCCGCAAGGCCGCCCCCTACAGCCCCAACGCCCTGAACACCTTCGGCAACTCCTCCGGCAAATCCTCGGCAATCAACCCCGGCCCGAAACTGCGGGCGCATTCGACATGAAGCCATGCGGCGGTCTCGGCGGCCTGCATGGGGGCAAAGCCGCGTGCCAGCAGACCGCATATGAAACCTGCAAGCACATCGCCGGAACCTGCGGTGGCGAGCCAAGGTGCGGCGCGGTCGTATGCGGCGGAGTTTATGCTGCAACCGCCCGAGGGGTCGGCGATGACGGTGTCGGGGCCTTTGAACACGACGACGCAGCCTGCGCGTTTTGCGGCGTCGCGGGTGGCATCGACCTTGGAATAGGCGGGGCCAGTGGTGGCCGGGGCATCAAGTCGGGCGGCGATGTCGGAGAAAAGGCGGGCGAACTCACCGGCGTGGGGCGTCAAAACGCAGGCAGGATGCAGGGCCGCGAACAACGCCGCATCCCCGGCCAACGCGGTTAAACCGTCGGCGTCAATCACCGTAGGGCGGGATTTCACCCCGCCGCCCCCTAAGGCAACCCGAAGCATCCCTGCAGCACGAACCACACCCAACCCCGGACCAACGCAAAGCGCATTGATCCGTCTATCGACCAAAACCCCCGCCAATCGGGCCGCCGACAGCAACGGCCTCAACATGACAGCGTCCACCCGTGCTGCATTCTCTGTGAGAGCATCAGGTGGGCAACAGAGCGTCACTAACCCCGCGCCGATCCGCAATGCTGCGCGAGCGGACATCCGGGCCGCACCGCCACGACCTTTACCGCCGGAAAGGACTAGGGCGTGGCCGTAGTCGAATTTATGCGCAGAAGCATCGTCGCCCTTTATCAGACCGCCTGGAACGACATCTGACAATCTATCAAAATTGGATGTTGGCTCGCGTATTCCCGGCTCAAGACCCACCAGTAGGGTTTTGGCCAATCGTGTTGGTCGAACTCCTAAGTCGGTCCTAGTCCGATCGTGATAGAGAGTTCCCGCCATTGTTTTTCGGTATTGCGCAATGCCGATTGACCTGACTGTCAATCGACCACAAATTCTTGGGCCATTCTCCAGATAGTGGCCCAGTTTTGCGCATTCGAATGTCACTGTCAGATGGACATAGGGGACCGGCGTCATACCTTGCGCCGACTTCTGGGCACCGAGCACCTTTCCACTGTCCATACATAGCCCGGATGGCGCGTCAATCGCCACCAGCCTTGGATAGCTTTCGCCGCCCGAGCCGCCCAAATGGCGCAACAGACTTGCCAAATCTCCCTCTATCGTGCGGGTAAGTCCTGCCCCGAAGATTGCATCGACATAGAGGTCAGCGTAGCCACTTCCATGAACCGGATGAGTTTTCTGAAATGCATCTTCTGTCAGCGGCACAACCGCCCCCATCCCCACCCACCGCTCATAATTCACCCGTGCGTCCGGTGGCATCCCCTCGGGCGTGCCGTACAGGAACACCTCCACCTCCCAGCCCCATTCCTTCAGCAGCCGCGCCACCACGAAGCCGTCGCCGCCATTGTTGCCCGGACCGCACAGCACCACGGCGCGGAACGACCCAGCCTGCAATTCGGGCCATTCGGCGAAGATGGCATCCACCACGCCGCGTCCGGCGCGCTCCATCAACTCCAGCCCGGTGACCGAGCCTGACGCTATCGCTGCCGCCTCGATGGCGCGCATTTGGGCGGCGGTCAGCAACTCGGTCATGTGACGGCTCTTTCGTTTGTACACTGGTTACTTTTTGGGCGGTGTGCGGTTATTTTGTGCAAGCCCCGCAGATTTCCACACGACAGGACCGCACCGCCACCCTAGTCAATTGTGGCCCCCGTAAGGAAGTGGTCAGACGGGGCAAGACGCGGAAAACCGGGAGTGCGGTCCATGAAGAAGATCGAGGCGATCATCAAGCCTTTCAAGCTGGATGAGGTCAAAGAGGCGCTGCAAGAGGCCGGGATTCAAGGGCTGTCCGTTACCGAGGTCAAGGGTTTTGGCCGGCAAAAGGGCCATACCGAACTGTACCGGGGCGCCGAATATGTCGTGGATTTCCTGCCCAAGGTGAAGATCGAGTTGATCGTGCCCGATGACATGGTGGACCCGGCGATTGCCGCGATCATCAGCGCCGCCCGGACCGACAAGATCGGCGATGGCAAGATTTTCGTCTATCCCGTCGAACAGGCGATCCGCATTCGCACCGGCGAGACCGGCGACGACGCTATCTGACACCAACACCGGGCCAACACGGCCTTATCTGAAACCCAAACCGAAAGGCAGCATGATGAGCGCAGTCAGCGATGCTCTGAAACTGATCAAGGACGAGGAGGTCGAATATGTCGACATCCGTTTTACCGACCCCAAGGGCAAGCTGCAGCATGTGACGCTGGTGGCCGATCTGGTCGACGAAGACTTCTTCGAAGAAGGCTTCATGTTCGACGGGTCGTCAAATGCCGGCTGGAAGTAGATCGACCAGTCCGACATGAAACTGATGCCCGATGCGACCTCGGTCTATATGGACCCGTTCTATGCCGAAAAGACGCTGTGTGTGCACTGCACCGTAGCCGAGCCGGACACGAACGAGACCTATGACCGCTGCCCGCGTGGCATCGCCCAAAAGGCCGAGGCGTATCTGATGGCGTCGGGCGTTGGCGATGCGGCCTATTTCGGGCCGGAAGCCGAGTTTTTCATCTTTGACGACGTG
>JBBQGU010000357.1:0-3702 GCA_038323315.1 Rhodobacterales bacterium | reverse complement strand
CAGGCGCAGTCGTCGGGCGTCAGATTGGCGGTCAGCGCCGAAAGCGTCGATGCCAGTTCGCCCGGGCTGCGCGGCCCGATCAACGCGAAAGAGGGGAAGGCCTGCGTCAGCACCCAGGCCGCCGCAATGGCATTCGGTGTCAGGCCCTTGCGCGCGGCCAACTCCTCGGCCCGGCGACGGCGCTCGGCGTTGCGCTCGCTGCCGAAACAGTTTTCCGGCCCGATGTCGGCGGGCAGGCGGTCGCGCAGGTCTGCGGGCAGGAAATAGCCGCGCGCCTGACTGGACCAGCTTAGATGCACGACCTGACGTTCGGCCATGAATTTCAACGTGTCCGGGGTGTTCGAGGTCAGGCAGCCCCACCAGATCGGCTTTTCCATCACGGCAAGCGACAAGTTGTTGTTCAGGATTTGCGGTGCCAGCATGCCGCGCGCCCGTGCGTTGTCTTGCGCTGCACCCAGACGTTCAGTCGTCCAGTTCGACCCGCCCCAGATACCGACGCGTCCCGCCTTGTTCAGCCGGTCGAACAGATCGACGAATTCATCCACCGGCACATCCAGGTTGTCGCGGTGCATGATGTAGATCGGCGCGCGGTCCAACCCCAGCCGGTCGAGCGAGATGATCAACTGCGCCTCGATTGCTGCGGGCGTGCAATAGGGCGGCACGCCACCTTTTACGACCACAACCGTTTCCTTTTGGACGCCGCGCGACTTCAGCCACTGGCCCAGTACCGGCTCATGCATCCCCCCGCCATAAACAAAGGCGGTGTCAAAGCTGTTGCCGCCCGCCTCCATCCAGGCGTCCCAGATCACCGCGCCCTCGGCCGGCGTGTTGCGGTTGTCGCAGCCCATGACAAAGCTGCTCATCGGCAGGTCGACGCCGTCGACCTTGATCCGCGGGATCGCTGGCAGACCTTTGGGCAAAGTCTGCGGCAACTTGCGGACGACGCCCGGCACCTCGGCAAAGGTCATGTAGCCGACTTCGGTCCGCCAGTTGTCCAGCACCGCCGCCGTGGCGATGCTGTCGGCGTGGCCGACTGCCGGGAAAGGCGGTTCCGTCAGACCTGCGGCGATGGCGCGGCTGGCCAGATCAGCCTCGAAAGCAAACAACTGCCAGGGATGGCGGATCACTTCCTCGGTCGTGTCGCCCGCCTTTGTGATGCGGATTGTCGTATCCGACGGCCCGGTGTCACGACCCGGCATCCACGGGTTGGTCAGCAGGATCGAGCCTGCGCTGCCGTCGATACGCATCTGGTTGTCCATCTGGCGCTACGTGGCGCAGGCAAGCTCGGCCGTGATGCCCGAGGCGAATGTCGCCGTGGCATAGGATACCTCGTCCACCCCGGTCTGCCCGAGAATACCCGTGGCCTTGAACAGCACAGGTTTGGCAAAGGTCTTGCCCGCAGCCAGTCCCGCAACCAAGGCGGCAGCGGTCACGGTATATCCGCCGACGTCGATGATGCCTCCCCCGGCCAGTTCATGCTTGTAGACGCGCGAGTCTGGCCATTTACGGGCATCGAAGCCGAATGTGGCATGGATATGCGTGACGTTCCCGATAACGCCTTCGCGGATCAGTTCCGCCAGCCGCAAGATCTGCGGATGACAGCGGTACATGTAGGCTTCCATGAAGAACACGTTTTCCTGTCGCGCGGCATCTACCAGGGCGGCAACCTCTGCCTCATTCAGGCCCGCCGGTTTTTCCACCAGAACGGCCTTGCCCGCGCGGATTGCCAAAAGCGCCTGTTCGGCATGGAAGGGGTGCGGTGTCGAGACATAGATCGCGTCCACCTGCGGGTCGGCGACCAACGCCTCGTAGCTGTCATAGCGCTTGGCCTCTGCGACGTCATGCTTGTCGCCAAAGGCCTTGCGGCGCGTGGCATCCCGGCTGGCAATCGCCAAAAGCCGGCCTGTCTCGGTCTGGGACAGGCCCGTGGCAAAGTTCTCGGCAATGGTTCCAGGGCCGATGATGCCCCAAGTGACGGTTTTCATTCTGTCGTTTCCTGAAATGATGCGTGGTCGTGTGCTTGTCTTGGGTGGCTGGCCGAGTGCCTCAGCCGCTGCTCCCGGCGGGCTGCAGTTTGGCCCGCTCATGGTGCTGGCGGTACGCGCTGGGCGACATTCCGAAATGCTTGCGGAACCGGGTCGAGAAGTAAAAGACATTGGCAAAGCCATGCGCCGCAGCAACCTGCCCGATCGTCCAACCGGGCGAGCGCAGCATCTGGCTGGCGCGGTCAAGCTTGACCTTCTCGACATAGGCCTGCGGGCTGACCTTCATCTGCAGCGTGAACAGCGCGGTGAACTGCGAGCGCGATAAACCCGAGGCGCGGCTCAACTCTGCCACGCTCACCGGCTGGGATATCCATTCGCCAACAAGGTTCAGCGCTCGCAGGATGCGCGGGTCAAGGTCAGGCTTGCCGAACTTGGGGTTGAAATGGTCGGCGAGGATCAGGATACGCTCCAGCACGTTCATCGCGGCATCGGTGCGCAGGCGGCTGGCACCGTTTGCCACCTCGTGCAGCCGGTCAAGTTCGGCTTCAATCTGCGGGAAGTCGTCTTGCGTGCCAAGAATGGCCACGCCACGGTCCGCTTCGGGCCAGCCCAACCACTCGATCCAGTGTGCGCGCGGCCGGAAGTGGATCCAGGTATTGGCCCATGTATCGACAGTCTCGGCAAAGCCATAATCCTGTGGCGTGCCCGGGCGGAACAGCAAAAGGTCGCCCCGCCGCAGGATCCTCGTTTCGCCATCCAGGCACGCGACCCGGCCAAAACCATCGGTCGTGGCAACCAGAAGCCAGTCGTTCGTGCCCTCGGGACGCTTGACGCAGCTCATGATGTTTGGCTGCGGCTGACGGCCCGACAGCACAGGCAGCCAGTCTGGAACTATGGTCGGCGGCCTTAGCTTTGCCGGGATGGATGGATCGTCCTTGTTAGGCATTCTACTTACCACCTATCCTGCGCAGCCTTACGTCAAGCGGCTGACAGCTTTGCACTGACCTCGCCCCAGACAAGCCACTGGGCGGACAGGCCTTTTCTGGCATAATCATCTGACCGTTCCAGACAAGAACGACGTTGTGACTGACCGCAAAACGATGACGGGACCGGACAATCACAATGAGGCAAAAGATGTTCGCAAAGACCGGATTGAGTCAATGCGAATTTACCGTAAATATATATAATATTGACCTGTCGGGTTTGAAAGTTTTCCCGAATCATCTGGTCAGAAATTCTGCACTTGCATCGGGTTTCTCGGCTTTTGCTGCGGATGCACACCATTTTTTTGGTCATCTGCGCACCGAGGCAGCACATTGCTTAAGATTTGTTTAGGCGGGAGGCATATGTTTTTGGCCAGAGCCAACCTTTGTTTTTCGCTTCGCACTCTGCTGACTTTGTCCGAAATACACGATGCGGAACCGGAAACGTTTCATCAAAGCAGGTCATGCATTCGTTATTGTCCGATCCGGACGATCCCGCTTGCCGTGTGCGGCATACAGAATTTCATTGACGCACGGGGCCAGAATTCACTCTCTTGCTTGCATATCAATTTAAAAGGGAGGGATGAGATGTTGTTAACCAAGAAGTCCGCTATCCGTGCGCTCTATACCGCCACGGCGATTCAGCTTTTTGCGGCCCCCGCAGTGCTGGCCGGCGAAGTGACGGTCTGGTTCTGGGACCCGAAGTTCAACGGCGCGGCGATGGAGGAAGCAGC
>JBBQGU010000356.1:0-3723 GCA_038323315.1 Rhodobacterales bacterium | reverse complement strand
GCACGATCAGGCGCAACTGGAACTGCACCAGCCGGGGCAAATGGTGACGATCGAACGTTTCCCCGGCGTCAACCACTACAAACTGCAGGTCGAGGCGGTGTATATCCCCCTGCCCAACCACCTGCATGTCGAATGGACGCTCAAGGCGCTGGCGGCGGGTAAGCATGTCCTGACCGAAAAGCCCATCGCGATGCAGGCCATCGAGATTGACCAGATCATCGCCGCCCGCGACGCCGCAGGCCTGCTTGCCGCCGAGGCGTATATGATCGTGTTTCATCCGCAATGGCGCAGGGCCAAGGAACTGGTCGAGCAGGGCGCGATCGGCCGCGTCCTGCATGTCGACGCCGCATTCTCCTACGACAACCGCAACGACACCGACAACATTCGAAACCGCCCCGAAACCGGCGGCGGCGGCATCCGCGATATCGGCGTCTATACCTATGGCTCGGTCCGCTTCGTAACCGGGGCCGAGCCGGTCGAACTGCAAGCGCGGCTGAAGCTGGAAAACGGCGTGGACGTCTGGGCGCATGTCACGGGGGAAATGGCAGGTCCGGGCGGGCAGTTCAGCTATTCCGCCATGACCTCGATGCGGCTGTTCTTGCGCCAAGAGGTGGTGTTTCAGGGCGAGACGGGCATGATCCGCGTGGCCAATGCGCCCTTCAACGCCGGTGTGCACGATCAGGCGCAACTGGAACTGCACCAGCCGGGGCAAATGGTGACGATCGAACGTTTCCCCGGCGTCAACCACTACAAACTGCAGGTCGAGGCGTTCAGCCGTTCGGTCCGCACCGGCGAGGCCTATGCCTGCCCGCTGGAGTTTGTGCGCGGCACCCAGGAGATAATCGACATGGTTTTCGCCGCGGCCAAATAGTGGCCGAGATACGGCTGCATGTGCCAAGCCACATGCTGGAGCGCGACGGTGCCGGCGTGTTCCCGTTCTATCGGCGGCTGCTGCGGCAGCTTGCCGAGAGGGGGGCCACAACGACGGTCATGTTGCGCAACTATGACGCCCTGAATGCCGGGCCGGACGGCGCCAGCTTTGATCTGGTCCATGACGGCACGATGAACCGGGCGCAGGCGCTGAACATCGCGCCGGGGCCTCTGGCAGGGTTCTTCTATCTGGACCCCCAAGGCGTGCTGTTTGACAGCAGCATCACCGGCAAGACCTTTCGGCCCGAGGGGATCGAGGCGCAATACGCAGCACCCTTTGCCGACGATCTGCGCCGCAAATGGATCGGCGCGCGCAAAAGCCGCCACCCCCAGCCCGCCGAGACGCGCGACTTTGGCAGCGGCCATATTGCGGTGTTCTTGCAAGACTGGTCCCATCCGGTCGAGCGTGCCCGCCATATGACCGCAGATCAGATGGTCAGGACTGTGGTTGAGGGGGCCGCCGGGCGTCAGGTTGTCGTGAAACCCCATCCGATGAACACCGGGCGCGAGACGCGCAAGATCCGGCAATGGCTGGTCAAGACCCATCCCGAGGTGCGGCTGACCGATGCCAATGTCCATGACATTCTGGCCGGGGCGGCGGTCTGCGTCTCGATCTCCTCCAGCGTGGCGTTGGAGGGGATGCTGCACCGGGTGCCCGCCGTGCTGTTTGGCCGGTCGGACCTGCATCACTGCGCCGAAACGGTGGTGCAGCCGACGGACTGGCCGGGTGCCCTGACCCGTGCACTGACCCGCGACTGGCCCTATGACGCCTTTTTGTTGTGGTTCCTGCGGCGGCAAAACCTCGACGCGTCGCGGCCGGTTCTGGACAAGGTGCTGGACCGGATGCAGGCGCAGGGTGCCGATCTGGCCGTTTTGGGGCTGACCCGGCCGCAAGGATAGCTGTTCCCTCGCGACGCGCCCCGCAGTACACTGCCACCGTCCAGAATGGAGAGCCAGATGCCAGACCCCGCACCGGATCACGGACCCGAGCCGCAGGAAAGCCTGTGGATGCGCCTGCTGGCCACGGTGATCATCGCGGTCATGCTGTCCATCGCGCAGACCATCCTGTACGCGCTGACCGTGGTGCAGTTCATCCTGATGCTGACCCGCCACGGCCGCCCCAATGTCGAAATCGCGTGGTCCGGCAAACGCCTCGGCGACTGGCTGGCCAAGGCGACCCGCTATCAAACCGCTGCGGATGACGAAAAGCCCTGGCCCTGGACGCCGTTTGACTGATGGCGTGACCCTGCCGGTTGCCAAGCGGCGTGCATATTCTGTGGTCTGCATTGATTTGGATCAGCGCGGGCCTTGCGCCATTGGGCCAGCATCCCGCCCTGTGCAACGCGAGGATGCCATGAAGCCGATCACAACACTCTATCTGCTGCTGACTGACGACGCCTACCGTCTGCTGCATACGGCGGGCGAGGGTATGACCGAACTGCACCACACCAAGGCTGCGCTTTCGGCGGCGGGCGTGGCCCAAGTCACCGGCAGCAGCCTCCGAGAGGGGATCGAGCGCGTCCATCTGGCCAAACATGCAAGCGCGGTTCTGGCCGACGAATGGGGCAAGGGTGTGTATGACCGCATCGTCATTGCCGCCGGGCCAAAGATGCTGGGCAAGATTCGTCATGAACTGCCCAAATCATTGGAGCCGTACATCGCGGCAGAACTGCACACGAATCTGATCAACATCCCTCTGCATGACCTGAGGTTGCATTTCGGCACGGTTTCCGCCGTTTGACCCTGCACCACATCGGGGCTGCAGCGACCGGGTCCAGATGAACCGGTCGCGGATCGTGCTTCACCCCTCCATCGCCTCCAACTCGTCAATGAACCCTGCAATCATGCTTAGCCCCTTATCCCAGAACTTGGGGTCGGAGGCGTCCAGACCAAAGGGGGCCAGCAGGTCCTTGTGATGCTTGGACCCGCCCGCCTTCAACATGTCGAAATACTTTTCCTCGAACCCCGGCAGGCCGCCCTCATAGGCGGCATATAACGCGTTCACCAGACCGTCGCCAAAGGCATAGGCATAGACGTAGAACGGCGAATGCACGAAATGCGGGATATAGGACCAGAAGGTTTCGTAGCCGTCCATGAACTCGAACGCGTCGCCCAGCGATTCGGCCTGGATCGACATCCACAGCGCGTTGATGTCGTCGGGCGTCAACTCGCCCTTGGCGCGGGCCGCGTGCAGTTTGCATTCAAAATCATAGAACGCGATCTGGCGCACCACGGTGTTGATCATATCCTCGACCTTGCCCGCCAGCAGTGTCTTGCGCTCGGCCGGGGTCTTGGCACCGTCCAGCAGTTTGCGAAAGGTCAGCATTTCGCCGAACACCGACGCAGTTTCGGCGAGGGTCAGCGGGGTCGAGGCCAGCAATTCGCCCTGTCCCGCTGCCAAAACCTGATGCACGCCGTGGCCCAACTCATGCGCCAGCGTCATCACGTCGCGCGGTTTACCCAGGTAGTTCAGCATGACATAGGGGTGCACGGTGGTGACAGTGGGATGGGCAAAGGCCCCCGGTGCCTTGCCCGGTTTCACGCCTGCATCAATCCAGCCCTTGGTGAAGAAGGGTTCCGACAGGGTCGCCATGCGCGGATCAAAGGCGGCATAGGCGCTCTGCACCGTCTCGCGCGCTTCCTCCCAACCCACCAGACGGGGCGTTTCAACGGGCAACGGCGCGTTGCGGTCCCAGACCTGCAACTTGTCCAGACCCATCCATTTGGCCTTCAGCCGGTAATAGCGGTGGCTCAGTTTGGGATAGGCCGCGACGACGGCATTGCGCAGGGCCT
>JBBQGU010000355.1:0-3781 GCA_038323315.1 Rhodobacterales bacterium | reverse complement strand
ACCGCCACCCCCGCCCCGGCGGCGACCGCTTTCTGTTCGCAGCCCACGCCATCCGGGTTCTGGCCACCAGCGACAAGGACCGCACCACCGACGACATGGTGAACTGGGCCGCCCGCAGCATGGCGCTGGGCGAGACAGTGCCCACGATTCCCGACTTCGCGCTGGATATGCACACCGGCCGGGGCCAGGCGATGGGCCGCGACTATCGGTTCTTCATGGAGGAAGCCTCGCGCGTCGTGCCGCAGATCAACAGCCCGGATCACCGCTACCGCGACTGGATCATCAAGGCGCTGGACGACGGGCGGTTGACCTGAACCTCTGTCTGGCTGCGGGGCTGACGAGACGCCTCGCACCAAGGCTTGGCGCGTGTGATGCTGGGGCGTATTTGGCGGCCGTCAGACCCCGCAAAACGTGGAAAACCGCAGATGGTTTCAACGCCATAGGTCAGCCATGCCTGCGACTGGCCCCTTGGCGCCGAAGCCGGCCAAAGGTTACATCAGCACCGTTCTGATCACCAGGGCGATGAACCCGATCACCAGGGTTCCGGCCAGATACAGGGCTGCGAACCACAACACCCGGCGCATCAGTGATAGCCGTCGTCATGGCGGATCTTGCCGCGAAACACCCAATAGGAATAGGCGGTATAGGCCAGGATCATCGGGATCAGCACCGACGCCCCCACCAGCAAAAACCGCAGCGATGTGTCGGGCGCTGCCGCCTCGACGATGGTCAGGCCGGGCGGCACGATATGGGGGTAAAAGCTGATGCCAAGGCCGGCATAACTCAGCACGAACACCGCGACGGTGGCAAGGAAGGGCCGCATCTCGCGCCCGTCGCGCAGTCCGGTCCACAGCGCCCAACCGGCGGCTGCGACCAGCAGCGGCACGACGGCGCTGAAGATCGCGGTGGGCCAGACAAACCAACGCTCCATATATTCGGGTTGGCGGTAGACGGTGGCCAGGCTGACCACGCCGATCAGCACCACCAGACCCGCACCCAGCGGCCGCGCCAGCGTTGCGGCAAGCTCGTTGATCTCGCCTTCCGTCTTCAGGATCAGCCATGTCGCGCCCAGCAGGGCATAGCCGACCACGACCGCCAGCGCCGTCAGTGCCGTAAACGGCGTCAGCCAATCCCAGTTGCCGCCGGCATAGGCACGTCCCTCGACGGCGATCCCCTGCACCAAAGCGCCGAGTGCCATGCCCTGCGCCACGGCGGCGGTCAGCGAGCCTGCCCAGAACCCCACCTCCCAAAACCCCTGCATCCGTTTTGTACGGTGGACAAATTCGAACGCCACGCCGCGAAAGGTCAGACCCAGCAGCATCAGGATGATCAGCGGATACAGCGCCGGCATCACGATCGCATAGGCCAGGGGAAACACCGCGAACAACCCGCCGCCGCCCAGGACCAGCCATGTCTCGTTGCCATCCCAGACGGGCGCGATGGTGTTCATCGCCAGATGGCGGTCCTGACGCGATTTCAGGAACGGGAACAGGATGCCGATGCCCAGATCAAAGCCGTCCAGCAGCACATAGGCCAGCACGGCAAAGGCGATCAACCCGGCCCAGATGAAGGAAAGTTCAAACATCTTATTCCCCCGGCACAGAATGCGGCGCCACCGGGTCCTGCGCCATCGGGGTGATACCGGCGCTGCGGGTCGGGCCGATCTCCTCGACATCGATGCGGTCCCTTGGGCGCTTGCTCATCAGGCGCAGCACATAAAAGCTGCCGGATCCGAACACAAAGAAATAGACCACGATGAACGCCACGAGCGAGGTGCCAACGGCACTGGCCTGCAAGGGCGAGGCGCTTTCGGCGGTGGTCAGCACGCCATAAACGGTAAAGGGCTGGCGGCCGACCTCGGTCGTGATCCAGCCGCACAGCACCGCCAGAAAGCCCGACGGCCCCATGACAAAGGCCGCGCGGTGCAGCCATTTGGCCGTGTACAACTGCCCCCGCCACCGCGCCACAGCCGACCACAGCCCGACGGCCAGCATGGCAAGTCCGGTCGCCACCATGATGCGGAAGGTCCAGAAGATCAGCCACGACTTCGGCCGCGCCTCGGGCGGAAAATCGTTAAGGCCCTTGATCGGTTCGGTCAGGCCATGGGTCAGGATCAACGAGCCCAGCAGCGGGATTTCCACCTTGTACCGGGTTTGACCTGCCGCATCGTCGGGCAGGCCGAACAGGATCAGGGGCGCGCGACCGTTCGGGAACCCCTCAAAATGCCCCTCCATCGCGGCAACCTTGGCGGGCTGATGCTCCAGCGTGTTCACCCCGTGCAGGTCGCCCGCGATGATCTGCAACGGCGTCACGATCAGCGCCATCCACATCGCCATCGAGAACATGATCGCAGCCCCCCGGCTTTCGGGCGTGCGCATCAGGTGCCATGCGCCAACTGCGCCCACGACAAAGGCCGTGGTCAGATAGGCCGCCAGTGTCATATGCACCAGACGATAGGGGAAGGACGGGTTGAAGATCACCGCCCACCAATCCTCGGGCACGAACTGACCCACGTCGTTGATCGCGTAGCCTGCGGGGGTCTGCATCCAGCTGTTCACAGCCAGGATCCAGAACGCCGACATCAGCGTGCCGACCGCGACCACCGCCGTGGCTGTCATATGCAGGCCGTCGCCGACCTTTTGGCGGCCAAACAGCATGATGCCCAGAAAACCCGCTTCAAGGAAAAACGCCGACAGCACCTCGTATCCCATCAACGGCCCGATCACCGGCCCGACCTTGTCGGAAAACACCGACCAGTTGGTGCCGAACTGATAGGACATCACGACGCCGGAGACGACGCCCATGCCAAAGGTCACGGCAAAGATCGTTTTCCAGTAATCGAACAGCCGCAGATAGACATCCTGCCGGGTCCACAGCCACAGCGCGTTCAGGACCGCCAGAAAACTGGCAAGCCCGATGGTGAACGCCGGAAAGATGATATGGGCCGAGATGGTGAAGGCAAACTGAAACCGGGCCAGATCGAGGGCTGAGATATCGCCGAACATGCCGTTTCTCCTGCTGCGCGGGCCGGATTGGCTGTGGTGCACAGTCTTGTCTATAGGTTAGTTAAGGGTTTAACGCAGGACTTGTTAATGTCGCACCCCAATACCGCGAAATATGCGGCGTCCGACGCATTGCGCTGGGTTGGCCTTGGTCACATGGTGATGGGTCGTTGGGGGGGCATAAAGCTGGCCCAACTTCGCCACATCGTCGTGGGCTACACGGGGTCGGTCCAGATGGCTGGACGGCGGGGATGGGCGCTGCGTGGGGTTTGAATGCTGCGCCTCCCGACGGATCGTCGTGTCAGACGACGAAGCCATAGAGCCGCCATTCCAACTCGGTGACCTCTACCGCCAGTTGGTCGTGCTCGGCGCGTTTGATGGCCGCGAAACTGGCATGAAGGACGGGGCCGAGGATGCAGCGCATGGTGGGGGAGTGTTCAAAGACGTCAATCGCCTCGTGCCAACTGCTGGGCAAGGCGGGGTGGTCGCTGGCACCTTGTGGCCCGGGGTTGCCAACAGTGGTTCCCGCCGCAATGCCGTCCAGCGCGCAGCCCAAGGTCACGGCGGCGGCGAGGTAGGGGTTGGCGTCGACCCCGGCGATGCGGTGTTCGAAATGGCGGGTTTTCGCGGGGCCAGCGGGGACGCGCAGGGCGACCTGGCGATCCTCTTGCCCCCAGGTGTTCGTGGCGGGAGAGTAGATGGTGTTGGCAAAGCGCCGCCACGAGTTCAGGAAAGGTGCCATGACCAGCATGCTGTCGGCCATCGACGCACGGACGCCG
>JBBQGU010000354.1:0-3787 GCA_038323315.1 Rhodobacterales bacterium | reverse complement strand
ACGACACCCAGGTTGTCGCAAGGTAGATCAGTATCCCTGTGACCGAGATCATGATCAGCGCCGCAAACATCCGCGGTATCCGCAACTGATAGCCCGATTCCAGAATCCGAAACGCCAGCCCCGACCCGACCCCGCCCGTCCCTGCCACAAACTCGGCAACCACCGCCCCGATCAGCGCCAACCCGCCCGAGATTTTCAAGCCCCCCAGAAAATACGGCATCGCCGAGGGCAGCCGCAACAGGGTCAGCTTTTGCCAGCGTGTGGCCCCGTAAACCTCGAACAGATCGACCAGATTGTGGTCCGCCGAATGCAGGCCCAGCATGGTGTTGGACAGGATCGGAAAGAATGCCACCAGCCACGCACAGATCAACAGCGATGTGCCGATATCCCCCGACCAGATGATGATCAGCGGCGCCAGCGACACCACCGGCGTGACCTGCAACACAATGACATAGGGCAGCAATGACCGCTCCATCCAGCGCCACTGCGTGAACAACACCGCCAGCCCCACCCCCAACGTCACGGCAAAGAACAGCGCCAGAAACGTCACCCGCAACGTCGCGACCAGCGACAGCGCCAGCGTCGCCCAATCCTCGGCCAGCGCCGCCCCGATGCGCGTCGGGCTGGGCAGCACATAATGCGGCACATCATACCATGTGACGGCGAACTGCCAGAACACCAGCAGGCCCACGCCAAAGGTCAGCGGCGCCACGGTGCCCTTGATCCAGGTCAAGACGGGGTTCTTTGGCGGTGCCTTTGCCGCAGTATTTGGCGTAGATATGAAAGATTGCATCCTGTGCCCCCTAAAGCCTGCGCAAGGTATCCTGGACGCGGACGACAAAGGCCGCGCGGGTCGCTTCGGTCGACTGGCTGATCCTGTGATATGCCAAATAGTGACACCGCGCGCGCGGATGCGCCAGCACCCGCAGCACGCGGCAGACCAACCGGCGCGGCGCGTCCCCCATCAGCAGCGCCCACCACCAGCTTGATCCATAGGTCGTGATCGCGACAAGCCGCCGGATATGCCGCAACCCCGGCGATACCCGGCCACCCGTCAGATTGAACGACACGCCGGGCAGAAACACCCGGTCCAGATAGCCTTTCAGGATCGCGGGCGGGCCAAAGTTCCAGACCGGAAACACCATCACGATCGCCTCGGCCCAATCGACCCGGGCGGCGTCGCGTTCGACATTGGCGCGGTTGGCGGGCACATCGACATAGCCCTGCCATTCGGCCCGGCTCAGCACCGGATCGAACGCTTCGGCATACAGATCGACCGCATCCACCTGATGCCCGGCGGCGGACAGATCCTGCGCCGCGATGCGAAACAACGCAGCACTGAAACTGGCCGGATCGGGATGGGCGTGCAGGATCAGAACTCGCATCTGTCAGCGCGGAATGTCCAGACCGACGCCCTTGTTGACAAAGTCCAAGGTATAGCTTGCCTTCAGGTCCAGCGTCCCGTCCACCACACCCGCCGAAACCATCTGGTCAAAGAAGTCCTTCATCCGCGCGTCGGTCATTGCCCCGATCCCCATCGTCACCGTGTCGCCACTGTCCACGATGCCCAACCGCCTGGTATAATCCACCGTCGCATCCATCCGGTCCTGCGTGGTGTCCGGGTTCGCCACCTTGATCAGCGCATTCGCCGCCGTCCGGTCGCCATACAGATAGTTGGTATAGCCAAGGATCGAGCTGTCGACAAACCGCTGCACGACATCCGGCCGCTCGGTCACCGTCTCGGTCAATGCCTCGATCGTCGTGGCATAGGTGCTGAACCCTTGATCGGCCAGCAAGAACACCTTGGGATCAAAGCCGCCCTCCAGCCCGACCTTATAGGGGTCCGACGTGGCATAGCCCTGCTGCGCCGCCAGCTTGTCGACCAGAAACGGCGCATAGTTATAGGTATAGGGTTTCACCTGCTCCAGCTTGAAACCATAACGCGCCATCATCCATTGATAGAACGACGCGACCGCCTCGTTCGAAATCAGGATGTTGGTGGCGGTCAGCATATCCTCGAACTTTTCATACGAACCGGGATGGGTGATCAGGCATTGCGGGTCTTTTTGCATGATCGCCGCCACGACCATCGAGGGGATTTCCTCGCGCACCGCCGAAAACGCCTGAATCATGTTGCCGCCCATGTAGAAATCCAGTTGGCGGGTATAGAACAGCAGACGGTTGTTGCCCTGCGGCCCGCCCATCACAATCTCGACGTCCAGGCCAGCGGCGGCATAGGTGCCGTCGGCGACCGCCTGATAGAACCCGCCATGTTCGGCCTCGGCAATCCAGTTGGTGCCAAACTTGATCCTGATCAGGTCCTGGGCGCGCAAAATGGCGGGGGCGGCCAGCAACGCCGTCCCCCCGACCAGCGACTTCAGGGTGGTTCTGCGGGTAATCAGCGATGCAACCATGGCGCGGTCTCCTGACCTGTGGGGATGACAAGGGGCGATTCTGGGTAAAGTCTAGGCCACCCCCGTGATCGCACAAGCGCCGTTTTTCGAGCATTCCGATGCCGAAATGGCATCAGCAGCCGCAACCGCGACTGATGCCCAAATGCGGACGATGCGCGCTGATTTCTGCGCTTGTGGATTGCAGCCGGGGCTTGGCATGTTGCGGTGCAAAGTCGATATCCGAAAGTGACCCGATGCCCGACCTGATCATCCCCACCGCCCCAACCTACCGGCTGGCCAACGCCCGTGTGATCACTGGTCTGTTGACCGGCGGGCCGTATCAGCCGGATGTCGAGGGTTGCGCCATGGTCGACATCACCCTTGACGCTGGCCGCATCGCCGCCATCCACCCCGCAGGCACCGGCCCTGCAACCCCGATCAGCACCGATCTGGCAGGCCGCATGGTCTGGCCCGGCTTTGTCGACATGCACACCCATCTGGACAAAGGCCACGTCATCCCCCGCATCCGCCCCGACGGCACGCTGCATGGCGGCTATGCCCTGACCGTCACCGACTGGCCGCTATGGACCCCGCAGGACATGGCCCTGCGGATGGAGTTCGGCCTGCAATGCGCCTATGCCCACGGCGTCACCGCCATCCGCACCCATCTGGATTCCGTGACGCTTCCACAATCCCGCACCGCATTCCAGGTCTTCAACACGTTGCGCAGCGCATGGGCCGACAAGGTCGATCTGCAAGGCGTCGCCATCACCTCGATACAAAGCTTCCTTGGCGATCTGGGCACCGAACTCGCGGATCTTGCAGCCGAAAACGGCGGAGTCCTCGGCGGCTTTACCGACACGCTGGAACGGGGCGAGAACGGCACCTATGATGAGTTGGACGCGGCACTCGACCGCATGTTCACCCTCGCGAAAGACCGCAACATCGACATCGACCTGCATGTCGACCAATCCGCCGACACCCTTGCCTTCACCATCCCCAACATCGCCCGCGCCCGCCTGCGCAGCGGCTTTACCGGCCGCGTCGTCTGCGGCCATTGCGTGAACCTGTCGCTGCAAACCCCCGAAGTCATCCACGAAACCCTGACCCTCGCCCGCGAAGCCGACCTCGGCTTTGTCTCCATGCCGACCCCGATGATGTACCTGATGGACCGCGATCCCGGCCGCACCCCACGCTGGCGCGGCGTGACAGCGGCGAAAGAGATCCTCGACGCCGGCCTCCCCCTTGCCATCGGCGGCGACAACTGCCGCGACGCATGGTTCCCTTACGGCGACCACGACATGCTCGACACCCTAAAACAGGCGATCCGCGTGTTCCAGACCGACGAACCCCTGACCGGCGCGCCCGAGATGGCCACCCGCACCCCCGCCACC
>JBBQGU010000353.1:0-3821 GCA_038323315.1 Rhodobacterales bacterium | reverse complement strand
TGTGCAGATGCTGGGCCGCGTCACCGGGCCGATCATGGCGGCCGAGACCGGCTGGCCGCTGTTTCTGGCAACCCATGTCGCCGATTACTCGATGCACCTGATGACCATGTCCGAGGATCTGCCCAACCCCGACAGCCGCGTGATGGTCAAGGATGGCAAGATCGTCCTCCACTGGCAGCGGTCGAACTTCAAGGCGCACAAGATCCTGACCGAAAAGCTGAAAACCGCGCTGCGCCGCGCGGGCTGGCCGGTGGTCGTCTCGAAAACCTTCGAGAAGAAATCGCCAAGCCACCAGTGCGGCACGGCGCGGATGGGGTCTGATCCGGCGACCTCGGTCGTGGATGTGAACCTGAAGGCGCATGATCTGGACAACCTTTACATCGTCGATGCGTCGGTGCTGCCGACCTCGGCTGCCGTAAATCCAAGCCTGACGATTGCCGCTTTGGCCTTGCGGGCCGGGGCCCATATCCTGACGCTTCAGCCTTGATCCCAAGAAAGCACCCATGATCCGCCACATCGTTCTGATCCGTTTCCAGCCCGACATCAGCGAGGCGCAAGTTGGCGCAATTTTCGCGGCCCTCCCAAAGCTCGCCGCCAAACTGGGCGTCCTGGCCTTCGCCTATGGCCGCAGCGAAAGCCCCGAGCAGATCGAGCGCGGCTATCTGCACGGCTTCACCATCGACTTCGCCAGTTGGGAGGCTTTGGCCGCCTATGCCGCCGACCCCGACCATCAGGCGTTTGGTGGCCGGTTGGTCGCCCATGCCGAGGGTGGGATCGACGGGCTGTTGGTGTTCGATCTGGCGGTGCCATGATGCTGCATTTACCGACCGAGGCGGGCATTCTGGAGCCCTACACCCAGACCGGCACCCCCCTTGTGCCCCGCGCGCCACGGGTGCCTCTGACCCGCACCGCCTTTGCCGCCGCTCATGTGGTGTCGGACCCGCTGCGCGAGCGGAACCCTTGGGACACGCGGCCTGCCGTCGATTGGGACGCGACGCTGGCCTTTCGGGAAAGCCTGTGGGATCAGGGGCTTGGGCTGGCCGAGGCGATGGATACCGCCCAGCGCGGCATGGGGGTGGATTGGGCCACGGCGCTGGAGCTGATCCAGCGGACGATGGTGACCGCCAAGGCCCATCCGATGCGGCCAAGGGTGGCGTGCGGGGCGGGAACCGATCATGTGCCGCTGTCGGCGCTGACCAATGCGGACGCCATCCTGACCGCCTATGATACGCAGGCCGAGGCCATCGAGGCTGCCGGCGGCCAGTTGATCCTGATGGCCAGCCGGGCGTTTACCGCGATCGGGGCGGGGCCGGACATCTATGCGCAGGTCTATCGCCGCCTGATCGACGGGGCGGCCGAGCCGGTCATTTTGCACTGGCTGGGGAATATGTTCGACCCGATGTTGGCGGGGTATTGGGGCAGCATGGATGTGGCGCAGGCGTCGGATTTCGTGCTGGCCCTGATTGCCGATAACCCCGCCAAGGTCGATGGCATCAAGATTTCCCTGTTGGATCAGGCGCATGAGGAGGCGTTTCGGGCGCGGTTGCCCAAAGGCGTCCGCCTGTATACCGGCGATGATTTCAACTATGCGCCGCTGATCCAAGGCGACGACACGCATTATTCCCATGCTTTATTGGGCATTCTTGCCGCCATCGCCCCGGCAGCCAGCCAGGCGTTGGAGGCTTTGGCGCTGGATGACCTGACCACCTACAACGCCTTGCTGGCGCCCACAGTGCCGTTAAGCCGCGAGATTTTCCGGGCGCCGACACGGTTCTACAAGGCCGGGATCGCCTATCTGTCCTGGCTGAACGGGCACCAGAAGCATTTCATCATGCCGGGTGGGTTCCAGTCGTCCCGCGATATAACGCATTATGCCGAACTGTACCGGCTGGCCGATCAGGCGGGGCTGTTGCGTGATCCGGACCTTGCTGAACAGCGGTTGAAAACCCTGCTGGCGCTGCACGGGCTGACATGAGGCGGCCGACAATCCACGATGTGGCGGCGGGTGCGGGGGTGTCGAAATCGACCGTGTCGCTGGTGCTGCAGGGCAGTCCGGCGGTGGCGCAACAGACCCGCGACGCGGTGCGCAAGGCCATGGTTCAGGTGGGCTATGTCTATAACCGCGCCGCTGCCGGGCTAAGGTCGGCCAAGGTCGGGCTGATCGGGTTGGTGATCAACGACCTGCGCAACCCGTTTTTCACCGAATTTGCCACCTCGGTCCAGATGGCGCTGTCGGCGCGGGGCTACGCCACAGTGCTGGCCAATACCGATGAGGACCCGGTGTTGCAGGCGCAGGTCGTGGGGTCGATGATCGAACATGGTGTGTCGGCGCTGATCATCTCGCCGACCTATGGGGCACCGGACGCCTTTGCGCTGGCGCAGGTGCCGACGCTGCAGGTGTTGCGGCGGGTGGCGACGGACACCCGGCGCTTTCCCTTTGCCGCGCCGGATTTCGCGGCAGGCAGCCGTCTTGCCACGCAGCATCTGCTGGAACGGGGGGCGCAGCATGTGGCGTTCGTGGGGGGCTTGGAGGGGCGGGCGATCACGCTGGAGCGGATGGCGGGCTATGTGCAGGTCATTCAAGAAAACCAGCGGCAGCCGTTCACCCTGCCAGGCCGTGCCTCACGCGCCTTTGGCCGGGATTGCGCGCTGACGCTGACGCGGGATCACCCGCAGATCGACGCTGTTCTGTGCTTTAACGACCTGACCGCGCTGGGCCTGTTGTCGGGCAGTGCGGAACTGGGGCGGCCGGTGGGCCAGGGCTTTCGCGTCGTCGGCTGCGACGATATCGAGGAATGTCAGCAGTCGCATCCCAAGCTGACCTCGATCCATTGCGACATCGCAGGCTTTGGCCGCAAGACCGCCGCGACCCTGCTGGACTGGCTGGAGAACGGCACGCAGCCCGCGCCCGAGACGCGGACCCCGGTCAGCCTGATCCACCGCGCCTCCAGCCCCTGAGGCTGGCCTGCGGGCGGGGATGACCTCGATCTGGAACTCGATCCCGCCCATCTGTTGCGGCTGCGCGCCGCTGGTCCGGATGGCGGCATCCAGTTCCGCCAGACGCCAGAACGGCACGCTGGGAAAGGTGTGGTGCGCCGTATGACAGGGCATCTGCCAGCACAGCCAGCGCATGACGGCATTGGTACGGGTCGAGCGGGTGTTGTCGAGGATATGAAGGGTCCCTGCGCGGCAGGGATATCGCCGTGCCTGTCATTCACCGCCACTTGGCGGCGGGGAAGGGTTGGATCAGTCATGCGGGTTCAACGGGGTGCATAAGGCTCGCGCCGTGGCGGATGATTGTGCAGGCGGGGGGGCGGTCTGACGCTTTTTTAGGCGTCGGCGGTCAAAGAACGGGCGCTTGGCAGATGCCAGTTGCGCAGCGCGCAGAAGGCGGGTTGTCTGGGCTGAACCGTCCCAAGACCGCAGGATCGCCCCATGTCACGCATCACCCGTCTGTCCGTCGCCCCGCTTTGGCAGGTCACGCAGAAACTTGCCGCCGTTGCGGCGGGTCGCGCACCGGCCGATCTGGTCATCACCGATGCGCGCATCCTGTCGACCTATACCGAACGGATCAGCGGCCCGCGTGAGATCTGGCTGGCCGAGGGGCGGATTGCGGCGGTCAAACCTGCCGGGACGCATAGGGCCGGGCCGGCGCCCAAGGCGATCTACAGCGCGCAGGGCGGCATCCTCGCCCCCGGACTGTGCGATCCGCAGATCCATATCGAAAGCAGCATGGTGACCGCCTGCGCCTATGCCGAGGCGGCGCTGCTGAACGGCACCACCACGATCTTTTGCGACAGCCACGAGATCGGCAATGTCTT
>JBBQGU010000352.1:0-3827 GCA_038323315.1 Rhodobacterales bacterium | reverse complement strand
GGGCAGAAACACAACATTACGCGACCACGTTCGCCGTTTGCAAACAAATGCCGTGCGACGGGTGGTCAAAGCGCGGAACACGCCCCCAAGGCTCGGGCATCGGCGCCGCAGGATCAACGCACCATATCGACCTGCATCTTTTGGGGCAATCTGTCCAGCACTCGGCAAGGGGGCAGGCCTTGTCCTGCCGTTCTGTAATACCGACGCGATGAACCTGCACCTTGTCGAAATTGCTCAAGCCGTGGCCCCCGGCGCCCATGCAGGCATGCTCGTGGATCGGGCCGGGTGGCATTTGACTACGGCACTCATCATACCCGAGACTATCAGCATCATCCCGCTGCCTGCCAAATGCCCAGAACTCAGTCGCGTCGAAAACATCTGGCAGTTCATGCGGGACAACTGGCATTCCAACCGCATTTTTGAAACCTGTGAAAAGATCATCGATCATTGAATGCCGGGAACAGGCTCATCAATCAGCCCGAGCGCATCATGTCCATCGGAAGCCGCCAGTGGGCTGAGGAGGTCCGATCAGTGCAGGTTGGTATACGGCAAAGCCTGCAGTTCCCGCCATGCCGCCCGCGCTACCGATTCATGCGTAGCCCGCGATGTCACGGACAAGGGCGGCGGCGCAGATGGTCAGCGCATAGTGCCAGGGCAGGACGGTCGGGATTGCCGGGCCCGTGGGGCTGGCTTGAGTCCCATCGCAGAGCGTTTCTTGTGCGGTCACATCAGCCAGGCTACCGCCAGGACGCCAATGACACTGACCATGAACCGGTCAAGCCAAGTCGTGTCGGGTTCGATGGCCTGCACGATCTGCGCGGCGCTTTCATCCTGTGTGACCCATTCCAGCGCATCCGCTGGTAACAGTCGCAGGGCATAGGCGCCCCGCTCCATCACCCGATCAACTGCCCGCGTCACCGCAAAGGTGACGCTTTCGATCAGCACGCCCATTTCGGTGTTCAGCCGCGCCGACCGGGGGTCAAAGTTGAATGACCCGATGAATAACCGCCGCCCGTCGATGGCAAAGACCTTGGAATGCAGCGAGGATGTCGACTTCGCAAGGAAAGTGGCCAGCGTCTGGTCCCGCTGGGGGATCAGCGGATCAGCCCTCAGTTCGCCCAAGGCAACTCCGCCGGCCAGCAAGGCGCGACGATATTCGGCGTAAGAACCGTGGACGGTCAAGACATCCGTAGCCTGCTGCGCCAGATAGGGCGAGGCCAGATCGACGGCCCGGGCCGATGCCACAGCCGCCTGCAGCCGCACCAGCCCGTCAGACGCGGGGCCGCCCCGGCCAGAACGAAAAGAACGGTCCGGAAAACTGCTACGCTGCTCACATCCTGCGATTTGGCATCGGGACAGCAAACTTTCACCCCGCAATCCATCTTGTCGCACTCGCTTTGCCAAGATCCTTGCGTGGCCCATGTGCCTTTGCAGATTGGTAGCGTTCCACGCGACAGGGTCATGCCCCTGTCCAGATGTAGGCTTTCGCGCGACAGGACGTGTCCGTGCTCATCCCACAAAGGACCGTTTTGCCCTCAATCCACCCCTCCACGACGTCGACGCGATCGCCCCATTGCCGACGGTGGTTATCAGACTGTGGTTAAAATTTGAACCCTACGTTCAACCTGTGCATCGGTTGCGGCGTGTGTCGAAACCGGACAGGCAACGCATGGTCTTTGCAACCATGACTGATGACGATGACACCACAAAAGGAGTCGAAAGCCCTGTTCGAACTTGCATCACCGTCATCAAACAAAGTGATCGGAAAAGCCGACCAAGGTCTTTTAGAGACGCTTTGCTGAAATATCCACCGCCGTATGCCTGGCCCTCAGATTTCGAAACGTTTTCGTTACACCACCAATTGTTACCCAAAACCGAACGACTCCAAACAATCGGAGCGATAATTTGTCTAAAGCATTGATAAGTTTGGTGGAGCCAGGGAGGATCGAACTCCCGACCTCTTGAATGCCATTCAAGCGCTCTCCCATCTGAGCTATGACCCCGTTAAACCATCCGACATTGGGCGTGTCGTGCGGCGGTGTTTAGGGGCAGGGGCGGGGGGGTGCAAGTGGTAAAATGCACATTTCCCGCCGATGTCCGCCCCCAACCTCGTCCGTTATCAGACCTCTTCTTCGTCGCCGGCCACTTCGGTCAGATCGTCCAGAGACACATTGTCATCGGCGTCTTCTTCCAGAAGTTCATCGTCCAGTTCGGCATCGTCGGATGCGCCGGGCGTCAGCAGATCTTCGTCGGTGTCCAGATCATCGACCAGGGCATCATCATCCTTCTCGGGCGCCACGCGGGCGATGACCGAGGCGGCCATCTTGCGGCGCGCGCTTTCGATATCGACGACCTCACCCGTATAGGGGCTGACGATCGGCGTCTTGTTCAGGTCGTAAAAGCGTTTGCCGGTGGTCGGGCATGTGCGCTTTGTACCCCATTCAAGCTTGGGCATGGGAATCCTTTAAGGCTATAAGCTGGTTGCCAGCAAACCGTTCGCTTGCCACAAGCGACCGGGACTGTCAAAGGCTTTTCTAAGGGCCTTTTGCCCACCGGCCTGCAACGCACGGCAGGTTGCACAAGGCCAGAAGCTGGCTATTCTGGGCCGGAGTTTCAAGAGGCCCCATGCCCACCCTGCCCGGCACTCCCCCCGTCGACGTGACCCTGCGCCGTTCGCCCCGGACGCGGCGCTTTTCGCTGCGCGTCTCGCAACTGGATGGGCGGGTGACGCTGTCGGTGCCCCAACGCGCGCGTGAGGCCGAGGCGATGGAGTTTCTGCGCGGCCATGAAGATTGGCTGCGCGCCGCCCTCGCGCGGACGCCGGTGCATGGCCTTGTCAGTCTGGGCGATCAGATCCCGGTCGAGGGGCGTTTGCTGACCTTGACCCAAGGCACGGGGCGCAGCGTCAGGGTCGAGGGCGAGGCATTGCTGATCCCCGGCGACCCCGCTCAGGTCGGACGCCGCACGCAGGCTTTTCTGCAAACCCTGGCACGGGACCGCCTTGCCGCGGCCTCCGACCACTACGCCGCCAAAATCGGGCGCAAGGTGACGCGGATCACCCTGCGCGACACCCGCTCGCGGTGGGGCTCTTGCGCGCAGGACGGGGCGCTGATGTATTCATGGCGGCTGGTGATGGCACCGCCGCAAGTGCTGAGCTATGTCGCCGCGCATGAGGTGGCACATATGGTGCAGATGAACCATTCCGACGCCTATTGGGCCGTGGTCAGCTGTCTGTATCCGGGCTGGCAGGCCCAACGCCGCTGGTTGCAAACCGAGGGCAACCGCCTGCACGCCTTTCACTTCACGGCCTGACCCGATGCCGATCATCCCCCGCATCACCGACCCCAACGCGCCCGCGCATGAACGCCTGTACCGGGTCCTGCGCCAACAGATCATGCATGGCGAACTGGCGCCCGGTCAGCCGATCACCCTGCGCGGTTTGGCCGCCCAGCACGGCGTTTCGATGACACCCGCGCGTGAGGCTGTGCGGCGGCTGTCGGCCGAGGGGGCGCTGACCATCTCCTCCTCGGGCCGGGTCAGCACGCCCGAACTGACGCCCGAACGGATCGAGGAACTGGCCTCGATCCGCGCGCTGATCGAGCCGGACATGGCATCGCGCGCGCTGCCCCGCGTGCATTTCGCGCTGATAGACCGGCTGACCGCCATCAACGCGCTGAACCAGGAGGCCGCGATGACCCAGAACGCCGTCGCCTATGTCCGCACCAATCTGGAGTTTCACCGCACCCTGTATCTGCGCGCGCAATCCCCCGCGATGCTGGCGATCTGCGAGACGGTCTGGCTGCAACTGGGTCCGACCATGCGGTCAC
>JBBQGU010000351.1:0-3829 GCA_038323315.1 Rhodobacterales bacterium | reverse complement strand
GATGAAGAACAAGCAGACTCGGCGCGAACTGTTCCTGGCGGAGATGGATACGGTGGTGCCCTGGGGCCGTCTTCTGGCGCTGATCGAAGCGCATTACCCGAAGGTGGGGCCAAAGGGCGGCCGCCCGCCGATGCCGCTGGAGGTGATGCTGCGGGTCTATTTCCTGCAGAACTGGTATGCGGCTCAAGCGACCCGATGGCGGAAGAGACTCTCTACGACCGCGAGGCGATGCGCCGCTTTGCCGGGATCGAACTGGGCGATGGCCGGATCCCGGATGAGACCACCATCCTCAATTTCCGCCATTTCCTGGAGCGGCACGGGCTGACCGAGGCGCTCTTTGCCGAGGGCAACGCGCACCTGGCTGACAAGGGGATCACCCTGCGCTCGGGCACGCTGGTGGACGCCACGATCATTGACGCGCCGTCCTCGACGAAGAACAAGGCGGGGGTGCAACCCTGAAATGTCGTCCACCAAGAAGGGAAACGACTGGTATTTCGGCATGAAAGCCCACATCGGCGCTGATGCCGACAGTGGCGTGACCCACAGTTTGGAGGCCTCGACCGCCAGGCTGCACGACGCCCGCGTCTGGGACGCATTGCTGCATGGCGGGGAGTTCTCGGTCTGGGCCGACAAGGGCTATGCCAGTGCCGCGCGCGATGCGGCGTTCACGGGGCCGGGCAAGGTCCGGGGCGTCATGCGCAAGGCCCCGAAGGGCGGCGACCTGCATCCGCTCGACGAACGGGCCAACCGCATCATCGCGATGGTCCGCGCACGCGTCGAGCATCCGTTCCACGTCATCAAGCGCCAGTTCGGCCATGTGAAGACCCGCTACCGGGGTCTGGCCAAGAACCGCGCCCGGCTCTTCACCCTGTTCAGTAAGCGTCCGGCCTGACCGCAGCTATCGTGCATTCCAGGGTAACAGGTCGTCGATCCGGTTGATCTTGTGGTCTGGGATGCGGGCGAGGGTGTCGGCGAGCCATGCCTGTGGGTCGACGCCGTTGAGTTTGGCGGTTTCGATCAGGGTGTAGGCGATGGCGGCCGATTTTCCTCCGGTTTGCGATCCGACGAAGAGGTAGTTCTTGCGGCCCAAGGCAACGGAGCGCATGGCGCGTTCGGCGCTGTTGTTGTCGATCTCCAGGATACCGTGATCGAGGTAGGGGCGCAGACGGGCCATGCGGTGCAGTGCGTAACGGATCGCGGCGGCCAGTGGGCTTTTGCCGGATATGCCATGGAGTTGTCTGTTCAGCCAGGCCTCCAGGCTGTCGAAGGCGGGTTTGGCCTCAGCCTGCCTGATCTCGACCCGTTTATCCGGTGGCAGCCCTTTTGCCGACTTCTCGACGGCGTAAAGCTGAGCAATCCGCCGAATGGCCTCGTCGGCGATGGCCGAGCCTTGGGCCTTTTGGACGTCGACGAACTTGCGCCGGACATGGGCCATGCAGGCAACCTCGCGTATCTCGCCGGTGCGATAAAGGTCTTCAAATCCGGCATAGCCGTCGGCGTGCATCCAGCCGGTGTATCCAGACAGGTGATCCTTGGGATGCTGGCCTTTGCGGTCGGACGAGAACTGATACCAACTGGCGGGTGGGATGGTGCTGCCCCAGGGGCGCTCGTCGCGGCCATAGGCCCAAAGTCTGGCGGTCTGGGTCTTGCCGCTGCCCGATGCCAGCATCGCGACAGGGGTGTCATCGGCAAAGATCGCTTGCCCCGCCAGCACATGCCGCCCGATGGCGTCGGCCAGTGGCTCCAGCAAGGCGGTCGATTTGCCAACCCAATCGGCCAGCGTCGAGCGGTCAATGTCGAGCCCGTCGCGCTCGAAGATCTGGCTTTGGCGGTAGAGTGGCAGGATGATCAGCGTATTTGTTGACCAGCACATGGGCGAGAAGGCCCGAACCGGGGCGTCCGCGTTCGATCGGCCGCGACGGCAGCGGTGCCTGCGTGAAGCAATCGCAGCCGGAACAGGCCATCCGGGGTCGCACGATCCGGTTCACGATAAAACGGCCGGGAACGTATTCCAGTTCTTCGCTCGCCAATGTCCTCGGACCAATGGCGGACAGTGGCTCGCCATCCTCACCCAGGCGGCGCAGCTTGCCACCACAATGGCCACACTCTGCACTGCCGGGGGTCAGCTCAACCTCCACACGCGGAATATGGTCCGGGATCGGCTCGCGCTTCGGCTTGTCGGCGGGTGTATCATCGGGCAGGCGCAACTTGGCGGTCAGAGCGGCAATGGCGATCTCACTCATCTCCAGTGCCAGTTGCAGCTGCTCGGATGTCTCGGATGACGCCCCGAACTGGTCTTGTCACATATTTGTGCCGCTCCACGTGCTCGTTTAGGCCCCTTGGCGCTCGAAGCCCAAGGGGCTTTTACCTCCCAGTGCTGAATGTCGACGGCGTGGGTTATAGAAGCCGTTGATGTATTGGAGCGAACCCTTGTTCGCCATTGGTTCAAGAACAATGGGCGAGCGCTGTCTCAGCCTGTGGGTGTGTTTCCCGGGACTTGCGCCAGATCATCTCGGCCCCGTTGGTTTTGAAGAAGGTCTCAACGGCCGCGTTGTCGTAGAGTTGCCTTTTCCGCTCATCCACGCTTTGAGGCCATGTTCGCTCAGGACCTTCTGATAGTCGTGCGAACAGTATTGGCTGCCGCGATCGCTGTGGAAGATGCAGCACCGAGGCGGTGACCCCAGTGCGATGGCCATCTTCAGCGCCCGGATCGCCAGATCGCGCTTCGTGCGGTTGCTGACAGCCCAGCCGATCACCCGCCTCGAATGCAGGTCCAGGATCACCGCAAGATACAGCCAGCCCTCACGGGTCCAGATGTGGCTGATATCGCCCGCCCACTTCTGGTTGGGTCCATCTGCCGTGAAGTCACGGTCCAGCAGGTTTCGTGCGATGTTGAACGTATGGCCGCTATCCGTCTCGCGTCGGGGGATTTGATCCACTGGATCAAATCCTTATCCCTCCTCACTTTGAATTTTCGTGTTCTTTCAACGACGATCCCGTTTTCGCGCATCAGCCGCCCGACACGCCGGTGTCCCACATCAACGCCGACTTCCTTCAGTTCTTCGGTCATCCTCGGGCGACCATAGCTGCCCAGCTTCAGACGCGGCTGCTCCTTGATGTGGGCCAGAACGACCATATCCATGCGTTGCCTGCGGCTGGCCGGGCGGCTGCGAAAGGCCCGCAAGCCGCGAGGGCTGACGTTCATCACCTGACACAGCCGATCCGTTGGGAACGCCCCAATATGTTCTTCGACGAACCGGAACCTTACGGCTTTTGGCTCGCGAAGAACTGGGTGGCTTTCTTTTAGGGTATCCCTCTCCTCACGAAGTGTGCGGTTCTCGCGGCGAAGGCGTTTGTTCTCAAGCGCAAGTTCACGATCCTCAGGCGACAACACATCCTTGTCGCGGTGCGAAGTGATCCACTTGTTCAGCGTCGACATCCCGACCCCAAGATCATCAGAGATTTGTTTGCGTGACAGCCCGCTGGTCAGTGCAATCCGCACCGTGTCCTTGCGAAACTCATCCGTCCTGACGCTGCCCATACTTCATCTCCTTTGTTGCACATTGCGCTATCAAAGGAGCGGCACCAAAGCGCAGCAAGACCAATTTGCTGCAAGCGCTTATATGAAGGGTGTGATGATGGGCATAGAAAAATGAGCAACAATTTCTTCTTTAAAAACAACAGGTATTGGCGGAGAGACAGGGATTCGAACCCTGGGTCGGCGCAAACCGACAACGGTTTTCGAGACCGCCGCATTCGACCACTCTGCCACCTCTCCGCGTCAGGTCGTCGTCGTGCCGGGGGGATAGCGGCAGTTTTCGGTGCTTGC
>JBBQGU010000350.1:0-3849 GCA_038323315.1 Rhodobacterales bacterium | reverse complement strand
GGCGCGGTTTGCGATGGAAGTGCTGGCGGAGTGTCGCAAAAGGGTGGGTGACAGATTTCTGTTGGGCATGCGCTATACGGCGGATGAGGTGCAGCCGGGGGGAATTGATGCCGCAGAGGGGATCGCGCTTGGCAAGATGTTCCGGGACAGCGGGCTGGTGGATTTTCTGAACATAATCCGGGGGCGGATTTTCACCGATGCAGCACTGACCGATGTGATCCCGATCCATGGAATGGCAACTGCGCCGCATCTGGATTTTGCGGGGCGCGTCAGGGCAGAGGTTGGGTTGCCGACCTTCCACGCCGCGCGGATCCCAGATGTGGCGACGGCACGCTATGCGGTCGCCAGCGGTCAGCTGGACATGGTGGGGATGACGCGGGCCCATATGGCCGACCCTTATATCGTGCAAAAGATCATCGCGGGGCGCGAGGCGGATATCAGGCCCTGTGTGGGGGCGACCTATTGTCTGGACCGGATCTATCAAGGCGGGATGGCGCTGTGCATCCACAACCCCTCGACCGGGCGCGAGGAGACGATGCCGCATGCGATTGCGCGGGCGACAATACGGCGCAAGGTCGTGGTGGTAGGTGCAGGGCCGGGAGGGCTGGAGGCGGCGCGGGTGGCGGCCGAGCGGGGGCATCGGGTCACGGTGTTCGAGGCGGCGGCGCAGGCAGGTGGACAGGTGCGGTTATGCGCAAAAACCAGGCGGCGGGCGGAAATGATCGGCATCGTCGACTGGCGGATGGCGCAATGTGCCGCGCTGGGTGTGGAGTTTCGGTTCAACACCTGGGCCGAATCGGCGGACGTGCTGGCCGAAACGCCGGATGTGGTGATTGTGGCCACCGGTGGTCTGCCCGAGAAGGATATTCTGGCGGCGGGCAACGACCTGACCGTCTCGGCCTGGGATATCCTGTCGGGCGACGTCAAGCCGGGCACCAACGTGCTGCTGTATGACGATGCCGGCGACCATGTGGCCCTGCAAGCGGCGCAATTGCTGGCCGAGGCGGGCGCCAAGGTCGAGATCATGACGCCCGACCGCAGCTTTGCGCCGGATGTGATGGCGATGAATCTGGTGCCCTATATGCGGGTTTTGCAGGCCAGGGATGTAACCTTTACCGTGACATACCGCCTGACCCGCGTGGAACGGGACGGCAACCAGATCAAGGCCACGGTGGATTCGGACTATATGCCGCTGGGCAAGACGGCGCATTATGATCAGGTCGTGGTAAACCATGGGACGCAGCCGCTGGCCGACATCTACTTTGACCTGAAATCGCTGTCGGTGAACCTGGGCGCGGTTGATCACGATGCGATGATCGCCCTGAACCCGCAAACGCTGAATGGCGGGCCCGCTGGGTTCCAGCTGTTCCGCATCGGCGACGCGGTCGAGGCGCGGAATATCCACGCGGCGATCTATGATGCGCTGCGGTTGGCCTCGGTTCTGTGACGTCGCGGCAGATCGCCCATCGAAAACTTAAAAAAATACTAAGATACTCTCTGGAAATGGCGAAAAAGCGCCTATATTGGCCTTGCGGTCAACACATGTCCGTCATGCAAAAGATTTAAAAATACACCTAAACGTGGTCAGCTTGATTGGGGGACGGTCATGACAGCATCGCAGATGGCGAATGAGGATGTTCAGGTTTCGTTGCTGGCGACATCGAGATTTGGTGGCTTGGCGGCAGCAGTGCTGGCAGAACGCTTTGGTTTGACCCTGCAATATGCCGAAAGCGTGCTTGAACAAGGCTATGGTTTGCTTAGCCCGCGTCTGGACAGGACGCGCGCGCGTCAGGCCTTGCCGCTGCTGTCGGCCTTGGGCCTTCGGGTCGCCTTGCAGCCGGTGGAATCGATGCCGCCGGATGAATTCTGTGATGTGTCGATCCGGCTGCGCGATTCGGGTCACGCGCCGAAACTGATCCAGTTGTTGGAAGGGATGCTGGGTCTTGGCAATCTGAACGCCGTCTCGTTTGATGGGCCGCAGGGCTATATTGTCAAGGACCTGTCGCTCGCCCGGGCCGAATGGCTGTGCCATTCGCTGCGGCAGTTGAACCAGGTCTATTGCGCCATATCCGAGCATCAGACCGCCTTTTACGACCTGTTCGCCGACCGCCCGATGGCCCGGAACAACCACGCCGAGGTCAAGCGGCAGCTGCGCCTGATGGGCTGCGGCATTGGCGGTTTTGGCGATGCGGTGGGGTTGGGGCTGGAGCGGCGGGTTCTGGACCGCATTCTGGCGCAATTCCCCAATCTGGGCCTGTTCGGCGTCGACCGGGCGTTTCAGCGGTATGAGTTGCTGGTGACCGGCAAAGGCGCACTGTCGGGGCAGGAATTTGCCGATTTCATGATGTCGCGCCCCACCATCCAAGGCATTCAATCGCGAGAGTTGATGGGGGCTTTGCCGTTGCGGCTGGAAAACTGGTTGACGCGCCCGGCGGCCAAGCAGTTTCTGGGCGATTACGGGTCCATCGGCATTCAGGCCGAGACGCGACTGGTCCGCAGCACTGACAAGGCCGCGTAAAACCCCTAAAATACCGCGGGTTAACGGCGAATTAACGGCGATGCTGTATCCCTGACCTTGGGTGTTATATGGGGTGTGTGGATGGCTGGGCAGGGAACTGTCGCGCCAATCATCATCAAGCGGAAGAAGGTCATAAGCGGGGGCGGACACCACGGTGGTGCGTGGAAGGTTGCCTATGCTGATTTCGTGACGGCCATGATGGCCTTCTTCATGCTGATGTGGTTGCTGGGCGCGACGACGGAAAAGCAACGCAAGGGTATTGCGGATTACTTCAATCCGACGATCCCGGTCAACCGGGTTTCTGGGGGCGGCAATGGCGCCTTTGGCGGTGATTCAATCTTTACCGACAACACGCTGGCCCGGAATGGTACAGGAATGTCGGCCGCTTCGCCGGGCAATGAATCGAAATCCGGTGGCAGTGCCGGGTCGACCGCCGGGACGTCCAAGGGATCGGACGATAGCGAACTGAAACGTCTGCAAAGCGTGCTGGAGGGTCGGGGCGGCGAAAGCATGACCATGGAAACGCTGCTGTCGCATGTCGTGACCAAGGTCACGGATGAGGGCTTGGTGATCGAAATCTTCGATATCGACGCCACACCCCTGTTCGAGACCGACACGGCCAAACCGACACAGACCCTGATCGACATCGCGACCTTGGTGTCAGAGGTTGTTCAGGTGGCTGAAAACCGGATCTCGGTCGATGGCTATGTGCGGTCCTATCCGGTGATGCTGGTCAACAATCCAAGCTGGGATCTGTCCTCTGCGCGGGCGCAGGTGGTGCGGGGTCTGCTCGAATCGGCTGGCACCCAAGCCTTGCGGATCGCGCGGATCAGCGGTCATGCCGACCGTGAGCCGGTCACCGCAGATCCCTCAGCGGTGCGAAACAACCGGGTGGAGGTGGTGCTGTTGCGCAAAGACCGCTGAAATAACGCATGGATTTTAGATGTTAGGCCAATCTTAAGGCGCACCAAGCAGGCTTGGCCCATAGGTCGAGCTGCAGAAAGGCGCTATCGATGACAATTACCTCTTCGTTGAACGCGGGTGTCTCCGGGTTGAATGCCAATGCGAACAAATTGGCGACCATCTCGGACAACATCGCGAACTCTTCAACTTATGGCTACAAACGGGTGCAGGCCGATTTTTATTCGGTTGTCGTCCATGGCGCCACCGGCACACAGTATTCGGCGGGTGGCGTCAGGTCCACCTCGATGCGGTTGATCGATGAACGCGGCCCGCTGATCGGGACGTCGAATTCTACCGATCTGGCCGTTGATGGCCGGGGGTTCATGGCCGTGACCACGATTGATGCAGTAACGCGCGGCTTGGGCAAC
>JBBQGU010000349.1:0-3875 GCA_038323315.1 Rhodobacterales bacterium | reverse complement strand
GCCGCTCGCCCTGACCCCGCAGCGAGGAAAAGTTGGTGCCGGTGCCAGAGCCGTATTTGAACAGACGCGCCTCGCGCACCCACAGGTCCATGATGCCGCCGTCGCCGACCAGATCATCCTTGACCGACTGGATGAAGCAGGCGTGGGGCTGGGGGTGTTCGTAGGCGCTGGTCGACTTGGTCAGGACGCCTGTCTGGTGGTCGACGTAATAGTGGCCTTGAGCCGGGCCGTCGACGCCGTAGGCCCAATGCAGGCCGGTATTGAACCATTGCGGGCTGTTGGGGGCAGCCATCTGACGCGCCAGCATGAACCGCATTTCGTCGCTATAGGCCTGTGCGTCAGCTTCGGAGGTGAAATAGCCACCCTTCCAACCCCAATAGGTCCAGGCCCCTGCCAAGCGGTCAAAGACCTGCTTGGCCGATGTTTCGCCGACCATCCGCTCACCCTCGGGCAGCTTGGCCAAGGCGGCTTCGTCGGGGACGGAGCGCCACAGGAATTTCGGAACGCCTGCCTCTTTCACAGCCTTCAGCCGCGCCGGAACCCCCGCCTTGCGGAAGTACTTCTGCGCCAACACATCCGCCGCGACCTGGCTCCAGCCCTGTGGCACTTCGACCGCGTCGTTGTGGAACACCACTTTGCCATCCGGGTTGCGGATTTCGGATGTGGTCACCGTGAAGGGCACTGCCCCATAGGCGCCGGTTTCTGCTGTCGTGAACTTACGCTCGATTTTCATGTGCCCCGTCTCTCCGTTTGTGACGCGGGGGCTGTCATCGCCCCTTGCGCAAGTCTTCTTGTTTCCAGCCACCACGCATCGCCACATGCCCCACCGCCCCATGGCGCTGCGGGAGCCCTTGCGGGGCTTCATGTGAAGATGGTCTGTCCCAACGAAAGGCCCCGATCTGCGCGACGCTCTTTCGACTTGGCCAAACTGACCCAAGATCTGGGCGTCGACAAGGTTTTTCTTTCAATTACCCCCAAGATTTTGTGCTTGACGATGTGTCGATGTCCATCAGTTGCGGTCAGCCCGATTGCCGGGACCCTGTGGATGGTTTGGTGGATGACCTGTTGACACCGCAGGGAAGGGGCGCGAAAATCCTAATCGCAGCGGCTGGTTGCCCTGTGAGGATAAGATTTCGGATGAATTGCGACGGCTGTGATCAAACGCGATTCTGTCGCTGTTTCACACGCGGCGGTTGATCAATATGATGCCACAAGACACCATGGCGCCCGCGCCGACAAGGCTGGGCTGCAACACTTCGCCATAGATGATGTGGCCCAGAAATATGGCGATGATCGGCGTCAGGAAGGAAAAGCTGGCAACGGTCGAGGCGGGGTAGACCGACAACAGCCACAACCATGTGACAAATCCGCCCGCCACCACGACGGAAGCCTGAAAAACCAGCCAGAACCAGTGTACCCACACCACCTCGCGCAGCAAGGGGCCGAAGAACAGGCTGGCGGTCAGCAGAATCGGGGCCGAGACGACGACCATCCAGAACAACTGTGCCTCGGGTCCGGCCTCGCGCAAGGTTGACTTGCGCGCTACGAACGCCGTCCCCGCCCATGTCCATGCCGCCACCAGCGCGCAAAGGTCGCCTGTCAGGCTGGGCGTGCCCGAGGCGTTCTTGGACAGGATCGCCCAAGCTGTGCCCGCAAAGGCCAGGGCCAGCCCTGCGGCCTTCAGCGGCGTGCTGCGTTCGCCCGGCAGAAAGAAATGGCCGGCCAGCCCAAGCCAGACCGGCATCGAATACATGATCAACGCCGACCGGCCCACCGTGGTCAGGTCCAACGCGATGAACAGCGCCAGAAACTCTACGGCAAAAATCGTCCCCATCAGCAATCCCGCCTGAAGGTCGCTGCGGCGGATTCGCGGCCACAGCCCGCGATACCACAACCATATGCCCACGAAGAACACGGCCAGCAGCGACCTCAACCCAGCAAAGAACACCGGTTGCAGCCCCTGATTGACGTATTTCACGATGATCTGGTTGAACGCCAGCAGCAACGACACCGCCAGAAGCGCCCCGATTCCCGTGTTGTCCAACCGGTCCTTGCGCATGGCGTTGCCCCTTCAAAATCAGCGCCACCCTTTCGCGGCCCCCCCGAAACGTCAACCCGCAATAGGACTGGCAGCGATGGCGGCTTTCCCGTAAAGGCCCTGCAACGGGGGGCGCGTCATGGCCGACATCATAGCACGCTGCGAAGCCAAGGGCCTTCGCATGACCGACCAGCGCCGCATCGTGGCGCGGGTGATCGGCGACGCCGAGGATCACCCGGATGTCGAGGAACTGTATGCCCGCGCGGCCCGGATCGACCCCAGGATCTCGCTCGCCACCGTCTACCGCACGGTCAAGCTGTTTCAGGAGTCGGGCATTCTGGAACGTCACGAATTCGGCGACGGCCGCGCGCGCTACGAGGATGCCGAGCGCGACCACCATGATCACCTGATCGACGTGAACTCGGGTCAGGTCATCGAATTCGTCGACCCCGAGATCGAGGCGTTGCAAGAGCGGATCGCCGCAAGGCTGGGCTATCGTCTGATCGGGCATCGGCTGGAACTGCTTGGCGTGCCTGCCAAGAAATGAACGCCTCTGACAATCTGCGCGGTATCGCCCTGATGACGGGTTCGATGACCTTGTTCGCGTTCGAGGACATGTTCCTGAAATTCGCGGCGCAAGATATGCCGACCGGTCAGATCCTGCTGGTGACCGCGCTGTTCGGCGTGGCCTTTTTTGGCGGGCTGGCCCGGTTGGAGGGTCGTCGCACCCTGACCCGCGACGCCTTGCATCCGTGGGTTCTGATCCGCAACTTTGGCGAGATGGTCGGCACCTATGCCTATATCACCGCTTTGGCGTCGGTGCCGCTTGCCACGGTATCGGCGGTGTTGCAGGCCATGCCGCTGGCGGTGACGATGGGGGCGGCGCTGTTCATGGGCGAGACGGTGGGCTGGCGGCGCTGGTCGGCTATCGGTGTCGGTTTCATCGGCGTGCTGATCGTGATCCGGCCCGGACTGGACGGTTTTCAACCGGCGGCGATGTGGGTGCTGGTCAGCGTGGCGGGCCTTGGGCTGCGCGACCTGGCCTCACGCGCGATACCGGCCGGGATTTCCAGCACGCAGGTATCGGCCTGGGGCGTCGCCTCGGTCGCGGTGCTGGGGGCGGGGATGATGCCGTTTCAGACCGCCGTGCTGCCGGACCTGTGGCAAAGCGGCATGATGGCGGGCGTGGTCGTCTTTGGCACCGCAGGCTATTGGGCCGTCACGCACGCCAGCCGCACGGGCGAAGTATCGGTCGTGTCGCCGTTTCGTTATTCGCGGCTGATCTTTGCCATCGTGATCGGTTGGGCGGTGTTCGGCGAACCTGCCGATGTCATGACGCTGTGTGGTTCTGCGCTGATCATCGGGTCGGGACTGTATTCCTTTGCCCGCGAACGCCGCCGCAAACGCGCCCTTTCCACCGCACCCGCCGCAGAGTAAAACCCGTCAACCGTCAGCGCCAACAGGAGCCACCATGAGCACGATCATCGACATCCACGCCCGCGAAATTCTGGACAGCCGGGGCAATCCTACGGTTGAGGTTGATGTGACGCTGGAAAGCGGCGGCTTTGGCCGCGCGGCCGTGCCCTCGGGTGCCTCGACCGGTGCGCATGAGGCGGTCGAGCGTCGTGATGGCGACAAAAAGCGCTATATGGGCAAGGGCGTGCTGGAAGCTGTGGCGGCGGTGAACGGCGAATTGGCCGAGGCCATCGTGGGTTTTGACGGCACCGATCAGGTCGGCATCGACAGCACGATGATCGAGTTGGATGGCACGCCGAACAAGGGCCGGTTGGGGGCCAACGCCATTCTGGGCATCTCGCTCGCGGTGGCCAAAGCGGCG
>JBBQGU010000348.1:0-3882 GCA_038323315.1 Rhodobacterales bacterium | reverse complement strand
CGCTCGCCGATGAACAGCATCGGCGCCTCGTCGCGCTCGCCCTCGCCGATCACCACGACGCCCGCAATGTCCAGCAGGTTCAACTGATCGCGCATGGCATTGACCGCCGCCTGATCCGCCGCCTTTTCATCCCCGCGCCCGATCAGATTGGCCGAGGCCAAAGCCGCCGCCTCGGACACCCGGGCGAGGCCGAGGGAGAGCAGGCGGTCCTCAAATTCTGACTTGTCGGCCATGTGACGTCCTTTGCTGATGCTGCACGGATTTAGACCTCCGCGCAAAGCCGCCACAAGGCTGATTGCGCTAACAGATCACTTCGCCCGCGCGGCGCGGTTTTCCTGCCGCGCCTGTGGCAACCGCGTGGCGATTATCGGACCCAGGCGCAGCCCGCTGTACATCGGCTGCCCAAGGCTGCCCGCATAGCTGTCCGACAGGCTGGCAAAGACCCGCCAACCCTCCATCCGGTCCTGATCCAGCCAATACTGCAACACAGGCAAGGCATAGCGGTCACCGCGTTCCACATGCTGCAACAGAATGGCCACCAGAAGGTCGGGGTCCGCCGCCAGATCGGCAAAACCTTCCGGCAGGTCCGCCGCCTCCGGCATCACCGTCACCCAGGCCGCCAACAAATGGTCAGCCTTGTCGCGCGCGCCCAACTCGTACAGCCACAAGGCCCGGTCCAACTGATCGCGGGGCAGGGCGGATGCCATGCCCCCTTGCCACAAGTCATCCACCTTGTCCGCTCGCGCAGTCCCTGCCCAAACCACCATCAGCAGGACAAGCAAAATCGTCACTCCGCCCCGCCCCGGCGTCCAAGGGGCGAGCGCTCTACCCCGACAGACCCGAACCCTGCCATGACCCCGTGCAACGCCACGCCCTGCCGCCCAAGTATGACCGGCTGGTTCTGCCTCAAAAGACCTGCGCACCGACGCCCCCTGTTTCGTGGCAGCGTCAGCCCGGCCTGTCCCCGAGTCAAGCGTGAGGATTTCCTTCGCCGAAGTCCGGCCACGCTGCTACTTTGTCAAGACAACGCAACGCCGGTGTTTCAGACTGGACTGAATCGTGGCACGCACGACAGATGCCCGCGCCGCCTTGGGTCAAGCAACCAGGCAACATTTGAAACGGTCCGCGCCAAATCCATGGCCCAAATGTCGACGCTCAGACCGCCTCGATCCGCAACGCGACCGGCGCACCGACCAGCACACCCGTCCCGGCAAAGCGCCCCATGGCATGGTCGATGTCATCGCGCGTGGCCTTGTGCGTCACGATCAGCACGGGCGCATGCACCCCCAGATGGCCATATTGCCGCATCTGGTCGATCGACACGCCAGCCTCGCCCAGACAGGTGGCGATCTTGGCCAGGGCGCCGGGCTTGTCCAGCAAGGTCATCCGCAGGTACCACGCCGCCGGCGTGGCCGACTTCGCCCCCACAGGCACGGCCAGGTTCAAGGCAAGCTGGCCAAAGGTCGGCAATCGCAACCCGCGCGCAATGTCGATCACATCCGCCATCACCGCACTGGCGGTCGGCCCCTGACCGGCCCCCGCGCCCCGCAGCACGATCTGCCCCACAGCGTCACCTTCCAGCACGACCATGTTCGTGCCACCCTGCAACTGGCCCAGCGGGCTGTCGGCCGGCACCAGACACGGCGTCATCCGCTGCTCCAACCCCCGGCCCGTCATCTGCGCCACGCCCAACAGCTTGATCCGGTAACCCATATCCGCAGCCAGGTTTATGTCGTCGATCGAGATCGCCCCGATCCCCTCCAATTCCACCGCATCAAAGCTGACCCTTGTGCCAAAGGCGATGGCGGCCAGCAGGCTCAGCTTGTGCCCCGCATCGATGCCGCCCACATCCAGATCGGGGTCCGCCTCCAGATAGCCCAGTTGCCGCGCCTCCTCGAACACCGCCGCATAGGGCAGGCCCGCGCTCTGCATCCGCGTCAGAATGTAATTGCAGGTGCCGTTCATGACGCCCATCACCCGGCGCATCTGGTTGCCTGCCAAGCCCTCGGTCAACGCCTTGATGACCGGAATCCCGCCCGCAACCGCAGCCTCGAACCGGATCACCCTTCCCCCGGCCTCCGCCGCGATGGCCAAAGAGTGTCCGTGATGCGCCAGCAAGGCCTTGTTGGCGCTGACGACATCCTTGCCCGCCGCAATCGCCGCTTCTGTGGCCAGCCGCGCCGGCCCCTCATGCCCGCCCATCACTTCGACAAACACGTCAACATCGTCGCGCCGCGCCAATGCCACCGGATCGATTTCCCAAGGATAAGATGCCAGGTCCGCGCCCCGATCCTTGCCCCGTTCCCGCGCCGACACGGCCGCGATGACCACGCGCCGCCCGGCGCGCGCGGCGATCAGATCACCATGCTCCTGCACGATCTTGACGACACCGATCCCCACGGTCCCCAGACCGGCAATCCCGATCCGCAGGTCAGTTTTCTCCATCGGGACACCTCTTTCCAGCTTCTGCCGCCTGTTAGCCGAAACCGCCGCGCGGCGCTAGTCCGTCCCGATCGCCGCCGCCCGCAGCTTCAACGCCGCCGCCTCCGCTGCCAGATCCGCCCCCCGCGCCTCGGCCACCACCGGCGGACCAATGCCCAACTCCGCCGCCGGCAACAAATCAGGTACCTCAGGCACCGGCCCCCCTGGCCACTGCACCACAGGATAAGCGCCGCACGCCGCAACCAAAACCAAGGGGATCATCCGCCACATCTGGACATCTTAACCCACCCCAACCCCACAAAACACCCTGCCAATTTCACTTTGACCCAAATATCCAAAAACCTAAGGCACAAGGGGCCGGCATCAACAGGGTGAGGGGGTCCGGAACAGGGTGAGGGGGTCCGGGGGCGAGGGCAAGCCCACGCCCCCGTCTTCATGCTAATGCGCAGGCTTGATGAACGTGCCGTTCTTCAGGTCGGCCATCGCCTGCCTTATCTCGTCCTGGGTGTTCATCACGATGGGACCGTGCCAGGCCACCGGCTCTTGCAACGGCGCGCCGGATATCAGCAGAAACCGCACGCCGTCATGCCCCGCCTGCACCGTCACTTCGTCGCCCGTGCCAAACTCGATCAGCGTGCGGTTGCCCGACATGTCGCGGATGTTGACCTCGTGGCCTCGTACTTCTTTCTCCAGCAACACGCCGCGCGGGCGGCTGGCGTCGCGGAAATTGCCTGTTCCTTCATAGACATAGGCAAAGGCGTGGCGATAGGTGTCGACCTTGAACGACTTCCTCGCATCAGGCGGCACATAGATGTCCAGATATTGCGGGTCCGCCGCAATGCCGTCGACCGGCCCGGTCTTGCCCCAGAAACTGCCCACGATCACCTTCACAACCGTGCCGTCGTCATCCATGATCTCGGGGATATCGCCGCCCTTGACGTCCTGATAACGCGGCGCCGTCATCTTCAGATGGCCCGGCAGATTGGCCCATAACTGGAATCCGTGCATCTGACCCCGCGCATTGCCGGTCGGCATCTCCTGATGCAGGATGCCCGACCCCGCCGTCATCCACTGCACATCGCCGCCCTTCAATGTGCCCCGGTTACCCAGACTGTCGCCGTGGTCGACCGAGCCTGCCAGCACATAGGTGATCGTCTCGATCCCGCGATGGGGATGCCATGGAAAGCCGCGCAGGTAATCGCCGGGCCTGTCACCACGGAAATCGTCGAACAGCAGAAACGGGTCCATGCGGGTTGGGTCGCCAAAGCCAAAGGCGCGGTGCAGATGGACGCCCGCCCCCTCCATCGTGGGCATCGCAAGGTTGGTCTGGGCTACGGGGCGGATGGACATGGCTGGCCTCTCTGGCTGCATTGGGATACCCGGCTAGATAGGGGTGGCTAAGGCCCCTCACAAGCTGCAGACCGTGCGCAAGCATTGTGC
>JBBQGU010000347.1:0-3886 GCA_038323315.1 Rhodobacterales bacterium | reverse complement strand
CCCTCGCGGTAATTGTGCGAGGCTTGCAAAAGCGACGTCGATTTTCCCGCGTTCATCGTCGAATAATGAAAGTACAGTTTTGCCATGGACCCGATTTACCGCAACCCAAAGACCGGCGGCAAGGGGGGTGGGCGCGTCAGTCTTACGAGTTTGCGCGACGGACCCACACCCGAACCAACCTGCACCGCCGGCCAATCATCAATACTGAGCATCTGCCGAGGCGGGGTGTAATCCTCAACCATTATGCCAAGATTACCGCTGCAATTCAAAGCATTTTGAAGTCCGGCACCCTGAAGGCTGCCGGACAGAACCCTCAACTGGTCCAGCGTTGTGGGCCGCGCGACAGCTTGCCCGCAGCGTCTGCGCGACGCGGAGCGGCGGCAGGACGTGCTGCCGCCGGCTTGGCCGCCGCTGGTTTGGCGGCTGCCGGGCGCGATTGCTGCGGCTTGGCACCCTGCGGTTTGGCACCAAAGGGCTTTGCCCCCTGCGGTTTGGCAGAACGCGGCGCACTGGAAGGCCGCTGGCCTCGACCCTGCACTGGTTTCGGCGCTGCCGCCACGGCGTCCGCCGACCATGGCGCGCCACCGATCACAGGAATGATCTTTTTCAACAGCTTTTCAACCGCCTGCAACTCGCCCATCTCGGCCGGCGCACAAAAAGCAACCGCCGTCCCCTCGGCCCCGGCCCGCGCGGTGCGACCGATCCGGTGGACATAGTTTTCGGGAACGTTGGGCATGTCATAGTTATAGACGTGGCGCACACCCGGAATATCGATCCCCCGCGCCGCAACGTCAGTGGCGACCAGCACCTCCATCGAGCCTTCACGGAACTCGGCCAGGGTCTTGTCGCGCTGGTTCTGACTTTTGTTGCCGTGGATCGACCCGGCCTTGAATCCCCAGGACAGCAGCAACTTGTACAGCTTTTCCGAGCCATGCTTGGTGCGGCCAAACACCAGCGCCTGCTCGCCCACATGCTTTTTCAGATACGTCTCCAGCAGCTTGGCCTTGTCGCCATTGGGGATGTAATGGACACCCTGCACGATCTTTTCGATCGGCTTGCCGGGTGGGGCGACCTGCACCTTGATCGGGTTGCGCAGATAGGTGCTGGCCAACTCCTCGATATCCTTCGGCATGGTGGCCGAAAACAGCAGGGTCTGACGTTTGACCGGGATATGCTTGGCAATCTTGCGCAAGGAATGGATGAACCCCATGTCCAGCATCTGATCCGCCTCATCCAGAACCAGATAGCCGCACTCTTCCAGACTGACATCGCCGCGCTCGATCAGGTCGATCAAGCGGCCAGGCGTGGCAACCAGAACGTCCGTCCCCCGCGCCAGCCGCTCGGCTTGTTTGAACAGCGATGCGCCGCCGACGACCATGGTCACCTTGACGGCGGTTCCCTTGGTGAAGGTCATGAAATTTTCGGCGATCTGGTTCACCAATTCGCGTGTCGGGGCAAGGATCAGGGCGCGCACACGACGAGGTGCGGGCGGGTGGCCGATATCCAGCAGCCGGTGCAGCAGCGGCAGACCAAAGGCCGCCGTCTTGCCGGTACCGGTCTGGGCCAGGCCCATCAGGTCGGCCCCCTTCATGATATGGGGAATGGCCTGTGCCTGAATCGGCGTGGGAGTCTGCATGGTGGTCTTTTCCAAGGCGCGCAGCAGCTTGGGGGACAGGCCGAGTTCGGCAAAAGTGGTCATGGTCGTTCCAATCGTCAGAGGCAATATGCCCTCGCCGCCCCCGAATGCGGGCGACCGTGCACACTGCGGTGCCCCTGCGTGTTTGGTGGGAACCTTTGTCCGGGCCTTTCGGTGCTCACGCGGCACGGGCTTCGGACAGGGGGCAGATGGGCGCAAAAGGGCGGTTTGTCAAGGGTTGATGGACAAGTGAGTATTTGGGCGAGTATGAAGGATCAGGCGAATTGTTCGACGATCAGGCGTTCTTCAAGACCGTGGCCCGGGTCGAACAGGATGCGGTGGCAGACATCTGGCGCGGAGCGGATCTCGACACTGACGACCTGCGCCACACCGTTGGTGTCGGCATCGGCACGCACCGGGCGGCGTTCGGGGTCAATGACGTCGAACCGCACGACAGCAGATTTAGAAAGCAGGGCACCACGCCAACGGCGGGGGCGAAAGGCCGCGACCGCCGTCAGGGCCAGAATATCGGCCCCAATCGGCAGGATGGGGCCATGCGCGGAATAGTTATACGCGGTCGAGCCTGCCGGGGTGGACACAAGGGCCCCATCACAGACCAGTTCCGCCAGCCGTTCCTTGCCATCGACCGAGATGCGCAGCTTGGCCGCCTGCGGCCCTGCGCGCAGCAAAGACACCTCATTGATCGCCAAAGCCTCGGTCACGGTGCCATCCGGGGCCACTGCGCGCATGGACAGCGGGTTGATCACCGCCTCCTCTGCTGCGACCAGCCGTTCGGGCAGGTTGTTGGACACATAGCTGTTCATCAAAAAACCGACCGTCCCGCAGTTCATTCCGTAAACCGGCAGGTTGCCCATCGTCTCCTGAAGGGTTTGAAGCATGTAGCCGTCGCCGCCCAGACAGACCACGACCTCGGCGTCATCAAGGTCCACATCGCCGTATCGGGCCAGCAGTTCGGCAAGTGCCAGTTGCGCTGCAGGGGCGCGGCTGGCACGAAAGGCGATCTTGGCGACGGACAAGAGGATTCTCCCGGTTGCTGGCCCGCACTTTGATCAGGCTTGCAGACAAACTCAACCCTCGAATTCAGGCGGGCACAATCCGGGCTGCTCTCTTGAGAAATGTTTCCGATCGGAAACTTTTTTCGCATATGGCGCGAGGGCGTCGTTTTCCGGCCTTCACCGCCCTGACGGGATGGATTAGATGTTCCCAACCCATTCAAGGAGACGCCCATGTCCGTACCCGCCGGTTTCTTCACCGAAAGCCTAGCCAAAAGCGACCCCGAACTTGCCGCCTCGATCAGTGCCGAGCTTGGCCGTCAGCGTCATGAGATCGAACTGATCGCGTCGGAAAATATCGTCAGCCGTGCCGTGCTGGAGGCACAGGGTTCGGTGATGACCAACAAATATGCCGAAGGCTATCCGGGCAAGCGGTATTATGGCGGCTGTCAGTTCGTGGATGTGGCCGAGACTTTGGCGATTGAACGTGCCAAGAAGCTGTTCGACGCGGCCTATGCCAATGTGCAGCCCAATTCGGGCAGCCAGGCGAACCAGGCGGTGTTTCTGGCACTGCTGCAACCGGGCGACACTTTCATGGGGCTGGACCTGAACTCGGGCGGGCATCTGACGCATGGCAGCCCGGTCAACATGTCGGGCAAGTGGTTCAATGTGGTGGCCTACGGCGTGCGCAAGCAGGATGAATTGCTGGACATGGCGACGATCCGCGAGACGGCGTTGCAGGCAAAGCCCAAACTGATCATTGCGGGCGGCACGGCGTATAGCCGCAGTTGGGACTGGCAGGCGTTTCGCGCCATCGCGGATGAGGTCGGGGCTTACCTGATGGTCGACATGGCGCATATCTCGGGGCTTGTCGCAGGCGGAGTGCATTCATCGCCGCTGCCTTGGGCGGATGTCGTCACCTCGACCACGCATAAATCACTGCGCGGGCCGCGGGGCGGGATCATCCTGACCAACAAGGAAGACATCGCAAAGAAGATCAACACTGCGGTCTTTCCGGGTCTGCAAGGCGGACCGTTGATGCATGTGATTGCCGCGAAAGCCGTGGCCTTTGGCGAGGCGTTGCGGCCGGAGTTCAAGGATTATGTAGCCCAGGTCGTGAGCAATGCCAAGGCGATGGCGGATCAGTTGATGAAGGGCGGGATCAACATCGTCTCTGGCGGCACGGACAACCATCTGATGCTGGCCGATCTGCGGCCGAAGAAGGTCACGGGCAAGG
>JBBQGU010000346.1:0-3900 GCA_038323315.1 Rhodobacterales bacterium | reverse complement strand
TGGCCGAGGGCATCCATGCCGTCCGCACCGTTCAGGCCATGGGCCGCGAACCCCTGAACGCACAGCTTTATGAGGCAAAGGTCGCTGCCAACCTTGTCAACCAACTGCACGGCACAAGATTGGCACAACTTCTGGTGCCGGTGGTCGATACCCTGACCGGGCTCGCCATGGCCTTGGTCGTCGTGCTGGGCGGCCAGATGGTCTTGGGCAAACAGCTGGAGGTTGGCGTGATGGTCGCCTTCCTGTTCTATATCCAGCGATTCTTCGACCCGATCCGGTCCCTGACCATCCAGTATTCCGTCATGCAACGCGCCATGGCCTCCGGCCAACGCCTGATCGAGGTTCTGGATGTGCCCGTCTCGATCACCGACAAGCCGGGTGCCGTGGACCTGCCCCGCACCGACGGATCGGTCCGGTTCGATCATGTAAGCTTTGGTTATGACCCGCGCCAACTTGTCCTGAAAGACCTGTCCTTTACCGTCGAACCCGGCCAGACTGTCGCCCTTGTCGGCCCCACCGGCTCGGGCAAATCCTCCGCCATGTCCCTGATCCACCGCTTTTACGACGTCACCGAAGGTCGCGTTCTCGTCGGGGGCCAGGATGTGCGCGACGTGACGCAAGCCTCCCTCGGCCGCCAGATCGCCATGGTCCTGCAAGAACCCTTCCTGTTCACCGGCACCATCCTTGATAACATCCGCTACAACAAACCCGAGGCCACCCGCGACCAGATCATCGCCGCCGCCAAAACCTTGGGTGCCGATCCCTTTATCCGCGCCCTGCCCCAAGGTTACGACACCATGCTGGGCGAACGTGGCGGCAGCCTGTCCACCGGACAACGCCAACTCCTCAGCTTTGCCCGCGCCCTCGTTGCCGACGCCCCGATCCTCGTGCTGGACGAGGCCACCGCCAGCATCGACAGCGCCACCGAACAAGTCATCCAACGCGCCCTCGCCATCCTTTTGAAAGGCCGCACCGGCCTTGTCATCGCCCACCGACTGGCCACCGTCCGCAACGCCGACAAGATCATGGTCCTGCAAGCCGGGCGTCTGGTCGAAAGCGGCACTCACACCGAACTCGTCGCCATGAACGGCCTGTACGCCGGCCTGTACCGTGCCAACTATGCCAGCTTTGACGATGTGGAACGCACCCCCTGACCCCCATCTTGCCCTTGCCCCCAAATCCGCGTAGTCGCGATCAACCGCATGTGGGAGCCTTGAATGTCCGCCAAACCTGCCCCGAAGAAAGTCGTGCTTGCCTATTCCGGCGGCCTTGACACCTCGATCATCCTGAAATGGCTGCAAACCGAATATGGGTGCGAGGTTGTGACCTTCACCGCCGATCTGGGGCAGGGCGAAGAGCTGGAACCCGCACGCGAAAAGGCGCTGTTGATGGGGATCAAGCCCGAAAACATCCATATCGTCGATGTCCGCGAAGAATTCGTGCGCGACTTCGTCTTTCCGATGTTCCGCGCCAATGCCTTGTACGAAGGGCTGTACCTGCTTGGCACCTCGATCGCCCGCCCGCTGATTTCGCAGCATCTGGTCCGCATTGCACACGAAACCGGTGCCGATGCCGTGGCGCATGGGGCGACCGGCAAGGGCAACGATCAGGTCCGCTTCGAACTGTCCGCCGCTGCCCTCGACCCCGCCATCCGCGTCATCGCGCCGTGGCGTCTGTGGGACCTGACCAGCCGCACCAAACTGCTGGAATTCGCCGAGGCGAACCAGATCCCCATCGCCAAAGACAAGCATGGCGAGGCGCCCTTTTCGGTCGACGCCAATCTGCTGCACACCTCGTCCGAGGGTAAAGTGCTGGAAAACCCGGCCAGCGTGGCTCCCGAGTTCGTCTATCAGCGCGTCACCCCGGTCGAACAAGCCCCCGACACGCCCGAGATGATCGAGATCACCTTTGAACGCGGTGATGCCGTCGCGATCGACGGCGAACCCCTCAGCCCCGCCACCATCCTGACCCGCCTGAACAAAATCGGCGGCAAACACGGCGTCGGTCTGCTGGATCTGGTCGAAAACCGCTTCGTCGGCATGAAATCCCGCGGCCTGTACGAGACCCCCGGCGGCACGATCCTGCTGGAGGCCCATCGCGGCATCGAGCAAATCACCCTGGATGCCGGTGCTGGCCACCTGAAAGACAGCATCATGCCACGCTATGCCGAGTTGATCTATAACGGCTTCTGGTTCAGCCCCGAGCGCGAAATGCTGCAGGCCCTGATCGACAAATCGCAGGACCACGTCACCGGCACCGTCAGCCTGAAACTGTACAAGGGCTCTGCCCGCACCGTTGCCCGATGGTCCGAACATTCGCTGTACAGCGAAAAACACGTGACGTTCGAGGATGACGCCGGAGCCTATGACCAAAAGGACGCCGAGGGATTCATCCGCCTGAACGCCCTGCGCTTGCGCCTGATCGCCGCGCGAAACGCCAAAACCGCCAAGTAACCCAACGGGCCCGCCGACCCAGAGGGCCCGTTGCTGTCAGATCAGTCGCAGGTCAGCGGCGATCAGTGCCATAAACCCGGTCAGCACGATGCTGTCGCCGCAATCAAATGGCAGCAGAGTTGCGCCAGCAATCACAGTGGCAAAGTGATCCAACACCTCTGCTGCAGTCGGATCCCCGTCGGCGAGCCACATTGCCTGATCCAGTCGCAGAAAGCCCGCGCTTGGCACCAGTTCACCGCTGGTCGAGTCGATCGTCAGCTTGATGGCATGGATCACTTCGGTCATTCCCCTGGACCTCCAGCCCTGCCCAACCGCAACCCCCGGCACATCGCCCCATATCAGGGTCGAGTTGAAGAAGACGGTATAACCACCCCCCGCGCAAATGCCTGCGACTAAAGCACAAATGCCCGGAGCCTGTCGTAATGGGGCATGGCCTCGGCCGCCAGATCGGCAAACGCCCCGGTCAGAACCGGCAACGGCCCCTCAGGAGCCTCGAATCCGGTCGAGCCATGCACCGCGCCGTACCAATGAGGCGCCCAAATGCCGTCATAGGCCTTCGGGCCCCTATCCCAACATAGCATCCTGCGCGAGAAATCGACTCCCAGTGCTAAACAGAGCCTGTTGAGCGCCCCTTCCGGATCGGCGCGAATATTCACGCTGTCGATAACCAATGGTGCCCGCCCCAACCATCCCTTAACCTCATCAAACAGCTCCGCCTGCTGAACAAAGCCGATATCGGCCAGCGTCGGCGCCTCCCGCTTACGAGCATAACTTGCCACGACCCGCGCCGGATGCCGGATCAGGAACACATTAGTCAGCCCGCGCATAAATGTCCGGTCAAATTGCGGGATCATGTGCAGTGTCATGTGCTTTTGATAAAACAGCGCCTCCGGCACTGGCCCTAACAGGCCGCGCGCCACCTCTGCCGCATCGCGGCTTTGCGAGGCGATCACCACATCGGCCATCGGATGATCGATCCCCGTCGCCGCCAGATAGGCTCCATAAAACGGCTCATCCACCACCGTGCAATCTCCTCGCGCGGCAAAGGCATACATCATCGCCGTCGACAGATTGCGCGGCCCCGACCACATCGCAATCCGCATCACGCACCCACCAGCGCTTTGTACAATCCGCGCAGCCGCTCCGTCACGTCACCCATCTGCCCCATTCCGATCTGCCGCCCGTCCAAAGATCCAACCGGCGTTTGCGCGCCAAACGTCCCGGTCAGAAATGCCTCATCCGCAGAATATGTATCTACAAGGCTGAAATTGCGCTCAAAGACCGGGATTTCGTTGGCCCGACACAGGTCGATCACCTTCTGTCGCGTAATGCCGTTCATGCAATAATCGCCCGTACTGGTCCAAACCTGGCCTTTGCGCACGATGAAAAAGTTGCAAGCATTGGTCGTGTTCACAAAGCCATGCACATCCAGCATCAACGCCTCATC
>JBBQGU010000345.1:0-3902 GCA_038323315.1 Rhodobacterales bacterium | reverse complement strand
ATCACTTTACCCGCTTTCCGGACCCCAACGCGCTGCGTCAGGGTCTGCTGGACCTGTGCCTGATCCAAGGCGTCAAGGGTTCACTGTTGCTGGCGGGTGAGGGGGTCAATGGCACCATCGCAGGCCCGCGTGACGGGATCGACGCGGTGCTGGCCCATATCCGCGCGCTGCCGGGCTGTGACGGGTTGCAGTGGAAGCAAAGCACGGCTGCCGACCCGCCCTTTGGCCGCATGAAGGTGCGTATCAAGGCCGAGATCGTGACGATGGGCCAGCCGGATGTGGACCCCTTGGCCCGCGTCGGCCACTATGTCACCCCCGCCGACTGGAACGCCCTGATCAGCGCGCCGGACGTGGCCGTGATCGACACCCGCAACGATTACGAGGTTCAGATCGGCAGTTTTGCCGGTGCCGAAGACCCCGGCACCCACGCCTTCCGCGAGTTTCCCGCGTGGTGGCAGGCCAACAAGGACCGCTTTCAAGGCAAGCGCATCGCGATGTTCTGCACGGGCGGTATCCGTTGTGAAAAGTCGACGAACTACCTGCTTGGTCAAGGGGTTGCCGATGTTTTCCACCTGCAGGGCGGCATCCTGAAATATCTGGAACAGGTGCCGGCCCAAGACAGCCTGTGGCAGGGCGAATGCTTTGTCTTTGACGAGCGTGTTTCGGTTGGCCACGGCCTGATCCCGGGCGACTTCACCGCCTGCCGCGCCTGCCGTCGCCCGCTATCCGATGCCGACCGCGCCAGTCCGGCTTATGAAAACGGCGTCTGCTGCCCGCATTGCTTGGACGAATACGACGCATCGGACCGTGCAAGGTTCCGCGAGCGTCAACACCAGATGGACCTTGCCGCAAAGCGTGGCACCCAGCATTTAGGCTGATTGTGATCATTACAATAATCCGTTTGACCCCGGCATCAAGGGGGATAAGGGTCGCGGTTCTGACAGGAGCCGCGCCATGACCAAATCCAGCCTCTTCACCCCGGTTCTGATTGCTGGTTGCGCGATCCTGATGCTGAACTTTGCAATCCGCGCCAGTTTCGGCGTTTTCCAACTGCCGATTGCGGAGGAGTTCGGCTGGCTGCGGTCAGATTTCTCGATGGCGATCGCGATCCAGAATCTGGCCTGGGGCATCGGCCAGCCGATCTTTGGCGCCTTGGCCGAACGCTTTGGCGACAAGCGCGCGATCATTGCGGGTGCGCTGATGTACTCCGCCGGGTTGATCCTGTCGTCCTATGCGGTGACCCCCGGCCAGATGCAACTGCTGGAGGTTCTGGTCGGTTTCGGCATTGCAGGTACCGGCTTTGGCGTGATTCTGGCCATCGTCGGCCGCGCCGCCAAGCCGGAAAACCGCAGCCTGGCGCTTGGCATCGCCACGGCGGCAGGCAGCGCGGGCCAGGTCTTTGGCGCGCCGGTCGCGCAAGCCCTGCTGAACCATTACCCTTGGCAGGTCGTCTTCGTGATCTTCGCAGGCGTGATCCTTGTCACCCTGTTTGCCCTGCCCTTCCTGAACTCCCCCACTGTCGCCACCAGACAGGAGCTGGAAGAAAGCCTCGGCACCGTGTTGAAACGCGCCTTCAAAGACCCGTCTTACCTGATGATCTTCATGGGGTTCTTTTCCTGCGGCTATCAGCTTGCCTTCATCACCGCCCACTTCCCGGCCTTCGTGACCGAGAAATGCGGCGCGATCGATCCAACGGGCATGTTGGCCGGGATCGGCATCACCACCACCTCGGCCCTTGGGGCCATCGCCATCTCGGTGATCGGGTTGTTCAACATTGCAGGCAGCATCACGGCGGGTTGGCTGGGCAAACGGTACAGCAAGAAATACCTGCTGGCCGCGATCTATACCGGGCGCACCATCGTCTCGGCCCTGTTCATCATGCTGCCGATGACTCCGCTGACCGTGCTGCTGTTCAGCGCCAGCATGGGGGCGATGTGGCTGGCCACGGTGCCCCTGACCTCCGGCCTTGTCGCGCATATTTACGGGTTGCGCTATATGGGCACGCTGTACGGCTTCGTGTTCCTCAGCCACCAGATCGGGTCGTTCCTTGGCGTCTGGCTCGGCGGCAAGATGTATGACCTGACCGGCGACTATACCACGGTCTGGTGGATCGGCGTCGGGGTCGGTGCCTTCTCGGCGCTGATCCACCTGCCGATCCGCGAGCGTCAGATGGTGCCGCAAGCGGCATGATCTGTCGCGGACAGACGCGTTTTGTGGCCATCAGCACCTAGCATGTCACCATGGCACGCGACCGCACCCCCCGACGCAAGGGCCGCAGCGTGGACTATGTCCACCTGACGCACCCTTTCACCCCGCAATCCGTGTTCAGCGCGGATGCCGTTGCCGCGCTGCACGACGCTGCCTTGGGCGTGCTGGAACGTGAGGGGATGAAAATCCTGTTGCCCGAGGCGCGCAACCTGTTCGCCGCAGCCGGGGCGCGGGTTCTGGATGACATGGTCCATATCGGGCGCGACATCGTGGCGGCAGCCCTGTCCACAGCGCCCAAAGGCTGGCGGATGCGGGCGGCCGGTCCGGGGCGCGAGCGACATTATGCCCCCGGACAACTGCTGTTCGGGCCGGGTGCCGGTTGCCCCAACGCGACCGACCTGGTTCGGGGGCGCAGGCCCGGCACCCTGCGCGACCATCTGGAAACGCTGGCCCTGCAACAAAGTTTCGACGTGATCCACATTCTGGGCCCCTCGGTCGAGCCGCAGGATATCCCAAGCCCCCTGCGCCACTATGCGATGATGGGCGCGCAACTGACCCGCGCCGACAAGCCGATGTATGTCTATGCCCGTGGCCGTGGCCAGATCGAGGACAGTCTGGCGATGATCCGTCTGGGTCTGAACCTGTCCGATGCCGATTGGGCCGATGGCGTCTGGGCCTATACCGTCATCAACACCAACTCGCCACGGCAGTTGGACGTGCCGATGGCGCAGGGGATCATCGACTTTGCGCGCGCGGGCCAGACGTCGATCATCACGCCCTTCTGCCTTGCCGGGGCGATGGCACCCGTGACGGTGGCAGGCGCGCTGATCTTGCAGCATGTCGAGGCTTTGGCCGGCATCACCCTGGCGCAACTGGCGCGGGCAGGCGCGCCGGTCAGCTATGGCGGCTTTTCGTCCAACGTCGATATGCGGTCGGGTGCCCCGGCCTTTGGCACACCTGAACACCTCAAGATGCAGATAGGCTCCGGCCAGTTGGCCCGGCATATCGGCCTGCCATGGCGGTCCGCCTCGGGGGCGGCGTCCAATGCGGCGGATATGCAGGCGGCGCAGGAAACCACGCATACCCTGTGGGGTGCGATGATGGCGCAGGCCACGTTGGTCATTCATGCGGCGGGCTGGCTGGAAGGCGGCCTGTCCTTTGGCTATGAGAAGTTCATCAACGATATCGAGGCGTTGCAGACCCTTGCCGAACTATGCGTGAAGCCCGGCGCCGACCCCGCCGATTTCGCCCTTGACGCCTTGGCCGAGGTCCCTCCCGGCGGCCATTTCTTCGCCGCAGCCCATACGATGGACCGCTATGACAGCGCCTTTTACCCGCCCCTTGTCGCCGACCTGTCCAACCATGGCCAATGGACCGAGGCTGGCGCTTTGTCATCGGACCGCCGCGCGACGGCCATCTGGCAACGGGTTCTCGCTGATTTCAAACCGCCACCGCATGGGGCCGAGGCCGAGGCGCGTCTGGCCCGGTTCATCGCCGACCGCACCGCATCCGGCGGCGCGCCCCCGCTGGACTGACCGGGTCCGGCCCCTTATGACTGCCGCATGATCCTGTACCCCGCCGAATGGGCCGCGCACAAAGAGGCCATATTCACCGCACTGGCGCAGGCCGATGGCGGTGGCCGCAGACTGTGGACGATCCCGTGGTCGTGGCGCGGCTTTCCTGAAACCGAGGCG
>JBBQGU010000344.1:0-3973 GCA_038323315.1 Rhodobacterales bacterium | reverse complement strand
AGCACGTCATCCCCTGGAGCCAGATTGCCGGTACGCTGGAAGGGAATTTCGTCACCGAACAGCAGGTCGTTGTCATTGCCACCCTGCAAGACATCATTGCCACCCATGCCGATCAGGGTATCGTCGCCGCCAAATCCGTTGAGCACATCGCCGCCACCCGGAACATCATCCGGGTCGCCTTGCAGAACATTTCCGACGTCGCTGCCAAAGATCACTTCGGACCCTGCGCCACCCATGGCGTTTTCGATGCCGCCATAGATCTTTACCCCGCCGAGGCCCTGCGGCAGACTGAAGGCAAATGCGAAGTCTGTCGGACCGGGCTTGGTACTGTACTTGAAATACGACAGGATCAAAAACGCACCGGGATTGCTCTGCGTTCCGCCATAATCGCCTGACAGGGCCAGCCAGTCGTTGCCGCTGCCATCATCATTGAATGTGGTATTGCCCAACGCGACGATATCTTCGTAAATATAAAAGTTGTCAGCCATGCAATTATCCTCCCTTAATACAGTAATTGAGGGTCATTTCAGGCCAGTTGTCAACGGATTTCCGGCGGTTACCACCAGCCCAGATGGGCCCGCGTGGCGCGGTCGCGGTCGTAGGCGCTGCCGTCGATCGGGCCGTCGATGGCACCCATCGTGGCGTCTTGCAGCATCTGGCCGGCAGAGGGCAGGTCGCGGGATTGGTCGCCTGCGGTCCATAGTTCAGAGCGTTGCAGGGCGCGGGCGCATTGGGAATAGACCTCGGCCACGGTGATCACGATCACGGTGCGGGGGTGTTTGTCATCGCGGATGAAGGTTTCGCACAAAGCGGGGTCGGCGGTGATTTTGGCGGTGCCATTGACGCGGATGGCGGTGGTGGAGCCTGGGATGAGGAAGATCAGGCTGACGCGGCCATCGCGGATTATGTTGCGGAGGCTGTCGATCCGCTCGTTGCCCTTCCAGTCGGGGAGCGCGAGGGTTCGGGCGTCAAGGGCGGTCACGACGGGGCCCAGGTCGCCGCGCGGGGAGCCGTCGGTGCCCTCGGGGCCTACGGTGGAGAGGATGCAGAACCGCGAGCGGGCGATGAAGGCGGCATAGGCGGGGGTCAGGTGGGGCGTGACTTTGGCACAGGCGGGTTTGCTGGGGCTGGCGTAGTGGCTGTGCAGGTCGTCGAGGGTGGTGATCCAGTCCATATTGCGGCCTTTTGGGGTTGTGCCTTTGGCTGGCACCAGGGGTTTTGCACCCCCGGACCCCCGCAGGATATTTGAGTCAAAGTGAATGAGGCTTTGGTTTTGCAGATTTGGGCTTTTTGGGTTTTGGTGGCGGGGCGTCGGCGGCGGTGGCGCGAAGGGCACGGGTGCACAGGTCGGGGTCGTCGAGGGCTTCTGCGGCAATGATGTCGTCTTTGGAGCCGGGATAGGCGGGGCCTTTGGGCGCGTCTGGCAGGATGGCGAGGGCAGAAGGGGTTGGTTTGAGGAACAAGGTGTCGTCGCAAATGAACGCCACGACGATGCCATCGAGATAGACGGCGTATTCGCCGAACATGCGTTTGGTGGTCAGGTTCAGATTGGGGAAGGTGTCGAGGATATGGGCGACGGTGGCGGCGGAGGTGGTCATGCCGCAGCCTCTGACGGTTGGGTCCACCCGGCCTCGCGCATCAGGATCAGCGAGGCGGATTCGACGGTAGATTCCATTTGCGTCATGAACTCGGGCACGGGTTGGCCCGGGGGAATGGCGGGAAGGAATTGCATCACGGCGAGGCCGGGCAGGCGCATCAGGCCATGTTTGGGCCAGAAGACGCCGACATTGGTGGCGGCGGGGATGCAGGTCTGGGCGAGTTGTTCATAGAGGAGGCCGGTGCCCATCTTGTAGGGTTTTGCCTCGCCCGGGGCCACGCGGGTGCCTTGGGGGTAGATCACCAACTGACCGGGTTGGGCCGCCCCTTTGGCGACGTCGGATTTCATCTTGGCGATGGCGGTGCCGCGCTTGCCGCGATCGACCGGGATACAGCCCATGCGCAGGGCGTATTGGCCGAGGAAGGGCGCCCAGATCAACTCGCGCTTCATGATGAATTTGGGGCGGGGCAGGACAGAACACAGAAGGATGATGTCGAAGAAGCTTTGGTGTTTGGCGGCGATCAGGACTTCGGTTTGCGGGACGGGGCCGCGGATTTCAGAGCGCAGCCCGACGAGGAGGGCGGCGGAGCGGCGCACCCAGTTGCAGTAGAACCGCACGCCCACGAAGGCCATGTTGCGCGACAGCAGGGCGGGGATGGCGAAGACCACGGCGGCTGCGGCCATGACGAGGTACATCTGGGTGATGAAGATCAGCGACAGCAGCCATTGCACGGGTCTGGGCATCATGTGAGCCTTTTGAGCGTGGCAAAGGCGGCGATGCGGGTTGCCGCAAAGGCGACGATTGCGGCGAGGAGGGGCAGGGTGAACGGCAGGAGCCAGCCTGCGCCGGTGAAGCCGAGGCCGGTGAGGAAACCGCCGGCCTCGTCCTGCGCGGGCAGGAGGGAAATGCTGAGGGTGCCCAAGGCAGCGCCGACGCAGGAGCCTGCCACGGCGCGCAGGGTGAAGCGGCGGACGAAGGCGCGGGCGATGTAGGTGTCCTTGGCGCCGACCAGACGCAGGACCTTGATCACCTGCGCGTTGGCCGCGAGGGCCGCATTGGCGGCGAGGGTGATCATGGCGGCCATGGCGGCACCGATCAGGGCGATGGAGAGGTATCCGAGGAGGCGGAGCCGCGATGCAGCCTCGGCCATGGGTTTGCGCCAGCGGGTGTGGTCGTCGAGGACGGCGCCGGGCGCCTCGGCCGCAAGCCGCTGTTTCAGGCCTTCGGCGTCGTAGCCAGGGGCGGCTTCGACCACCTCGATCAGTTGGGGCAGGGGCAGGTCGGTCAGCGGCAGGTCGGGGCCGAACCAGGGTTCGAGCAGTTTGCGCTGTTCTTGCGGGGTCTGGGCGCGGGCCGAAGCGACGCCTGGGGTGGTTTGCAGGATGTCGAGGACGGCCCTGGTCTGGAGGGTAACCTGGTCAGGCGGGGCGGAGATGCGGATGGTGGCAGTGTTGTCCAAAGCGTCCGCCCAGCGGGAGGCCAGGCGACCCGAGGCGAGGGAGAGGGCGAGGGCGAAGACGGCGAGAAACGTCATCGCGGCGGCGGTGAAGGAGGTCAGGTGGGCGGGCGCGCCGGAGGGCGGGACAACGCGGTCGGAGGAGGCGCGTTGGGTCATGGGGCGCATCTGTGGTGGCGCTGGGGGGGGGGCGCATCCCCCCCTTGCGGGCGATCTTCGCTGGAACGGGCCGGGCGGCGGCCTGCGAGGAAAGACCGTGAGGGATTGAGGAGCGGGTCGTTCAGGCACATCACAGGTCGGCCCCTGCAAGCTGGATGCGGCGTTTGGTGATGCGCAGGACGCGGGCGGCGATCTGGGCTTTGGCCTGGCGGATCAGGTTCATGTCATGGGTCGCGACGAGGATGGTCTTGCCCATCTTGTTCAACTCGACCAGCAGGGTCAGCAGGCGCAGGGACAATTCCCAGTCGAGGTTGCCGGTCGGTTCATCGGCCAGGATCACATCCGGCCCCATGATGATGGCACGGGCGAGGGCGGCGCGTTGCCGCTCGCCGCCGGAGAGGGAGGGTGGTTTCGCCTCGGCCAGTTGGTCGAGGCCGACCCAGCCCAACAGGTCGGACAAGTCGGCGGCAACCGTGGGGCGGCCAGCGACGGTCAGGGGCAGGGCGACATTGGCGGCCAGAGGCAGGTGGTCGATGAACTGGCAATCCTGATGCACCACGCCGATGCGGCGGCGGGTCAGGGCGACATCGTCGCGCGACAGGCTGCGCACCTCGCGGTCGAACAGGGTCAGGCGGCCTGCGGTCGGCAGCAGTTCGGCATAGCACAGTTTCAGGAAAGTGGATTTGCCCGACCCCGAAGGCCCGGTCAGAAAGTGAAAAGAGCCCGGTGCCAAGCGCAACGAGATGTCCGACAACAATTC
>JBBQGU010000343.1:0-3977 GCA_038323315.1 Rhodobacterales bacterium | reverse complement strand
GGGGTCAGCCTGATCGTGGCGCGCACCCCGTTGGGGGCCGAGGTGATTGCGGCGGCGGCGGCGGCTGGGCGGATCGAGACGGCGGGTTTTGAGCTTGCAAGCCTTGACGCCATACAGCCAGGGCAGCGCGAGCGTCGGCGGGCGCTGTGGGCGCGGCTGGCGGCGCTGCGGCTGGTCGGGCGGCCTGTGCCGCAGTATCGGGGCTTGCAGATTGCGGCGGCGGCGCGTCAGAACCCTTGGACGCGAAATATTAAAAATTTCCTTGGCACCCTTCGCCGCGCACTGCGTTAGGCATAGAACAATATCGGACCCCCTATGCCCAAACGCCCGCTGCGCATCTGCCTGATCATGCATTCCACCCGGTCCGACAATCTGGGGGTGGGGGCGCTGACCGTGTCCGAGGTCGATATTCTGCGCAATCTGGCGCAGAGTCTGGCGCGTGAAATGGTCATCACCGTGGTCGACTGGAAGGACGCGCGCGCGCCCTATGTCACCGGGCCGGATATCAAGGTGGTGGATATGGATGGGCGGATGATGATCAATCCGTTCGGGTTTTTCGCCATAGCGCTGAGGTCGGATATGGTTGTGGACATCGGCGCGGGCGACAGTTTTGCGGATATCTACGGCACGGGGCGCTTGAACCGGATGTTTATCTTAAAGTTTCTGACCCATCTGGCGCGGACGCCGCTCGTCGTGGCGCCACAGACCATCGGGCCTTTTTCGCGACCCTTGTCCCGGTTTCTGGCGCGGTTGTCGTTGCGGCTGTCGGCGGTGGTGGCCACACGGGATGCCATGTCGACGGCGGCGTTGCGCGATCTGGGCTATCAGGGCAAGGCGATCGAGGCGTCGGACGTGGCGTTGCGATTGCCTTACACCGCACCAGCGCCGCGTGTAGCGGGGCCGATGCAGGTTGGCATCAATGTCTCGGGGTTGTTGATGGCCGGGGGGTATACCGGCAAGAACGAGTTTGGGATTGGGTTGGATTATCCGGGGCTGATGCGGGATCTGATCCGGCACTTTCAGGGTCTGGGCTGCGTTGTGCATCTGGTGCCGCATGTCATCGTGCCGGGTGGCCGCATGGTGAAGGAGGATGATCTGCGCGCCTCGGTCCAACTGGCGGGGGAGTTTCCGGGGGTGGTGATGGCGCCGGCCTTTGCCTCGCCGTCCGAGGCCAAGAGTTATATCGCGGGGTTGGATTTCTTTATGGGGGCGCGGATGCATGCCTGTATCGCGGCGTTCTCGTCCGGCGTGCCGGTGATCCCGATGGCGTATAGTCGCAAATTTGCCGGGCTGTTCGGGTCCATCGGCTATAATCGCACGGTGGATTGCACCACCGAAGCGGGGCCGGCCATTCTGGCCAAGATCGTTGCCGCCTATGACGACCGTGCGACATTGCAGGCCGAGGCGGCAACGGCGTTGGTCAAGGGGCGGGCAAAGCTTGCAGCCTACGAATCGGCGCTGCGCAGTCTGATGGAGCGGGTGGGTGGCTGACGCCGCCGTCATAATCCCGCATTACAACGATGTGACGCGGTTGATGCGCTGTCTGGCGGCGCTGCTGCCAACCGTGCCGCCCGAGGTCGAGGTGGTGGTGGTCGACAATGGCTCGACCGAAAGTCTGGGCGTGGTGCGTGCGGCTTGGCCCGATCTGCGGATCGTGACCGAAGGGCGTAAGGGCGCCTACGCTGCGCGCAACCGGGGGGTGGCCGAGACGACGGCACAGCGCCTGTTCTTTCTGGACAGTGACTGTGTGCCCGGTGCGGATTGGCTGGCCACGGCGCACCGTGTGGCGGAGCGGGCCGATCTGGTCGGCGGGGCGGTGGCGGTGTTTGATGAAACGGCTGGGCCACGTAACGGCGCGCAGGCGTTTGAGGCGGTATTTGCCTTTGACAACCAGTCTTATGTGACGCGCAAGGGGTTTTCTGTCACTGCCAACCTGTTGACGCGGCGGGATGTTTTTGCGGATGTCGGTGATTTTGCGGGCGGTGTGTCCGAGGATCTGGACTGGTGCCACAGGGCGCGGGCCAAGGGGTATGGTATTATTTATGCGCCCGAGTTGCAGGTGGCGCATCCGTCGCGCGGGGATTGGGCAGCGCTGCGGAAAAAGTGGCTGCGGTTGACCGAGGAAGGCTTTGGCGTCAACGGCAAAGGTCCGGTGGCGCGGGTCAGATGGGCGGGGCGGGCCGTGATGATGCCGGTCAGCATCCTGGCCCATACGCCGCGGATGCTGCGCCATCAGGGACTGACGACGAACGAACGGTTGGCAGGTTTGGCGATGCTGGCGCGGTTGCGGGTGACGCGGGCGGGGTGGATGTTGGGTCAGGCCCTGCGTGGCTGATCACACCCGCATGCGGATGATGCGGGCGGGAACGCCTGCGACGATGGCACCGGCGGGTACGTCGCGCGTCACGACTGCCCCCGCGCCGATCACACAGCCATCGCCCAGCGTCACGCCTGCCGTGATGACCGCCTTGGCGCCGATCCAGCAATCGGACCCGATGATCACATCGCGTTCGGTCATCTTCTGATCGGTGATCGGAACGCCGGCGGCCAGACCGTAATCCGCTGCGGTCACGAAACAGCCCGGACCAAAGGTCGTGCGCGCGCCGACCCTGATCCAGGATGTCGAACCGCCCGCCCACAGGGCCCCATATTCGCCCAGTTGCACCAGATCGCCCAAGACAATCCGCTCGGCATTGCGAAACGAGGTGTTGGGGGCCAGCCGGACATTGCGGCCAAGGGTCAGTTTCGGGCGCTGCAACGCATGGCTGTAGCCATAATAATGCAGCATCCGCAGCGGATGGATCAGGACCTGAAAGCTGAATATCGAGCGGGCCGCCTGACCAAGCCGGGCAGCAAGGCTGCGGGTCGCCATGGACTGTCCTTTCGCTGTTCTGGCTGCGCCTTGGCTGTGTGGCAGATAACGTCGGGGCCGAGGCATGGTTTCGTGATACCGGCGAAGGTGCGCTGCGCCTAGTAATATCCGTAGGAATATTCTTTGCCCATGAAGTGGCACTTGTTCAACACGACCCCCATGACATTGGTCTGGGCGGCAAGTTCACGCTCGCACAGGTCAATCTCCTTGACCGTGGTCGTCTCGGCGGCGGCGATCAGCAGCACGGCGTCGACATGGGTCATGAAGGCCATCACATCATCGGACACCAGCATCGGCGGCATGTCGAACAGCATCATGTCCGGGGCATAGCGCGCCTCGATGTCGGCCAGCGCAACTGCGACGGTCGAGCCGTGCAACAGTTCGGCCGGATCGCGCACAACGCCGTCGTTGACCGCCAAGGCAAGGCCCTCGTCATGGCGCAGGGCGACATTGGCAAAGTCGGCCTTGCCTTCCAAGGTCTGGGAAAAGGAGGGGCGGCCCTGAATGCCCAGAGTGCGGGCGAGGCTGGGACGCCGCAGGTCCAGTTCGGCCAGAATGATGCGCTGTTCGCGTTGACGGGCCAGACTGAAGGCCAGGTTCAGCGTCAAGGTACTTTTACCGCAGCCCGCCGAGGGCGAAGTGATGGCCAGACGGCGCCAGTTGTTGGCGCGCATCTGCTGCATGACCTTGGTGCGCATCATGTCAAAGGGTGAGGCGGCGGCACCGCCGTTCAGAGTCATCACGCGATGTTTGCGCAACTGTGCAGGATCGGCGGTATAAGGCGCGAGTGCGTCCCAGGCGGCGGCGCTGGACTGAATGGGCTCGGGGTCGGATTCGGGTTCGGGGACCAACACCGGCGGGGGGGGCTGCGGTTGGAACGGCACGCCAGTCACCGCAGTCGCGCGGGCGGTGCGGGCCTTTTCGATGGCGGATTGAATTTTTTCCATGATGTTTCCTCAGGCCAGCGGGCCGGCCGACAAGGCCAGCAGGCTGAACTGTCTTACAAATCTTTCCGCCAGCAGATCCAGCGGCAGGTAATAGGTGTTTACGGCCCACAGCGCCGCAGAAATCCCCCCCAGCACAACCAACACCAGCACCAATTGGC
>JBBQGU010000342.1:0-3991 GCA_038323315.1 Rhodobacterales bacterium | reverse complement strand
CGGGGGGGGGCGGCCTGGGCGCGGGCGCGGGCCCGCCCGGGGGGATGTGGGGGGCGGCCGCGGGCCGTGCGGGGGGGCGGGGCGAACATGCCGTCGGCGTCCGGGGTGGCCAGCAGAAAGCGTGCCAGCCGCCAGGCGAGGGTTGCCTTGCCCACGCCACGCGGGCCGGTGATCAGCCAGCCGTGATGCAGGCGGCCGCGGTTGAAGGAGGCGAGGAAGTCTTGTTCGGCGGAGGATTGGCCGAGCAGATGTGCGGTGTGGCGGGGATGGGGCGCGCCCTCGATCCGGTCGGGTTCGGTGATGTCGGTCATCGAAGGGCCAAATTTCTGCGAAATTTGCAAATTCCGTAGGCGGAATTTTGGGTTTGGTGGGGGTGTTGCGATTGTCTCACACTGTCTGCGCCAGATGGGTCAGGGCGATCTGGGTGACCTGTGCCGCGACATGGGCCGGGTCCTGATCGCCTTGGATGACCTGAAAGCGCGGGGTGTTGGTGGCGAGGCTCAGGAAACCTGCGCGCAACCTGGTTTGCAGGTCCAGTCCCATCGCCTCGAACCGCATTTCGTGACCGGCGCGGGCTTGGGCGCGACCGAGGCTGACGGCGGGGTCGATGTCGATCAGAAAGGTCAGGTCGGGTTCGACACCGATCATCAGGGCGTGCAGTTTATCCACCGTGATCGTCAGATCACCGCGGGAGATGCCTTGGTACATCCGCGTGCTGTCGGCGAAACGGTCCGTTATAACAACCTCGCCGCGCGCGAGGGCGGGCTGGATGGTCTTTTCCAGATGGTCGCGGCGGGCGGCGGTGAACAGCAGGATCTCGGTTTCGGCGGACCAGCGGTCGGGGTCGCCTTGCAGCACCAGCCGACGGATTTCCTCGGCCCCCGGACTGCCGCCGGGTTCGCGGGTCAGGGTGACATTGTGGCCAAGGCTGCGCAGGGTGTCGGCCAACAGTCGGGCCTGGGTCGATTTGCCTGATCCGTCGATGCCTTCAAACGACAGGAACGCCATCAGGTCAGACGCCGTAGCGACTGCGCAACGTGGTGAAGGCCATCATCACGCGGTCCATGAAGCCCGCCTCGTCGATATCTCTGGCCGCGAACAGGTCGACGCGGTTTTCGGGCAAATCGGGCAGATAAACGACCAGTTGCGCCAACTTGTCACCCTTTTTGATCGGCGCCTTGAGGGGGGTTTGATACAGAACCTCGGCCGAGATCGCGTTCGCGGCGCCTGCCGGGATCAAGAGGCGCAAATCCTGATCCGCAACCAGCCCGACCTTGCCGACATTGCCGAGAAAGACATCTGCCTCGGCAATCTCGGTCCCGGCCTTGACCACGGTTTTCAGGGCGAACTGGCGAAAGGCCCAGTTCGCGATCGCTTCGGATTCTCGGGCCCGGTCTGCATCCTTGGCAAAACCGTTCAGCACAACCACGATGCGGCGCCCGTCCTTGTGAACCGCCGACCCGACAAGGCCATAGCCACCCTCCTCGGTATGGCCAGTTTTCAGGCCATCGGCCGTCCAGGTTCCGTCCGCCTCGACCTTGAGCATGGGATTGCGGTTGTTGCCGTTGGAGGGCACGCGATCCTTGTAGTTGAAGCCGCTCATCGCGAAGAAGGGGTAGTATTCCGGAAACTCGGTGATCAGGTGAACGGCGAGGCGACCAAGGTCATGGGCCGACATGCGCTGACCGGGGTCCGGCCAGCCCGAAGAATTTGCAAAGGTGGATTGGGTCATGCCCAGCACCTGCGCCCGTGCCGTCATCAGTTCGGCAAAGTAATCCTCGGACCCGGCCAGCCCCTCGGCCACCACCACGCAGGCGTCATTGCCCGAGTTGATGACGATGCCGTGAATTAGTTCGGTGACCGTCGGCAGGTCGCCCGGTTTGACGAACATCTTGGACCCGCCCATCTTCCAAGCCTTTTCAGAGACGGCAAAGGTCGTCTCCATCGTCACACGGCCGTCCTGCAAGGCCTCGAACAGCATGTTCAGGGTCATCAGCTTGGCCATGGACGAGGGCGGCAGGGGCACCTCGCCCTGTTTGTCCATAAGGACGGTGTTGGTCGTCATGTCATACACCCATGCGGCCGAGGCCGCCGTTTCAAAGGCACGTGCGGGCAGGGCAGCGGTCACCGCAAGGGCGATCAGGCAGGCAATCTGGCGAAGGGTGCGGATCATGATGGGGTCCTATCGTGTGATGAAGTAGGCATCCTGAAAGCCTGCTTTCTTGATCTGGGCCAGCAAGGCGGCGTTGCCGCTGGCAAACACGCTCCACAACGGTTTGCCAAGGCTGGTTTCCTTGCGCACCGACGCCGTGATGCCGGATTTGGCGAGGGTTGTGACGGCGCGGTTGGCATTGCCTTCGACCGAAAAGATGCCGATCTGGATCTGCGTGCCGCCGGGGGCGGGGGGGGAGGCTTGGGGCGCCGGTTCAGCCGCCGGTATTCGGGCGGCAGGTTGCGCCGCCGGTGTGGCAGCGATCGGCGCCGCCGTGATGGCGGCATCGGCGGCCGAGGCCACATCTGCACCTGCCAGGGTTTCAGGCGTATCCAGCAGCGGATTGGTCGCATCGGGGGCCTGCACCGGCACCTCTTCGCGGCGCAGGGCCGTCACGTTCAGGGTGGCAGGCTCGCCCGCCACCAGCCCCAGCGCATCGGCGGCGTCCGAGGAGATCTGCAGTTTCGGGCCAGGATTGTCCGCCTCGCGCCGGAACAGCGCGCCGATGACGAATTTGCCATTGGCCGGGTTGCGCATGATGACGCGCATCGGGTCGCGGACCGAGGCTGCCGCGACCCAGACGCCGCCAAGCGAGGGACGGCCGTCCCAAAGTCCCTTGTCGGTGACCTGAAAATCCTGCGGCGCTTCGACGTCACGGTCCACCAACCGCACCGAGGTGGCGGGGGCTGTCGCCTCGGCAGTCGCCGTGGCACCGTCTGCGAGGGGTTCGCTGATCACCGTATCGCCGTTGGTGCCCGGTTCGCATCCTGCGACCAAACCCATGAACAATCCCAGATAGACCAAGGATTTCAATGCCATTCCTGCCATGTTCCGCCCCCATGAACCCGCGCGGTCTGCTGCCGTGCTTTGTTTCGCCCGCCCAGCGGGTCCCGACATTGTGGCATTATACCCGGACCGAGTTGAACTGGGAAGGGTATGCGGGCCCCACGGCGGAAATGAACCGATCACATCTGCATCACAGAAACAGGTCCGGGGCCAAGGCGCAGTTTGAAGGCATATGGTCTGGACGGACAGGCAGGATTGTGGTTACAAGCCACGCGACAGGCCGGAAGGCTTTGCCGTGACAGACCGGAAGTGTGGCCGAGTGGTTTAAGGCTCTAGTCTTGAAAACTAGCGTGGGGGGAACTCCACCGTGGGTTCGAATCCCACCGCTTCCGCCAGTTCCCTGTTTCTGGCAGTCCCGCATCGTCCCGCATTGAGTTATTTTATATAATGATTTCCGTGTCTTGTGCGCGATTTGGGTTTTCGGACGTCCCGCCTAGTCTCCCTCAGGTTGCCTGAATCCCGGTTTTAGGCTAGGACAGGAGCTAGGACGCCTAGTGCGAAGGAGGGTTCGGGACCATGACTCGCCAGCTTCATTTGCTAACCGCGCAAACGGTCGCGGGCCTAAAGGATCCGGGGCGATATGCCGATGGTGGCAACCTTTATCTGCGAGTTTCGCCGACCGGGGCAAAGCGGTGGACCTTCCTCTACACGATCGGCACCAAGAAAAACCGTGAACTGGGCCTCGGGTCAGCCGGGACTGTCACGTTGGCCGAGGCGCGCGAGAAGGCCACGGCAGCGCGAAAGCTGCTGGTCAAGGGGATCGACCCCAAGGTGGAAAAGCGGGAAGAAGAGGCCGCGCGCGAAATCGCCTCGGTCAGCTTCGGTGATTTTGCGGATGAGTTCATCAAGGACCACGAGGCGGGATGGAGCAATCCCAAGCACATCGCCCAGTGGCACATGACCCTGAGCGACAGCTACTGCAAGAAGATCAGG
>JBBQGU010000341.1:0-3998 GCA_038323315.1 Rhodobacterales bacterium | reverse complement strand
GGTAAGTGTTAGACCGGCGCACGGCAAAAGATTAGGGAGAAAATTATGTTTTACAAAGACGAACGACTGGCATTGTTCATCGATGGGTCCAACCTTTATGCTGCGGCGAAATCGCTGGGCTTTGACATCGACTATAAGCTGTTGCGTCAGGAATTCATGCGGCGGGGCCGCCTGTTGCGGGCATTCTACTATACCGCACTGCTGGAAAACGACGAATATTCGCCGATTCGTCCTCTGGTCGATTGGCTGAACTATAACGGCTTCACGATGGTCACCAAGCCCGCCAAGGAATACACCGACAGTCAGGGCCGCCGCAAGGTCAAGGGCAACATGGATATCGAGTTGACGGTGGATGCCATGGAACTGGCCCCACGGGTCGACCATGTCGTGCTGTTCTCCGGCGACGGGGACTTCCGGCCTTTGATCGAAAGCTTGCAACGTCAAGGGGTTCGCGTGTCGGTGGTATCGACAATCCGCAGCCAGCCCCCGATGATTGCCGACGAGCTGCGCCGTCAGGCCGACAACTTCATCGAGCTGGACGAGCTGCGCGAGGTGATCGGCCGCCCGCCGCGCGAGCCGCGTCCGATGGACCGCGAAGACGTCAGCATCGAGGCGAAGTGATCGTCGATGAGCCGGGGCAGGAAACCACTCCGGCCTTTCCCGATTTTATGACGCCCGTCGTTGACGCCCATCTTTGACGGCGGGTCGATGGTCCTGTGTTCTGACCTGAGTCGGTGATCCGGATGCGACGGCATCGATGTACCGGGCCAGGACAGGCTTTGTTGTTGGCGTGCTGTTCTTTGGCCGAGGATCCAATCAGTCGGCGCCTTCCGCACCATTCGCCCTCTGACCTAATGCCGCGAATCAGTGCTTAACCATCATCCCTCATACCCGGCTTCACATCACGACCCTGCCGCGTGGTACCTATTCCTGTGACGCCCCACTGGACGACCGCGCATCCGGCGTTTAGGTCTAGGCCATGGAACCGTTGACCCTATACCTCGCCGCCCCGCGCGGCTTTTGCGCCGGTGTGGACCGCGCCATCAAGATCGTCGAACTGGCGCTGCAGAAATGGGGTGCGCCGGTCTATGTGCGGCATGAGATCGTGCACAACAAATATGTCGTGGACGCCCTGCGCGCCAAAGGGGCTGTGTTCGTCGAGGAGTTGGACGAGTGTCCGACCGACCGGCCGGTGATCTTTTCCGCCCATGGCGTGCCGAAATCGGTGCCATTGGCCGCCGCCGCTCGCCAGATGATCGCCGTCGATGCGACCTGCCCACTGGTGACCAAGGTGCATAACGAGGCGGCGCGGCATTATGACGCAGGCCTGCAGATGGTGATGATCGGCCATGCCGGCCACCCCGAGACGGTGGGCACGATGGGCCAACTGCCCGAGGGTGAAGTTTTGCTGGTCGAGACCGCCGCCGATGTCGCAGGGCTTGTGGTGCGGGACGCGGGGAAACTGGCCTACATCACCCAGACCACCCTGTCGGTCGATGACACGGCGGGGATCGTCGCGGCCTTGCAGGGACGGTTTCCGATGATCATTGGCCCGCATAAGGAAGACATATGCTATGCCACCACCAACCGGCAGGCCGCCGTCAAGGCGATTGCGCCTCGGATCGACGCTTTGCTGGTGATCGGTGCGCCGAACTCGTCAAACTCGCGAAGGTTGGTCGAGGTGGGCCAGGCCGCCGGTTGCGGCTATGCGCAATTGGTGCAGCGCGCCACGGATATCGACTGGCGCGCCTTGCAGGGGGTGCGATCTGTGGGGGTGACTGCTGGGGCATCGGCTCCGGAGGAGCTGGTGACCGAGGTGATCGACGCCTTTCGCGCGCGCTATGACGTCACGGTAGAACTGGTCGAAACCGCGCAGGAACATGTCGAATTCAAGGTGCCACGCAGTTTGCGGGAACCGGCATGAGCCGCTGACATGGCCGGTGACTGGCTCAGTTTAGAAGCGGCGGTCGAGCCTTTGGCCTGGGGGCGGAGCGTGTATACCATCATGCGCCTGCCACCGTCTGTGGTGGTGTTCCGATGGGCAGGAAAAAGCCTGTTGGACCGGATCGGCAACTTACCGGGCGAAGTGGTGGAAAACCGTCTGCGCCCCGCCCCGCCCGACGCTATGGAGACGCCCGATGATGTGACGGCGGCCCTGCTGCACAGCGGGCTGACCGAGGCGTGGCAAGCGCTGACAGCAGGGAAACGACGCGGGCTGCTGTACCAGATCGAAGCCGCCAAACGCCCCGATATCCGTGCCAGGCGCATCGCGGCATTGATGCTGGAGATGGGGTCATGATCCCACGCTCGGCTCTGGTATTGGGTCTCGCGGGGCTTATACCTTTTGGGTGGGGGCTGCTGACACAGGTCTATCCGGGGTTGGCGGACTGGGGGACGCGGGTGCTGGGGCCAAGGTTCATCGGGCCCTATGTGTCGCTGTCCTATGGCATCATCATTCTGGCATTCATGTCGGGCGTGCTGTGGGGCTTTGCGACCCGGGCCAAGGGGCAGGTGGCGGCGGTGGGTTATGGTCTGTCGGTGCTGCCGGCGATGTGGGCGTTTGTCTTAGTCGGGGGTGGGCCGGATTCTGCAGCGCGATGGCTGGCGGCGGGCTTTGTCGGGCTGCTGGGGTTGGATTATGTGTTCTGGCGGCAGGGTTTGGCACCGGAATGGTGGCTGCACTTGCGGTTCATGCTGACGACGGGGGTGCTGGCCTGTCTGTTTATTCCGATGCTGCTGTGAAGGACTGCTGATGCCCGACCTCTTCGCCTATACCGACGGTGCCTGTTCGGGCAATCCGGGCCCCGGTGGCTGGGGCGTGCTGATGCTGGCGCGGCAGGACGGTGTCGTGGTCAAGGAACGCACGTTGCAGGGCGGCGAGGCGCATACGACCAACAACCGGATGGAGTTGCTGGCGGCGATTTCCGCCCTGGAGGCGCTGACCAAGCCGACCCCGATCACGATCATCACCGACAGCGCCTATGTGAAGAACGGTGTAACTGAGTGGATTCACAGCTGGAAGCGCAAGGGCTGGCGCACGGCGGGCGGGTCGCCGGTCAAGAATGTCGAGTTGTGGCAGCGGCTGGAGGCGGCGCAATCCGGCCATCAGGTGGTCTGGAAATGGATCAAGGGCCATGCCGGACATGTCGAGAACGAGCGTGCCGATGAATTGGCCCGCGCGGGGATGGCGCCGTTCAAACCCTGATCCCGCGCTCATCCGTCCTTGCGGCCGTCTTCGCGGCGTCCGACCGAAGACGGCCGCAAGGACGGATGAGGGATCATTCCTCCAACGCCTTCGACGGATCGACACCAATCTGTTCGCACATCCGCGCGGCGTAGGAATTGGCCAGCGGCACGTTCTTGCGCCACCACGGTTTGGTGCCGTTGGTGTACAGATGCACTGACAGGGTGTGTTCGGTAAAATGCCCCTCGACACGGCCATAGGGGTCGTAGAACACGTCGTTCAACTGGAACGGCACAGGGTAGAGGTAATCGGGCGTCAGCGCCTTTGCAAAATCGCCGGTCTGCTGGGCGAACCAGGTAAAGGCCTGCGGGCCAAAGGCGGTGCGTTCGGCGTTGTAGATCCGCACGGCTTGCGGCAGGTTGGTCGGCTGTTTGTCCAGTTTCTTGCGGGTGTTCTTGTTGAACCAGGCCGGGGCCTCAGGCAAATTGTCGTAATAGTCCAGCAGCCGGGTGATCAATTCGCCTTTTTGCGGGATATAGACCACGCCGCAGTTCAACGCGCCCCGCAGGCCGTGGCCAGCAAAGATGTTCTGCATCTCATCCGGGAAAGGCTTGTGACAAAAGGCGTCGCAGTCGATCCAGACCGCATCGGTCGCTGCGATCATCTTGTAGCGGAACACGTTCGACAGAAAACTTTCCGAGGTTTGGGCCACAATATCCCGGTCGATCTTCATGATATCCGTCGCGGGTTTCACCAACACGCCGTCGGGCACGTTCGTCACGCTGTCGGTGCAATACAGCGTCGTCGGATGGCC
>JBBQGU010000340.1:0-4011 GCA_038323315.1 Rhodobacterales bacterium | reverse complement strand
CGGCATTGGCGAGCCTGCGGATACCTTTGGCCCGGATGAGGATCTGTTTGCCAAGCTGGCGGCGCGGTTTGCCATTGGCCGCGTTGCCTGCGTGTTCATGGATGAGGCGCAGTTTCTGACCAAGGCTCAGGTCTGGCAATTGGCGCGGGCGGTCGATGATCTGGGCGTGCCGGTGATGTGCTATGGCCTGCGGGTGGATTTTCGCGGCGATCTGTTTCCGGGATCGGCGGCGCTGCTGGCTTGGGCGGATGAAATGCGCGAGGTGCGCACCATCTGTCACTGCGGCAAGAAGGCGACCATGGTGATCCGGCTTGGGCCGGATGGCCGGGCCTTGGTGGATGGCGATCAGGTGCTGATCGGCGGCAATGAAACCTACGTCTCGCTGTGCCGCCGCCATTGGCGCGAGGCGATGGGCACTTAGCGGCTGGTTTGACCGAATAAACCGGGGCTGGCGATTGTCGCTGGGCATGCAATTGGTTAGCCTGCGGAAAAAATGGGGGCAAACCAGCAGATAATGACGGCGGTGGACAAGTATCAGCGGCTGGAATGTATGGGGCTGTGGCGCAGTTCGGCTGCGGCACAGTTGCGCGAGGTTGTGGTGGCGCTGCGCGATGCGACGCTGATCCTGTCGGACCCGCGCACCGGCATGGCGCTGACCCATTGGTCGCTGCCGTCGATCGAGCGGCTGAACGACGGCGAGACGCCTGCCCTGTTCACGGCCGGACGTTTGGACGATGGCACGCCTGCCGAGGTTCTGGAGCTGGACGATCCCGACATGGTTGCGGCGATTGACACGGTTCATGTGGCGATCATCCGGCGGCAGCCCCATCCGGGGCGGTTGCGCGGGGTCATGGTCGTGTCGGTTCTGACCCTGGTGGCGTGTCTGGGGGTGCTGTGGTTGCCGGGTGCCATGATCCGTCACACGGCATCCGTGCTGCCCGAAAGCACGCGGGTGCAGATCGGCAAGATGGCCTTGCAGGACATCGTGCGCCTGACCGGCTCGCCCTGCGACGCCGATCCCGGGCGGCGTGCCTTGGGAACGCTGGCGCTGCATCTGTCGCATGAAAGCGTGGCAGAGATCAACGTTGTGCGCGACGGTGTGGCGGTGACGCGCGGGTTGCCGGGTGGGCTTATTCTGGTGAACCGCAAGCTGGTCGAGGGGGTCGAGGACCCTGAAGTGTTGGCAGGCTATGTGCTGGCTGAAAGTGTCAGGTCCGAGGTCCAGGACCCGGTGATCGCGGTGCTGCGCCATGCCGGGGTGATGGCGACGGTCAAGCTGCTGACGACGGGCAGTCTGGCCCCCGCAGCGGTGGCCTTTTACGCGGAAAGCCTGCTGAAAAGGCCACAAGCTGCCCCGAATGATGATCTGCTGTTGCAGCGGTTTGCCCAGGCCAAACTGTCGTCGACCGCCTATGCCCGTGCCGTCGATCCCTCGGGCGAAACCACGCTGGCGCTGATCGAAGCGGACCCGTTCAAGGCCAGGTCGCCAGTTTCAGTGATGGATGACAATGACTGGGTCGGGTTGCAGGGGATTTGCGCGGGCTGAGGTTGCATGCGGAAAAGAAAATCCCCTCTAAGCCGGGGCTTGAGGGGAGTTTTATGGATCTGCTCGATCTTGCCCGGCACCGGTCCCCTATGGGGCCGATGTCCTGGATTTCATTTCAGGATGGCATCTGCAAAGCCTGCATTGCGGGTGGTCGCGAGGGCAGCCTGGGCTTGGGCAGAGCTGGCGAACGGCCCGGCATAGACCACTTGCAGCACACGGCCTTTGCTGGTGATCTTGCTGGTCGATACCGGCAGACCAAGGGCGGTCAGACGCGCCCTGACGCCCTCGGCATTGCCGGGTTGGCCAAAGGTTCCGATCTGGACATAGGACGCTCCGGTCTGCGCCGACATGGTCGACACAATCGTGCGGGGTTCGGCGGCCAGGGGTGCTGCGACGGTCTGTCTGGCCGGGATGTCACGGGTCCACACCTGATCTTGCTGCGCCTGACCAGTGGCGGTGCCAAGACCGCGCAGCGGGTTCAGGCGGTCATCCTTCCACGCAAGGCGGTAACCCTTTGGCGGGGTGGGCAGGGCTTTGGTGGTTCGGACAATGCCATTGGTCGCGACCGCGAGCATGGCCCCCTGCATCATGCGCGGGGTCAAAGCCCCGCCGATTACGCCTTGCGCATATTGGGGTGAGCGCCAGCCGTTCAAGGTGCCGTCGCCCCTTGTGCAAACCTGCGCACTGCCACCGCCGCGCAACAGCACGGTTTCAAGCTGGGATGCGCCTTGGAAGCATTGCGCCTGGCCGAGGCTGGCCGTGTTGACATGGGAAGGCCGGGCAATGGCCGGCGGCGTCAGGACGACAGGGGCCGCGACCACGACCTGCCGGACCGGCGGGGTCGTCGGCACCAGCGGGATCGGGTCGCCGACATAGGGCGTGCCGAAAAGTTGGGCAAGCATCGAACGTCGAGGTGCGCCGGGGGTCATCACTGGCGGCACAGCGGCGGCCACGACGGGTCGGGCAGGGGCAGGCGCCATTGCGACGGGTGCCGCCGCAATGGGATCCGGGGCCATTTCGGCTTCGACGGCCGCGGCGATGGCGGTTCCGAAGGTGGGGGGCAAATCGCATAGCGGGCGGCGGTTTGCCTTGACGCGCGGCACCCAGTTCACTGTGCCGCCAAAGCCCGCGCGCAGGAATACGCAGCCGTTATTGTCGACGAATTGCTGGCCGGTAAAGCCTGCCGGTGGGTAATTGGCCGGATCGCCCAACTGGCTGACGCTTTGCGCCTGCGCCGCCGACATGGTCAGAACAGTGGCCGAAACAGCCGCAGCAACGAGTTTGGACAGCATGACTACCCCCAAGGCAATGGGGGAATCATGACGCAGGATTGTTTCCGAGTAAAGGACTAATGCCGCTATTTAGTGCCAAACATGCGATCACCCGCATCCCCTAGCCCGGGAACAATATATCCGTGGTCGTTCAGGTGACTGTCCACAGATGCTGTGACGATGGGGACGTCGGGATGGACCTGTTGCATGTGCCGTATCCCCTCGGGTGCCGCTAGCAGGCACAGGAACCGGATGTCCCGCGCGCCGGATTGTTTCAAAAGCGTCACCGCTGCCGCCGAGGAATTGCCGGTGGCGAGCATCGGATCGACGACGATGCAGACCCTGTCCTCCAGATGGTCGGGCAGTTTGCAGTAGTATTGCACGGGTTGCAGCGTCTCGGGGTCGCGGTACAGGCCGATGAAGCCCACCCGCGCCGCCGGGATCAGTTCCAGAATGCCATCGAGCAAGCCATTGCCGGCGCGCAGGATCGAGATCAGCGCCAGTTTCTTGCCGTCAATCGCGGGGGCGTCCATCGGGCAGAGCGGGGTTTCGATCTGTTTGGTGGTCATCGGCAGTTCGCGGGTGACCTCGTATGCCAAAAGCAGGCTTATTTCGCGCAAGAGTTGGCGGAATGATGCGGTGGACGTGTCATTTTCGCGCATCAGCGTCAGTTTGTGCTGCACAAGCGGGTGGGTCACGACAGTCAGGTTTTCAAGCATTGGCAGCCTCCAGCTTTTTGCGAATCTTGGCCTTGGTATCGGCATCGCAGAAGGCCGCGTCAATGGAGGTGCGGGCAATCTCGGCAAAGACGCCGTCATCCCAAACGAACGCGTCATGCAGCATCTGGTATTCGCGCACCATCGTGGGGTGAAAAAACGGCGGGTCGACGTTTGAGATGGTGACCTTGACGCCGCGGCGATGCATCTCGCCAATCGGGTGTTTGCGGAAGGTCGGAAAGATACCGAGGGCGACGTTGGAACCGGGGCAGAGCTCCAACACGATGCCGCGTTCGGCGATTTCCTCGACCAGGGCCATATCCTCGATGGCGCGCGCACCGTGGCCGATCCGTTCGACACGCAGGTCGTTGATGGCGTCGCGGACCGAGTCCGGGCCGCCCCATTCACCTGCATGGGCAGTCAGGCGCAGACCCGCCTCTCGCGCCATGTCGAAGGCATAGGCGAAGTCCTTGGGTTT
>JBBQGU010000339.1:0-4017 GCA_038323315.1 Rhodobacterales bacterium | reverse complement strand
GCTGGTTCGACCCGTCGCGGCTGTACATGTCCAGCAACTGGCGAATATCCTCCAACGAGAATCCAAAGCGTTTGCCACGCAGGATCAGCGTCAGGCGCGCGCGGTCGGCCTTGGTAAAGTGGCGTGCGGTGCCTTGGCGGATCGGAAACAGCAGTTCCTTGGATTCATAGAACCGCAGCGTGCGCGCGGTCACGTCATAGGCGTCGCACATCTGGCGGATGGTCATGGTTGCATCTGACATCATTTACCCTTGGGGCTGCATCGGCACCAACAAATGGCCCCGACACAGTCACAAGTGTAGACCACCTTACGTTAACGTCACTGTAACGTCACGTCAGTTTTCCGAGCCATCCTTCAACGTCGCAGCCGCCGCATCCCGCAGCGCCCGCAGATCGGTGATCGACCCCGCCAACTCGGACTGCTGCCCCTCCAGCGCCAGCAACTGCCGGTCGGCCATTTGCAGCCAGGCCTCCAACTGCGGCTTGGTGCCTTGCTGCTGATAGATGTCCAGCCATTGCCGGATCTCCTCCAGCGAAAACCCGAACCGCCGCCCGCGCAGGATCAGCGTCATCCGCGCCACCTCGCGCGGGCCATAGAACCGCGTGCGACCCTCCTTTTCCGGGGCCAGCAACTCGATATATTCGTAATAGCGCAGGGTACGCGGCGTCACCTCGAACCGCGCGCACATGTCCTTGAAGCTCAGCCGAACCTCTGTCATCAAAGAACTCCCTTGATCTGAAGATTACGGCGATTGCCCCTGGCGCGCAATAACGGAGGCGTGATGCCGCAACCGACACTGGATATGGCGCGCCACTTCATGCAGGCCCTGCCGCATTCCCGCGCCCTTGGCATGCAGTTGACCCAGATGGGCGACGGCCGCGCCACCGTCATCATGAACTACGACCCCCGCTTCATCGGCGACCCGGCCACCGGTGTCCTGCATGGCGGCGCAATCTCGGCCCTGATGGACACCGCCTCGGGGGCCGCCGTGATGTGCCACCCCGAGGCAACCGCCGCCACCGCCACCCTTGGCCTGCGCATAGACTACATGCGCCCCGCCACCCCCGGCCAAGCCATCACCGCCCGCGCCGAATGCTACCACGTCACCCGTTCCGTCGCCTTCATCCGCGTCACCGCCACCGACGACGACCAGACCCGCCCCGTCGCCTCGGGCACCGGCACCTTCACGCTGGAACGTCCGTCGTCATGAGAGAACTGGCATGAGACCCCCTCCCGAACCCGTCCACGTCATCAAATCCCGGCGCGAGGCCGCGTTGCAATGGCTGACCTCCGGCATTCCCTACCTGCAATTCCTCGGTATCCAGTTCGACCGTCGCGGCGACGAACTCACCGCCATCCTGCCCTTCGACGACAAACTGATCGGCAACCCCATGCTCCCCGCCCTCCACGGTGGCGCCACCGCCGCCTTCCTCGAAACCACCGCCATCATCGAACTGGCCTGGACGACCTTGTGGGAGGATATGGAGGCTGGCCGCGCCAATATGGAAACCTTCCCTCAACTGCCCAAAACCATCGACTTCACCGTCGATTTCCTGCGCTCCGGTCTGCCGCGTGACGCCTATGCCCGCGCCCGAGTCAACCGCTCGGGCCGTCGCTATGCCAGCGTCCATGTCGAGGCGTGGCAAGACAACCGCGCCCGCCCCTTCGCCATGGCCTCGGCCCATTTCCTGATGCCGACCCCCGCGGACACCCCAAAGGACCGCACAGAATGACGCAACACCCCCCTTCTCCCCTCTCCTGTGGGAGAGGGGCCGGGGGTGAGGGGCCACCATGACCAAACCCGAAATCACCCACGCCCGCGTCTTCCGCATCGCCCTGCCCATCGTCCTGGCCAACGCCACCGTCCCCCTGCTGGGCCTCGTCGATACCGCCGTCATCGGCCAGTTGGGCCAGGCCGCCCCCATCGGTGCCGTCGGCATCGGCGCGGTGATCCTGTCCACCCTCTACTGGCTGTTCGGCTTCCTGCGCATGAGCACCTCCGGCCTCGCCGCCCAAGCCCACGGCGCCGCCAACGCCCCCGAAACCAACGCCACCCTGCTGCGCGCCTTGGCTGTCGCTGTCACCGCTGGCTTCGCCCTGATCCTGCTGCAAACCCCGCTGTTCAACGCCGCCTTCGCCATCGCCCCCGCCTCCGAAGCGGTCGAATCCCTCGCCCGCCAGTACCTGACCATCCGAATCTGGGGCGCCCCCGCCACCATCGCCCTGTACGCCCTGACCGGCTGGCTGGTCGGGATCGAGCGCACGCGACTGATCCTCTTCCTGCAACTTTGGCAAAACGGTCTTAACGTGGTGCTGTCGATCTGGTTCGTCCTCGGTCTGCATTGGGGCGTGGCGGGCGTGGCGGCAGCCACCCTGATCGCCGAGGGAACCGGCCTCGCCCTTGGCCTCTACCTCGCCCGCGACGCCGTCAAGGGCCTCAGCCAATCATGGCCCCGCATCGCCGACAGGGCCGCGTTGAAACGCATGTTCGGCGTCAGCCGCGACATCATGATTCGCACCGTGATCCTGCAACTGTCCTTCACCACCTTCGTCTTCATCGGCGCAAGGTTCGGCGACAGCACCTTGGCCGCAAACCAGATCCTCCTGCAATTCCTCGGCCTCACGGCCTATGCCCTCGACGGCATCGCCTTCGCCGCCGAAAGCCTGATCGGTCAGGCCATCGGCCAGAACTCCCGCCAAACCCTGCGTCAAGCTGCCAAAATCTGCCTGCAATGGGGCTTTGGCGGTGCCGCAATCCTCGCCCTGATCTTCGCCCTTGCAGGCACCGGCATAATCGACCTGATGACCACGTCCGACCCCGTCCGCACCGCCGCCCACACCTATCTGCCGTGGCTGGTCGCGGCGCCCCTGATCGGGGCGGCGGCCTGGATCTATGACGGCATCTTCATCGGGGCCCTGATGACCGGCGCCATGGTACGCGCCGCTCTGATCGTCCTCGCCCTTTACATCCCCGCTTTGCTGATCCTCGTGCCCATCTTCGGCAACCACGGCCTCTGGGCCGCCCTGATGCTGATGAACGCGGCACGCGGCCTGACCCTCAACCGTGCCTTCCCCCGGATCGAGGCCCGCTTACCAACGCATCCGCCGAAACAACTCTGACGCGCCCCATCCCGCAAGCCCCGCGATCAACAACGAGATCAACCCATAGATCAGCGGCTGATCCTGCGCCAACCGGAACAAGAACCGCTCCAACCCGGCCTTGTTGACCGCGATCTGACTTTCCTGCAAATCCAGAACCTTGCCACCCCGCGTCAGAAAGATCCGCACCCGGTACGCGCCCTCGATCAGGTTGGAGGGCAAGGCCACCTCGGTCCGAAACAGCGATTGCTGCAACAACAACACCGAATCCGAGGCCAATAAATATGTCCCCGACGCCTCCTTGATCCGCTGAAACGCCGCCAGATACTCCGCCGCAGGTCCTTGCCCGGCCTCCATCTGCACCGCCCCGATCTCCATCGGGATCGACACCCGATGCAAGCGGTCCTCCTCGGGCGACAGAATGTCGGCCAAAGCCCCGGTCGACATCACGGCATAAAAACTCGGCGCACCGTCGATGGCCACCGCACCCTGATTGATCCATATCCCGGCCACCCGCGCCTTTTGCCGCACGACGATCGGCACCACCGGCCCCTCGACCGTGACGATAACCTGCAACAGGGGCCAGGACGGCGGCGGCGCATCGCGCATCGCCGCGCCATAGATCAGGATGGCCGTCCCGTCGAAACTGGCATTGATGGCGACCTGACTCTGGCTCAACCCCGACACGATCTGCTCGGCCCTTGCAGGCAGGACCATCAGCATCAGCATCAGCACCAGCCACCGCATCACGCCGCCGCCGTGATCGAATACAACTCATCCGGGCGCAACAGCAGGTCCAATGCAATCTTCCCCGCCACCGCCAGCACCAACAGCGCCAGCAATATCCGCAACTGCTCCGCCTTCAACCGCACGCCGACCCGCGCGCCAAACTGCGCCCCAACCACCCCGCCGATGATC
>JBBQGU010000338.1:0-4037 GCA_038323315.1 Rhodobacterales bacterium | reverse complement strand
GGGGTGTGGAAGGCCGCGTTCATCTCCTCGACCAACCCCCAGGCGCGTTTGTAGCTCATGTCCATCGCGCGGCCGGCGGCAGAGATCGAGCCATGGTCGCGGATCAGCTCCAGCAGTCGCGCCTTGCCGGGGCCGAACATGGCCTCGCCGAAGTGGATGCGCAATTGCAGGCGGGCGGGCGGGTGCGTCATGGCCCGAGGGTTTCGCCAAATGGCCGGTTTTGCAAGCCTATTCCAGCGGAAAGTGGCAGGCGACCTTGCGCGTGTCGTGCGGCAGCAGCAGGGGGCGTTCGGTGCGGCAGCGGTCTTGGGCGATCGGGCAGCGCGGGTGAAACCGGCAGCCATCAGGGGGGGCGATGGGGCTGGGCACGTCGCCTGTCAGCACGATGCGTTTGCGGGTGGTGGTGGCATTATGGGCGTTAGGCACGGCTGAGATCAGCGCCTGCGTGTAGGGATGGGCGGGTTTGGTGAAGATGTCGTCGGCCTGGCCCAGTTCGACGATCGAACCCAGATACATCACGGCGATACGGGTCGACACTTGCCGGACCACAGAAAGATCATGGGCGACAAAGACATAGGTCAGGTTCAGACGATCCTGCAGATCGGCCAACAGGTTGACGATCTGCGCCTGCACCGACACGTCAAGGGCCGAAACGGGTTCGTCCAGGATGACCAGTTTGGGCTCCAACGCGATGGCGCGGGCGATGCCGATACGTTGGCGTTGGCCGCCGGAAAACTCGTGCGGGTAACGTTGGGCGTGGTCGGGGGACAGACCGACCTGATCCAGCAGTTGGGCCACGCGGGTGGCGATTTCCGTGGCGGGCAGAGACAGGTGAATGCGCAGCGGCTCGGCGATCAGGTCCTGCACGCGGCGGCGGGGGTTCAGGCTGGCATAGGGGTCCTGGAACACCATCTGGATTTTCTGGCGCAGGGGCCGCATGGCGCGGGGCGTCAGAGTCGAGATATCGGTGCCGTCAAAGACCAGTTTGCCATCCGAGATATCGTAAAGGCGCGACAGGCAGCGGCCGAGGGTGGATTTGCCACAGCCGCTTTCGCCAACCAGACCAAGGGTTTCGCCCTGCATCACCTGCAAGGTGACGTTATCGACGGCCTGGACCACGCGCAAACCCTGGCGCGAGAAGCGCGAGCCCACGCGGAAGCGTTTGGACAGGTGGGAGATGTCATAAAGCGGGGTCATTGGGGAACCAGTATGCAGGCGGCGGCGTGGGGTGTGCCGATCAGGGGGGGCTTGGCGGCGTCGCATTGCGGTTGGTGCAAGGGGCAGCGCGGACCAAAGGCGCAGCCGGGGGGCAGGGCCAGCAGCGAGGGCGGTGCACCGGCGATGCTTTGCAGGCGGTGCGGGCGAGGACCCTCCAATGGCGGGATCGAGTTCAGGAGCGCGGTGGTGTAGGGGTGGCGGGGTTGGGCGAACAGGGCGTCGCGGCTGGCGCTTTCGACAATCCGGCCCGCATACATTACCATGATCCGGTCGGCGACATCGGCCATGACGCCAAGGTCGTGGGTGATGAAGATGATCGATGAGCCGTGTGTCTGCCGCAGGGTGCGCAACAGGTCGAGGATTTGCGCCTGCACCGTAACATCCAGCGCCGTGGTGGGTTCGTCGGCCACCAGAAGCGCAGGGTTGCAGGTCAGGGCCATGGCGATGACGGCGCGTTGCCGCATGCCGCCGGACAATTGGTGGGGGTAGCGGTGGACGGCCTCGTCTGGGCGGGGAATGCCGACCTCCTCCAGCAACGCGACGGCGCGGGTCCATGCTTGGGATTTGGTGACCTTCTGGTGGGTCAGGATCTGCTCGGCGATCTGCCAGCCGATGGTGTAGACCGGGGTCAGGGCGGTCATCGGGTCCTGAAAGATCATCGCAATCTCGCGCCCGCGCAGTTTGCGCATCTCGCGCGAGGGCAGGCCGACCAGTTCGCGGCCCTTGTACAGGATCGAGCCTGTGATCACGGCGTTGGGGTCGGTGATCAGGCCCATGACGGCCAGGACGGTCATGGTCTTGCCCGAGCCGCTTTCACCGACAATACCCAGAACCTCGCCCTCGGCCACATCAAAGGACACGCCGTCTAGGACCTGGACCAGCCCGCGTTCGGTGCGAAAGGCGACCCGCAGGTCGCGCACAGACAGGATCATGACGTGCGCACCCTGGGGTCCAGCAGGATATAAATCATGTCGACAACGGCATTTGCCATGACGACAAAGAAGCTGGCATACAGCACGGTTGTCATGATGACCGGCAGATCCAGATTCTGCAGCGCGTCATAGGTCAGTTTGCCGACACCTTGCAGGCCGAACACCACCTCGGTCAGCAAGGCGGAACCGCCGACCAGTGCGCCGAAGTCCAGGCCGAACAGCGTGACGAAGCTGATCAGCGAGGTGCGCAGCGCGTGTTTCAACAGGATGCGGGTTTCCGACAAGCCCTTGGCGCGGGCGGTGCGGATGTAATCCTCTTGCAGCGCCTCGGTGATGCTGGCGCGCAGGATGCGACCGTAAAGGCCGATGTAAAGGATCGACAGCGTGAACCACGGAATGATCAGCGTCAGGAACCAGCCCTTGGGATCATCGGTCAGATTTTTATAGCCGAGCGGCGGGACCCACGAGAACAGCCAAGTGTCGTGAAAGCGGCTTTGGGTGATCAGGTTCATCACCTCGCCCAGCCAATAGACCGGCATGGATATGCCGATCAGGCCGATGATCATCAGCAATTTGTCGATCCATGTGTCGCGGTAGGCGGCGGCCAGAACGCCGATGATCAGACTGAAGACGACCCACAGCACGGCAGCCCCCATGACCAGCGACAGGGTGACAGGGATGGTGTTCAGGACGGCGGGAACGACTTTCCAGCCACGGTTGACGAAGCTGGTCAGGTCGCCGGTGACGAAGATTTTCTTCATCATGGTCAGGTATTGGACGTAAAAGGGCTGGTCAAAGCCAAAGCTGACGCGGACGGCTTGCAGGACCTCGGGAGAGGCGTTGCGGCCGGCGATGCGGGCGGCGGGGTCGACGCCGGGCGTGCCAAAGAAGATCAGAAAGACCAGAAGCGATATGCCCAGCATGACAAACGCCATTTGGGCGAGGCGTTGCAGAATGGCGTATGTCATCAGCCGCGCCCCAGTTTGATTTTGCTACGGGGGTCGAGGGCGTCGCGCAACCCATCCCCAAAGACGTTCAGCGACAGGACGGACAGGACGATCATGAAACCGGGCGCGAGGGCGACGGCGGGCCTGGTGTACAACAGGCCCTGGCCGTCCTGAATGATGGTGCCCCAGGACGCGTCAGGGGGTTGCACGCCGATGGACAGGAAGGACAAGGCGCTTTCGGTCAGCATGTTCAGGGCCATCATGATCGGGATGAAGACGATCAGCGTCGTGGTGACGTTGGGCAGGATGTCTTTGAGGAGGATTCGGGTCGGGGGCGCGCCAAGGCCGATGGCAGCGAGGACGAAATCGGATTGGCGCAGCGCCATCACCTGACCCCGGATCGGGCGTGCGACATAGGGAATATAGATCACGCCGATGATGAAGATCGGCAGCATCAGCGACCCCGAATCGATGACCCAGGGGCCGATCGAGATGCCTTGGGTGATCAGCACGATCGAAAGCGAGATCGCCAGCAGGTAGACCGGGAAGGCCCAAAGCACGTCGAGGACGCGCGAGATCACCATGTCCACGATCCCGCCAAAGAACCCTGCGGCGAGGCCCAGGGCCGTGGCGAACAGCAGGGTAAAGACGGTCGCAGACCCTGCAATGACAAAGGAATTGAGGCCGCCATACAGCAGGCGCGCCATCACGTCGCGGCCCTGATTGTCCGCGCCGAGGAAATAGTTGCCGGGGCGCCATGTCGGGCCGATGGGGGTGTAACCCAAGGCGAGGCCCGTGGTTGGCAACTCCATGACCGGTCGGGTTTCGCCGTCCAGGGTGATTGTAGCGTCAAGGGTGGATTTGAAGGGCTGCACACCGGACCACGCGGCATATGCGGGCGCAAGCAGGCAGGCGACGAGCACGGCAAGGAAGACGCCCA
>JBBQGU010000337.1:0-4046 GCA_038323315.1 Rhodobacterales bacterium | reverse complement strand
GGTGGTGGCCGAGCGGATCAAGACCAAGCATGGCGGCGTGCAGGCAACCGGCATGGACGACCGCGAAATGATCGAGATTGGCGGCGACAGCGGCGACTGGGACAAGGACCGTCGCCAGATCAGCCGGACCGAATTGATCGGGATCATCAGGCCCCGGGTCGAGGAGATTCTGGAAGACGTGCGGATGCGGCTCGATGCAGCGGGCTTTGACAGCCTGCCAAGTCAGCAGATCGTGCTGACGGGTGGGGCCAGCCAGATCCCAGGACTGGATGGGCTTGCGAGCCGGATCTTGGGGCAAAGGGTGCGGATGGGGCGGCCCTTGCGGGTGCAGGGGTTGCCGCAGGCGGCGACAGGGGCGGCCTTTGCCTCGACCGTCGGTCTGTGTTTGTTCGCGGCGCATCCACAGGACGAGTGGTGGGATTTCGACATTCCATCCGAGCGTTATCCGGCCAGATCGTTAAAAAGAGCCTTCAAATGGTTCAAGGAGAACTGGTGATCCGCAATATACAGACGTTTGGGCGACATGCCGGGGGTAAACCGGCATCAATCCCCATATTTTGTAGGTCACCTGATGTTTTCGCGTGACCTGACGGCGGGTTGTGGATAGAATAAAGGGATAAGTCGGCAAAAAAGGCTGACACGGGATGAAACGGCAACAGCAGCGCAATTGCGGCTCAACAAGAAACGGCGGGACGTAAAATGACATTGAATCTGACTGTGACCTCGCAGCGCGAAGAGCTGAAGCCGCGCATCACCGTGTTTGGTGTCGGTGGGGCTGGCGGCAATGCGGTCAACAACATGATCGACAAGCAGCTTGAAGGCGTCGAATTTGTCGTCGCCAACACCGATGCGCAGGCGCTGCAACAAAGCCGCGCCCATTCGAAAATCCAGATGGGTCTGAAAGTGACCGAGGGTCTGGGCGCAGGGGCGCGACCGACCGTAGGTGCCGCCGCCGCCGAAGAAACCATCGAGGAAATCGTGGATCATCTGGCAGGCGCGCATATGTGCTTTATCACCGCCGGCATGGGTGGCGGCACGGGCACGGGCGCTGCCCCGATCATCGCACAGGCCGCGCGGGAACTGGGTGTGCTGACCGTTGGTGTCGTGACCAAACCCTTTCAGTTCGAGGGTGCCAAGCGGATGAAGCAGGCGGAAGAGGGGATCGAGGCGCTGCAACGCGTCGTTGATACCCTGATCGTCATCCCGAATCAGAACCTGTTCCGTCTGGCCAATGAGCGCACCACCTTTACCGAAGCCTTCGCCTTGGCAGACGACGTGCTGTATCAGGGCGTCAAAGGTGTGACCGACCTGATGGTCCGCCCCGGCCTGATCAACCTGGACTTTGCCGATGTCCGCGCCGTGATGGACGAGATGGGCAAGGCGATGATGGGAACGGGCGAGGCGACCGGCGAAAACCGTGCCGTTCAGGCTGCTGAAAAGGCAATTGCAAACCCGCTCTTGGACGAAATCAGTCTGCACGGGGCCAAGGGCGTGCTGATCAACATCACCGGCGGCTATGATCTGACATTGTTCGAACTGGACGAAGCGGCGAACATCATCCGCGAAAAGGTCGACCCCGATGCGAACATCATCGTGGGCTCGACCCTCGATATCAATATGGAAGGTGTCTTGCGGGTTTCGGTCGTGGCCACGGGCATCGATCTGAAAAAAGCCGTGGTGGAACCGCCCGTCGCGCGTCGGTCTATGGCGGCCCCGCTGACGCCGTTCACCGCCCCTGCATCACCGGAAGCGCGACGTGACGCGCCGATGCCTTTGGCCACGCCGGTGCAACAGCCGGAACCCGTGATGGCCGAGGCGACCCTGTTCGATACGAACCCGCAGGCCGATGAGATGGACAGCGACGATCTGCCCGCCCCAGCCTATCGCCCGCAACCCGCCGCCGAGCGTCCGGCCCCCGCGGCGATGCGCGACGCCGATGCGGCAAGTTTCGTGGCGCCGCGTCCGCGCGCCGCAGGGGCCCCCTCGCCCGAGGCTCTTGCCCGGTTGCAGGCGGCAGTCAGCCGCGCGCCCGGCCAACCGGCCCAAGGCCCGCGCCAGGCGGCACCGGCAGCGCGTCAGCCGATTGCCGCCGCCAAGCCCGCGGATCGCCCGCGTTTCGGCATCGGCAGCCTGATCAACCGCATGTCCGGTGGGCACCAGGAACAGCCAGCCGATCGCCCGGTTGCACCGCGTCCTCAGCCGCCCGTGTCATCCTATGACGATGAGGCCGAGCATTCCGCCGATCAGGAACGCATCGAGATCCCGGCGTTCCTGCGGCGTCAGGCAAACTGACGGCTGTTGAAAACATTGCGCAATGCCCGGGCTGGTCCCGGGCATTTTTCGTTGTGAGTTCAGGTGTTTGCAGATGTTTCAATGACTGTTACACATGATAATAATCTGTGAATTGAGATTTTCGCCGGCAACAACTAGCTATCATCAGGAAGCGGTTAGAAAAACCGTATGCGAACTGAGGCTTGCTGTGCAGAATACGATCAAATCCGCGGTGACCTTTACGGGGGTTGGCCTTCACACAGGTGCTGCCGTCCGCATGGTCGTCCGCCCTGCTTCGGCAGGATACGGCATATGGTTTCGCCGCACCGACCTTTCCAAGGGCGACACGATGATCCCGGCGCATTGGGACGCGGTTGTGCCGTCAAAACTGTGCACGCTGATTGCAAACGATGACGGCGCGTCGGTGTCGACCATCGAACATGTCATGGCGGCACTTGCCGGTCTGGCCATCAGCAACGCATTGATCGAGATTGACGGACCTGAAGTGCCGATCCTTGACGGGTCTGCAGCGCCCTTTGTCACCGCATTGCTGCGGCGCGGCATACAGCAGCAATCTTCGCCCGCCCGTGCCATCCGCGTGCTGAAAATGGTCGAGGTACGCGATGGCGAGGCTTTGGCACGGCTGGAACCCGCTGAAATGCTAGAGATCGACTTTCGCATCGACTTTACCGACCGTGCGATTGGTCGGCAGTCGCGTCGGCTGAACATGTCCAACGGGGCCTTTGTGCGCGAATTGTCCGACAGCCGCACCTTCTGCCGTCAGTCGGATGTTGATGCGATGCGGGCGCGCGGGCTTGCCTTGGGTGGTACGCTGGACAATGCCGTGGTGTTTGATGGCGACCGCATCCTGTCGCCGGGCGGCTTGCGCTATATCGACGAACCGGTGCGCCACAAGATGCTGGATGCATTGGGCGATTTGTCGCTGGCGGGGGCACCGCTGCTGGCCCGTTATACCGGAATCCGCGCGGGGCATGCCTTGACCAATCGGTTGCTGCGCGTGTTGTTCGCGACGCCCGGCGCCATGATGATCGACGATTGTGACGATCTGGCGGGCGGAAAACTGCCGGGGGTGGGTGTGCACCGGGGTGACCTGCCGGCCTTTGCCTGAAAACCTGTGCGGACGGGCGCGGATCGGTGAAAGCCGTTTTGCGCCTGCGTTTTTTCTGTGCTAGGACGTGGAAAAGCGCGGTGGTCCGGGTGCGGGTCCATCCAATCGGGGTTGAGGGTACAGGACATATGGCAGGCGTAGGGTCATTCGCGGCGCGGAAACTTGGGCTTGCGCTGTTGGTGGCATTCGTTGCGGCCTGTGCGCCAAAGCCGCAACAACTGGCGCTGGAAAACTACACCGCCGAAGACATCTTCAAGCGCGGCGAACTGGAACTGGAGGTCAACAACAAGCCGAAAGAGGCGTTGAGTTACTTTCAGGAGGCCGAGCGCCTGTATCCTTATACCGAGTGGGCCAAACGTGCGTTGATCATGCAGGCTTTCACGCTGCACCAGACCAGAAACTATGAGGAGGCGCGGGTGGCGGCGCAGCGCTACCTCGACTTTTATCCTGGCGAGGAAGATGCGTCTTATGCCCAATACCTGCTGGCGCTGTCCTATTATGACCAGATCGAGGAGGTCGGGCGCGATCAGGGTCTGACCTTTCAGGCGCTGCAATCGCTGCGGGTCGTGATCGAGCAATATCCTGACAGCGACTATGCCAAATCTGCGATCCTGAAATTTGATCTGGCCTTTGACCATCTGGCAGC
>JBBQGU010000336.1:0-4058 GCA_038323315.1 Rhodobacterales bacterium | reverse complement strand
TGATGGCCGAGGGTCTGACGCCTCTGGTGGCACGGGGCATTCTGGGCCCGGGCGGGCAGGTTCTGCCAGAAGGGGCGGCGTTGCTGGCGTTCTATGCCGCGCCGGTGGTGCAACGGCTGGACGGATTTGCTGCGACGCGGCAGACATAAAATTACAAAATAAGCATCATTACCGTTGCAAAGTTGCGTAACGGTTCGTATTCCTCTGTGCAGAGCGCTGATTCTGCGGCGCGGCATAAGTGGAGGACCCGACATGGCCCTGGATACCCAACCGGCGATTGCCGCCTATGACGCCCCAGTGAAGGATTTGTACGAGGTGGGTGAAATGCCACCTCTCGGCCATGTGCCCGCGCAGATGTATGCTTGGGCCATCCGGCGGGAACGGCATGGCGAACCTGATACCGCCATGCAGGTCGAGGTTGTCGAAACACCGTCCATCGACAGCAACGAGGTGCTGGTGCTGGTGATGGCGGCGGGGGTCAATTACAACGGCGTCTGGGCCGCGCTTGGCATCCCGATCAGCCCGTTCGACAGCCACAAGATGCCCTATCACATTGCAGGCTCCGATGCGTCGGGGATCGTCTGGGCGGTCGGCGACAAGGTCAAACGCTGGAAGGTCGGCGACGAGGTGGTGATCCACTGCAATCAGGACGACGGCGACGACGAGGATTGCAACGGCGGCGACCCGATGTATTCCCCCACGCAGCGGATCTGGGGTTATGAAACCCCTGACGGATCGTTCGCACAGTTCACCCGCGTGCAGGCGCAACAACTGATGCAGCGGCCCCAGCACCTGACGTGGGAGGAAAGCGCCTGCTATACCCTGACGCTGGCCACCGCCTACCGGATGCTGTTCGGGCATGAACCGCACGACCTGAAACCGGGGCAGAATGTGCTGGTCTGGGGGGCCTCGGGCGGCCTCGGATCTTATGCGATCCAGCTGATCAATACCGCAGGGGCCAATGCGATCGGGGTGATCAGCGAAGAGGACAAGCGGACCTTCGTGATGGGTCTGGGTGCCAAGGGTGTCATCAACCGCAAGGACTTCAAATGCTGGGGCCAGTTGCCGACGGTCAATACGCCCGAATACAACGACTGGCTGAAAGAGGCGCGGCGGTTTGGCAAGGCGATCTGGGATATCACCGGCAAGGGCGTGAACGTCGACATGGTGTTCGAGCATCCCGGCGAGGCGACCTTTCCGGTCAGCTCCCTTGTGTGCAAAAAGGGCGGCATGGTGGTGATCTGTGCGGGCACCAGCGGCTTTAACTGCACCTTTGACGTGCGATATATGTGGATGCACCAAAAGCGCCTGCAGGGCAGCCATTTTGCCCATCTGAAACAGGCGGCGGCCGCCAACAAGCTGATGGTAGAGCGCCGCCTTGATCCCTGCCTGTCCGAGGTGTTTCCCTGGGCCGAGATTCCGCGTGCGCATATGCTGATGTGGAAAAACCAGCACAAGCCGGGCAACATGGCCGTGCTCGTACAGGCACCACGTCCCGGCCTGCGGACCTATGACGATACGCTGGAGGCGGCCCGCGCGAATTAGGGCTGCCGCTGACACATCTTGCACGAACAGGTATGGGGCCAGCCCGCCGGACCTATCGCTTAAAACCGGAGCCTGCCGCAGAGACAGCCGCCCTCATAGGTCTTGTTCTTTGGCACTGGTCCAGCCCCGAAATGTCACCTGGGTTGAAATCTTGCTGCATTCCGACTTTGTCGTCAAAACGGCGACAAACTACCCCAATAGAAAGGATTGGACCTCGCAAGTCATTCCGGTTGCAGCGGATTTCTGCTAGCCGACAAAACACGTCATACACCTTCTGTTGACCGACAGACTGTAACGGTTCCCATACATATACGGCAGTCGAAGATGCATTTCTTCTGCCCGCACGAATGGGAGGCGGAATGGCGCACGAATGGATTCTTGAAGTCTTGCAGGATATGCGCAGCTATTCGCAAAAGAACGGGCTGCCCGCACTGACGGCACAGCTGGACGAAGCGCTGCGCGTTGCCACCCAAGAGATTGGCCCTGCTGGGGTCGGCACCGCGCCCAAAAATCAAGACGACGGGGACGACTGAACCAGATCAGGCCCTATGGCCATTTGACGCGCCGCTGCTGGTCCTTTTGCGGGCGGCAGATTATGGTCGCGGCATGGCGCAACTCCCTGTCACGTTGTCAGAAGATCAGGCCGAAGCCTTTGACCGTATGACGGCAGAGCTTTTGGGGCATGGCATTGATGTTGCAAATGGAACCCTGACACCGATGGCCGAAGGCAAGGCGTCCGTGCTGGCCGTTGTCGGCAAGGCGGGGTCAGGCAAAACAATGCTGCTGGGGGCACTTTACCGCGCGCTCAAAGGGGCCGGGGTCGATATCGTTTCAGGCGACTACGAGGGGCGGCGGCGGAAGGATAGACGGACGCTGGCCATCCTTGCCCCGACCAACAAGGCGGCCTCGGTCCTGCGGCTGCGCGGGGTGCCTGCAACGACCATTCACCGCATTCTCTACACGCCGGTCTACGATCCGCAGTACGAAAAGATCGCCGAATGGCTGGCCGGAAATGCGCCACGCCCGGTGGTCGAAGGCTTGACGGATGTGGCGCTGGACCGCGCATATGCCTTTTATCAATCGGTCGCCTCGATCCCCGGCGCGTTGGCGGCGGCGGGCCTGAAAGGCAGCGATTTCATCAAGGGCTGGAAACGCCGCGAAGAACCGCTCGATATCGGGTTTGTCGACGAAAGCTCCATGCTGGACGAACGCCAGTTCGACGATCTGCGCGAGATCTTTCCCAGCCTCGTCCTCTTCGGTGACCCCGCGCAGTTGGCCCCGGTGGGTCAATCGGGTGAAATGGTCTTTGACCGCCTTGCCCCCGCGCGCAAGCTGATCCTGAGCCGTATCCACCGCCAGGCCGAGGACAACCCGATCCTCGATCTTGCCCATGCGCTGAGCGACGACAGCATCGGGTTCGAGGCTTTTGAACGCATGGTCGAGGACCGCGCCAAGGCCGACGACCGGATCGTCTGGGCCGAACGGGTCGATGCCGACCTGATGGCGCGCAGCCCCGTGCTGGTCTGGCGCAATGTCACCCGGATCAAGCTGATCACGGCGTTCCGGTCGGTGCATGATGCGCCCCCTGACATGCTGTTGCCGGGGGAGCCCCTGATTTGTGACGGGATCGAGCTGCCGCTGAAACATCGCAAGAAACGCATCGACCTTGAGGCGCGGGGCCTGATCAAGGGCGCGCAGGTGATCTATCTGGGCGAGGGCAACCGCGAGGGTTTTGCCAGGCTGCATGTTGTGGGCGCAGAGGAACCGCAGGTGTCGGCGGCCTCCATCATCAAGATCGAACGCCCCGACGAGGAGGAACCCTTTATCCCGCATGCCGCACGGATGGGGGCGGCCTTTCTGCATGGGGCGGCCGTCACGATCCACAAGGCGCAAGGGTCGCAATGGGACACGGTTCAGGTTTTTGCGCCCGACCTTTATGCCGCAGCGCAGGCCGGACGGACCGAGGCGGGGCTCCCGTTGTGGAAACGGCTGGCCTATGTGGCGATCACACGGGCCGAAAACCGGCTGATGTGGGTTGTGAGGAACCGACTTGCCCGCCCAACCCGCGTGCTGACGGTCGATGACCTGCGTAGCCCGCCCGCCCCGCTTGCCTTGACGGAAGAGACGACAATGTGATCTTTCCCTGACGCCACAGGAGCGTTAGGCTGTCAGGGCAATCAAGGAGACCCCGATGGCCCTGGTGTTCGTTCAGTTCCGCTGCACCCCCGGCAAGACCTATGAGGTGGCCAACGCCATCTGGGACCGCGAGGCGGTCAGCGAGCTTTACTCGACCAGTGGCGAATATGATCTGATCGCCAAGGTCTACATCCCCGATGACGCGGATGTCGGCCATTATCTGTCGCACCGGTTGTTCGACATACCCGACATCGTGCGGACGCTGACGACCATGACCTTCAAGGCATTCTAGGCCAACATTTCTCGACGGATATTGGGTTACAGCCAGTCGTTTCGCCGGGTGCCGACCGCATCCGCGACTGCCGCAAACTGGTCGC
>JBBQGU010000335.1:0-4094 GCA_038323315.1 Rhodobacterales bacterium | reverse complement strand
GGTGATCTGGGGGGTGATCATTTGCCGAGCTCGCGCCCGCGTTCGGCGGCGGCGTGGACGGCGCGCCGCATCAGGGGGGGCAGGCCTGTGTCGGGGTCCATCAGGTGGGCGAGGGCCGCTGCCGTGGTCCCAGCGGGCGAGGTGACGTTGATGCACAGTTGGGCGGCGGTTTCGGGGGCGCGGTGGGCCAGTTCGCCCGCCCCGCAGACCGTGGCGCGGGCGAGTTGCATGGCGATGCCGGGGGGCAGGCCCTCGGCCTCGCCTGCGGCGGCCATCGCCTCGATCAGGTGGAAAACGTAAGCCGGGCCGGAGCCGGAGACGGCGGTGACGGCGTCGATCTGATGCTCGCCGTCCAGTTCGACGACCTGGCCGACCGCCAGCATCAGGGTGTGGGCAAGGGCGAGGCCTTGCGCGCCAGCCTGGGCGTTGCCACAGATTCCGGTGATGCCGCGACCGACCATGGCGGGGGTGTTGGGCATGGTGCGGACGATCGGGGTCTGGTCGCCCAACGCAGCCTCAAACGCCGCGATGGGGGTGCCAGCGGCGATGGAGATGAAGAGGGTGGTGCCATTGCCGAGCGCCTGAAGGGCAGGCAGGGCTGCGCCCATCATCTGGGGTTTGACGGCGACGAGGGCGACGGCGGGCGCAGGGGGCAAAGCGGCGTTGATGTGGACGCCGGTGGATTTCAGCCAGTCGCTGGGGTTCGGCTCCAACACCCAGACCGAGGCGGCGGGCAGACCGGCGGCCAGCCATCCGGTCAGGAGGGCCGTGCCCATCTTGCCGCAGCCGAGCAGAACCAGCCCGTCGCGGGCGACCACATCCAGATCCATGGCGAACCTCCGTTTTGCGGGCAGGTTAGGCCCGCCCGTACGCCTCGGCAATGGCGACTTTCATGGCCTGGACCGGGGTGTTGTCGCCCCAGGTGGCCATCTGGAACGCGGGGTAGAAACGTTCGCAGGCCATGATAGCCGAGGCGATCAGGTCGTCGATCTGTTCCGCGCTGGCCGTGGCACCGCCCGACAGCAGCAGCCCATAGCGCCAGACCATCAGCTTTTGATCGGCCCACCAGGTGAACGCACCGGTCCAGACCATGTCATTGCAGCGGTTCAGCACGTCATAAAGTGCTGCGATCTTGTCATCCGGCGGCTGCATTTCAAAGGTGCAGATCAGGCGCAGGGTTTCATCCTGCCCGTTCCATGCGAGGGTCAGGGAGTAGGTGCGCCACTGCCCCTCGACCGCCATGGCGATCTGGTCGTCGGTGACGCGGTCGAACTGCCACGCATGGTGTTCGGCGAGCGTTTCGGCCATATCGATCGGATGCAGGTCATCACTGTCGAGGAGATCTTCTGATAGCGACATGCCCGGCCTTTCCATTGTGCCAGGTCGGGGGGTGGCCCCTATCGGCAGGGTGTCTGGCAAGAAACAGCGTAGCCTGACGCTGCCCTTACTAGATATAGTAGGGGGGGTTGGGGAAGTGGTAAAGCAGTTTTTAAGGAAATCTTCTGTGGGTAAGTGGGTGTTGCTGCGGCGTGACAGGCGGGGTGGCGTGGCATCAGGATTGACGCGGGGGATTTTGGGCTGCAGATCGACCCTACCCGGGATGCAAGGATATACGGACGTAAAATCCGGCGATCAGCGAGGGATCAAGTCGTGGTCCCGTCACCCGAATTCAGTCGGCGCGCGACCGTAAAAATAGCCACGAGGTGCCATCCGCGTCGTGCTTTGGGACAGCGTTGTCGGGGGCGCGGGGTTTGCGATGGGTGTCGCGAGACGGGCTAAAGCCCGAGGCCGCGCAGGTGGTCGAGGGAGCGTTTGGCAAACAGGTGCCAGTCGGCGGGGTTGTCGTGTTCGGTGACAAGATGAGTGGCGGCAGTTTGGCGGAACAGGGGGCCGAGGGCGGCCCAGTCCACGATGCCGTCGCCGGTGGCGGTCCAGCCATCCGCGGCGGTGGTGCCTTTGGGGGCCATGTCCTTGGTCTGGATGGCGATGATCTTGCCGGCGTAGCGGGTCAGTTCGGCGGCGGGATCGGCCCCGGCGCGGGTGATCCAGCCGCAGTCAATCTCGAACAACACGCCGTCCGGGGCCAGTATATGGTCAATGGGGCGGGTGCCGTCTGGCAAGGGCAAGTATTCGAAATCGTGGTTATGCCAGGCGACGGTCAGGCCGTGGCGTGCCGCGTGCTCGGCCCCCCGCGCCAGATCGGCACCGATACCTTGCCAGAAGGCGGTGGTGTTCTGACGCTGTTCGGCCGGAACAAAGGGCGGGATCAGGGTCTGTGCGCCCAGGGTCAGCGCAATGTCGATATAGCGGGCGGGCTGCTGGACCAGACCGTCCAGCGGCATGTGAAAGCCAAGGCAGGTCAGACCCGCCGCATCCAGCGCGCGGCGAAAGGCTGGGGGGTCAGCCTTATAGGCGGGCAGCCAAGGCTCGATGGCGTCATAGCCCATGGCGCGCAGTTCGGGCAATTGCGCCTCCAGCGGCGGGAAGTTGCGGGAGGAGTACAGTTGATAGGCCACGGGATATTTCACCGGATCGGTCATGGTTGCGGGACCTTGTCGCGGTCAAATTCGAGGAGTTCGACCATCACTCCAAGATCGGGCAGGGTGTCGTAATAGGCATAGCGCCCGCCGCCACCGGCAAACTCGCCCTGTTGCAGCAAGGCGTGGCCCTTGGCTTCCAGATAGGCGTTGCGTCCGGTCAGGTTGCGGGTCTTGAAGGCGATGTGGTGGCAGCCGGGGCCTTTGGCGTCCAACAGATCGCGCCAGGCGCTGGGTTCGGGGCCCGGTTGCAGAAATTCGACATCGATATTGCCAAAGGCGAACATCATCAGACGGCAACCTACGGCGGCGGGCATGCCGTGATAGATGGCCTGTGCGGTGTCGGGGCTGGCGGCCTGCCCCACTTTGGGCATTGGCTTGCCGGTCAGATCGGCGAACCATTGGGCGGATTTTTCAAGGTCATGGGTGACAAAGCAAATCTGCATCACCCGGTCTTCATCCAGAAGGCGGCTGTCCATTTGGGAACCCTTTGTGAATGAGGCCGGTGCCCCGCCGGGAGGGACGGGACACCGGGGAACGGCACCTAGTTCAGGATGGTGTCGTAATTCTCGACCATCTTGGCGATGGCGGTGTCGGCGGTCATCGTCGGATCGCTCCAATAGGCAAAGTAGACGTCCCAGAGCGAGGACATCCAATCGGCATCGACCATCGAGTTGGGGTTCTGGACCTGAATGGCCGGATTGGCCAGAGCCTCCAGCACGTTGTGCGAACAGATGTCCAGCTTGTCTTGCGGCGCGTCCAGCCGTGTGGGGGTCGAGCCTTTGATGGCGGCGAAATCGGCCTGTACCACGGGGTCGGCCACGATGGCGGCAAAGCGCATTTCGGCGGCGGTCTTTTCCTCCGACTGGCCGCCCAGCAGGCCCCAGCTGTCCACCGTCACTGAAAGTGCCTTGGCACCGGGCGGGGTGACGCAGCCGAAATCCTTGCCCGCCTCCTTGCCTGCCGCCCGCCATTCGCCTTTCATCCAGTCGCCATGCAGCTGCATCAACGCTTGCCCCGTGATCACCGTGTTGGTGGTGACGTTCCAGTCGCGGTTGACGCTGCCCGGATCGGCGACCGACTGAAATTTGCGCAGCCAGGTCAGCAAATCGCGCATTTCGGCAGAATCGAGCGCCGCCGGATCGACGGTTTCAGAGTAAATCTTGTTGTAGAACTCCGGCCCCTCCAACGCTGCTGCCAGAGCATGGGTCAGATAGCCGATCTGCCAGGCCTGCGCGCCGATGGCGATGGGGATATAGCCTGCCGCCTTGACCTTTTCGAAGTCGGCAAACATCTCGTCAAAGGTTTTCCAGGCGGCGGGGTCGACACCGGCGGCCTTGGCGACCTCCAGGTTGTAATAGATCATGCCGTCGATATGGATGGCTGTCGGGATCTTCATGATCTCGCCGTCCACGGTGATGCTTTTCACCACGGCTTCGGGGTAATGCGCGGTGATGCCGGCGTCGGTGAACATCTTGGTCAGGGGCAGGCCCATGCCAAGGCCGGTCAGGTCGCGGTAAAAGCCGGGGCTCGCCTCCAGAAACACGTTCGGAGGGG
>JBBQGU010000334.1:0-4104 GCA_038323315.1 Rhodobacterales bacterium | reverse complement strand
CGGCACCCATACGATGGGCCTGTGCATGCGCGACATGCTGATCGGGGCCGATCCGCTCGACATCGCCGGGCTATGGGACCGGATGTACAAGGGCACCGCGATGAACGGGCGGCGCGGCGTGGTGATCCATGCCATGGGTGCGATCGACATGGCGCTGTGGGATCTAAAGGGCAAGGCGCTTGGCCAACCGGTGCATGCCCTGCTGGGAGGGGCGGTCAAGACCGAAGTGGTGCCCTATGCCTCGCTCTTGCCCAAGGGCAACAGCTTTGCCGCCTACCGCGATGCGCTGGTCGAAGCGGCGGTGCGGTCGCGCGATCTGGGGTTTCGCGCGGTCAAGGCCGAGGTGCTGATGAACGGCCCCTATACCCACGAAGGCATGCGTGAAAGCTATGACCGCCACACCGATGTGGTGGCGGCGGTCCGCAAGGCCATCGGGCCGGATGTGGTCCTGATGGTTGATGTGGGCTACCTCTGGCCCGATGCGGCGTCCTGTCTTGAAATCGTCCGCGACTGGGCCGAGTTCGACATCTTCTTTCTGGAAACGCCGGTCTGGTCCGATGATGTCGACGAATTGCGCAAGGTGCGCGACGGCGCGCCGATGAAGGTGGCCGCAGGGGAATGGCTGGCCACCCGCCATGAATTCCGCGAGTTGATGGATGTGGGCGGGGTGCAGGTGGCGCAACCCGACGTCGGTCGCGTGGGCGGGTTGAGCGAGGCCAGGATCGTTTGCGACATGGCCGCAGCGCGCGGCGTCACCATCGTGCCGCATTGCTGGAAAACCGCGATTTCCCTGTCCGCCACCGCGCATCTGGCGTTTGCCACTGCACATTGCGCTTACATCGAGTATCTTCCGGCGCAACTGTGCCACGAAACCCTGCGCCGCGAACTTGCCTTTGAAGAACTGGCATTGGTGGATGGGTGCGTTCCGCTGCCGCAAAAGCCCGGCCTGGGGGTCGAACTCAATCACGCGGCCCTGAAGGCCTATACCGTTGGCTGACCCCAAACTTGCGAGTCGGACCCGCATCGGATCATCAGCCGCAGCGCTACGCAAGATACCGAGGCTTGCAGCGAAAGTGTTTTTACCACTTGGCCCGTCAGGCGACCGAGATGTCCTCGATGCCGATCTCGTAGGTTTCCTGCGTGCGTCCGATGTGGTCGCCAAGGATCTTGACCAAAGTTGTCACGTCCTGCGCGCGAACAGCCGCGACGATTGCGCCGTGTTCAGCCAGCGACAACTGCGTGTGAAGGGGTTTGTCCGCCAGATGTGTGCGCAGGGCGGCAATCTTGCCCGCGTAAAGCGCGTAGGCGTTTTGCAAATACGAGTTTCCACAGTTGGCAAAGAATGCCAGATGAAAGTCTGTGTCGAGGCCGAGGTAAGCCCGTACATCACCCGCGGACAACGATACCTGCATCCTCGCCTCGATCGCCTCCAGATCCTGTAGCAGGCCCGTCGGGTTCCCGGCCATCGAGATTTCCAAAGCCGCCGTTTCCAGCACCTTTCGGAAAGCGCATATCTCGCGGACGTTGCGCGCACTTAGCGTGAAAACACGGACGCCTGATTGGGGGACGATCGTCACCAACCCCTCGTTCTTCAACTGGGCCAGAGCCTCGCGCACAGGGGTTTTCGACACTTTCAGATCGGCTGAAATGCTGCGCTCGGAAATAGCGGCGCCAAGTGGAACGTCTCCTCGGATGATCATCGAGCGGATGTGATCGGTCACTACCGATGAGAGGGACGGAGGGCGTTCGAAGTCGGACATGCAAGCGCTACCTGTGCTGGTTCGCGCGAATATCGGATTTGGTGCACCAGATGTCAAAGTCCATCCAGTGGCCGCCGCCATATTCTACTAAACTGGTATACCAGATGGCAGACAGTATCAACATCACGCGAGCAGGTCAGGGGAGGGGCGATGTGAGGGCTGGTCTCGTACTCGATTGCGCCGACCTGAACGGCCTAGGCGTTCTTTGGAATCCGCGTGACGGCCGGTTGTGGTGGTCGGATATTCAAGGGCGGCAGATGTGCTGGTATGACCCCGATTCTGGCGTTTCAGGCAAACAGGGGCCTGCCTCAGGGGCTGTGCGCTTTTGCGCGGCGGGCACAGGGCGGCCGGATCATGGCATTTGCCGACGGCGTTGCGCTTTGGTCTGCTGATTTATGTTCTGAACAGACACTCCACGCCTTCGAACCGGACAATGTCGCGACGCGACTGAACGATGGACGGACCGATCGCGACGGACGCGCGGGTTCGCCGGATGGAACGGTGATCCGGGTGAACGCGGACCATTCGGTCGACACGTGATCACAGGTGTAGCCTGCGCCTTTTCGCTGCAACGCCCGGGGTCCGGGGCATCAAGGACGCCCCGTTCGCCGGTTAATGAAACCGTTTCCAAGGGAGGAAAACCATGAAACATATCACACTGACCGCTGCCAGTGTCTTTGCCTTCGCCTCGGCAAGTTTTGCTCAGGACGACCCCGCGCCGCTGCCGCTGGCCGAGGGTGCGCAGGCACCGATTGCGGCCAAGGACACCGGCGATGGCATCCGCATCGCCTATCTGCCGCCCGCGACCGAATTTGCGTATTACATCGCCATCGGTGAAGGCATCAAGGCTGCCGCCGCCACGAAAGGGGCCGAGGTATTCATGCTTGCGCCGCAGTCCGGTGCCGATATCAACGGGCAGATGGGCATGATCCAGGATGTGATCACCCAAGGCGTGGATGCGATCATCCTGTCGACCCATGACGAAGCTGTCGCAGCGCCGCTTGTCAAACGTGCGGTCGAACAGGGCATCGATGTGATCATCGTCAACAATGACATCGCGAACTTCCCGACCCCGATCCATGCTGTCGTGGGCTACAGCCAGCGCAACGGCACCACGGCCATCGGCAAGTATCTGGTCGAAAAAGCGGCCGGCGCACCGATGGTTGTCGGCGTCATCGAAGGCCAGCCCGGCTATCACTCGACCGAGCGCGTGGGCGGATTTCTTGCCGGCATCGAGGGGGCTGCGAACATCACCATCGCGACCTCGATCCCCGGCGGTTGGAACGTCGAAGGCGGCAACACTGCCGGGATGGACATCCTGACGGCGCACCCAGATATCAACGTGCTGTTCGCGGCCAACGACTACATGATCATGGGCGCGGGCGTCGCGGCAAAATCGATGGGCAGGAACATGATGCTGCTGGGCAATGACGGTGACACGGCGGCACTTAAGGAGGTCGCATACGGAACGGTTACGGCCACGGTCAACACGACGCCTTTCGTGATGGGCCAGATCGCCTTGAACGTCACGATGGACGCCTTGGCCGGCACTTTCCCCGGCGGATTTGTGGAAACGCCCACGACCATTGTCGACAGCGCCAACATTCTGCCGGTGTTGCAAAAGCCGGATAATCTGTTCCCAAAGCCTTCGAAATCCTACTGATCCTTCGCAAAGCGCGCGGCGAAGATCCGCACGCCAGTCAACACGGCCGTCCGCACGTCGGGCGGCCAACCTTTCCCCGACACCGCAGGAAAAGCGCCATGCCGCCCGAAGAACAGCCGCTGTGGGACGTGACCGAGGTCAACAAGGCCTACCCCGGCGTCTTGGCAAACGACCGTGTGTCGATCCGGTTGATGGCAGGACGCATCCATGGGCTGATGGGCGAGAACGGCTCTGGCAAGTCCACGCTGATCCGTCTGCTGTCAGGTGTCGACCGGCCGGATTCCGGTCAGATCCGCTATCGGGGTCGGCCCGTCATGCTGTCGAGCCCGACCAATGCGCGCAAACAAGGCGTGGCCACGGTGTTTCAGGAGTTTTCGATTGTCCGAACCCTGACGGTGGCAGAGAACGTCTTTCTGGGCCGTTGCCCGTGTCGCACCTTCGGGCTGATCGATTGGGAAGCCATGCGCCGAAAGTCCCGCGACGTGCTGGCAGAGCTTGACATTGCCCTTGATCCGGATGCGGTCGCATCGTCGCTGTCGGTTGCCCAACAGCAACTGATCGAGATTGCCAAGGCGGTCGCAGCCGACGCCCAGCTGATCATCCTGGACGAGCCGACCACGGCGCTCGGCCCCGATGAGATCGTACATTTGCACAACCTGCTGCGCCGGATGCGCGACAAGG
>JBBQGU010000333.1:0-4168 GCA_038323315.1 Rhodobacterales bacterium | reverse complement strand
GAGCCGGCCCCAAGACAAACCACCATATCACCCGGTTGCGCCTGTTCGCGGACGAGGCGGGCCAGGTCAGCCTCGTCCAGCAGGGCGCGGGCGTGGCGGTGGCCGTGGGCGATCAGGCCTGCGACAAGGTCATCGCGGGAGGCGCCCGGGATCGGCTCCTCGCCAGCGGCATAGACATCGGCGATGGCAACCACATCGGCCTCGTTGAAACAGGTACAGAAATCCTCGAACAGGTTGTGCAGGCGGGTGTAGCGGTGCGGTTGGTGGATCGCGATGATGCGGCCTTTGGTGGCTTGCCGCGCAGCCTTTAACACGGCGGAAATCTCGACCGGGTGGTGGCCGTAATCGTCGATGATGGTGACGCCGTTCACCTCGGCCACCTTGGTGAAGCGGCGGTTGACGCCGGCGAACCCGGCGAGAGCCTCGCGGATTTCGGTCGCTTTCATGCCGAGGTGGCGGGCGACGGCGATGGCGGACAGGGCGTTGGAGACGTTGTGATTTCCGGGCATCGGCAGGGTCAGGTTCTCGATTTTTTGGCCCTGACCTTCGCCTTGCAGGGCGACGTCGAAATGGGCGACGCCGTTGTCATAGGTCAGGTTGACGGCCCGCACGTCAGCCTGGGCGTTGAAGCCAAAGGTCACGATGCGGCGGTCGGTGATGCGGCCGACAAGCGCCTGAACCTCGGGGTGGTCGGTGCAGCAGATTGCCAGGCCGTAGAAGGGGATGTTGGAGACGAAGTCGTAGAAGCCTTTGCGCAGGGCGTCGAAGGTGCCCCAGTGTTCCATGTGTTCGGGGTCGATGTTGGTGACGATGGCGATGGTGGCGGGCAGGCGGTTGAAGCTGCCGTCGCTTTCGTCCGCCTCGACCACCATCCATTCGCCTTCGCCCGCACGGGCGTTGGAGCCATAGGCGTGGATGACGCCGCCGTTGATGACGGTGGGGTCAAAGCCCCCCTTGTCAAGCAGGGTCGCGACCATGGTGGTAGTGGTGGTCTTGCCATGCGTGCCCGCGACGGCGATGTTGGAGCGCATGCGCATCAGTTCGGCCAGCATCTCGGCGCGGCGGACGACGGGGAGTTTGCGGCGGCGGGCCTCCTCCAGTTCCGGATTGCCCTTTTTGATGGCCGACGAGATGACGACCACGGCAGCCTCACCAATGTTGTCGGCCTTTTGGCCCTCATAAAACGTGGCGCCGAGGACGACGAGGCGGTCGGTGATCTTGGAGGCGCGCGCGTCAGAGCCCTGGACGATGTAGCCAAGGGTGATCAGCACTTCCGCGATGCCCGACATACCTATGCCGCCAATGCCGACAAAGTGGATCGGCCCCAATTCCATCGGCAGTTTTGTGGCATTCATGCGACTAGACTTTCAGAAGCGAGGTGACGAGCGCCGCGAGCCTTGTGGTGGCGTCGGGCCGGCTGTGGGACAGGGCGGCGCGGGCCATGGTTTCGGCATGGGGAGGGTTGGACAGGATGGCCGCGATCTGGGCTGCAAGGTCCGCTGCTGACAGGCCCGTTTCGGGCATGATCACAGCACCGCCAGCCTCGACCAGACCGCGCGCATTGGCGGTCTGGTGGTCGGCAGCGGCGGCGGCAAAGGGGATCAGGATCGAGGGGCGGCCGATGGTCGAGATATCGGCGACGGACGAGGCACCGGAACGGGAGATGACCAGCTGCGCCTCGGACAGGCGGCGAGGGATGTCGGTGAAGAAGGGCTCGACCTCGGCCTGAACGCCTGCGGCGGTATAGGCGGCGATGACGGACGCAGCATCCTCGGCGCGGGCCTGATGGGCGATGCGCAGGCGGGTGCGCAGGGTGGGGTCGAGGGCGGCAATGGCGGTGGGCACCACCTGAGACAAAACGCGGGCACCCTGGCTGCCGCCAATCACGACCACACTCATCGGATAGTCACCGGGCGGCATGTAGCCGGCCCCTGCCCTGTCCAGCACGGTTTGCCGGACGGGGTTGCCGGTCGCCTCGCCCGTGATGCCATCCGGCAAGGCAGTGGGCCAGGTGACGCAGGCGACCTTGTTCACGCGGGCCGCAAAAAACTGGTTGACGCGGCCAAGGACGCCGTTTTGTTCATGGATCATGCTTGGCAGGCCCAGCAGAACTGCCGCTGACAGGGCCGGGATTGACGGGTAGCCGCCGAAGCCAACGACGACGGCGGGGCGGTCGCGCCACAGGCTGAACGTGGCACCAAGCACGCCGCCTGCGATGATAAAGGGCGCGATGGCCTTGGCCAAGATGCCGCCACGCGCGAAGGTAGCAGAGGAGACTTGTATGATTTCAACGGCTTGCGGGAAACCGGAGGTATAGCGCGCGCCACGGGCATCGGTCGACAGGCGCACGCGCCAACCACGGGCCAGCATCGCCTCGGCCAGGGCCTGCGCGGGGAACATATGCCCCCCGGTGCCGCCTGCGGCGATGAGGAGGAGGGGAGCCATCAACGGGCCCGCTTGAACACATCGGCGAACTCGCCCTGAGGGCGGGTGCGGGTCAGGGCCAGCAACATGCCGACCGTGATGCCTGCGGCGATCACCGACGAGCCGCCATAGGACACGAAGGGCAGCGTCATGCCCTTGGCGGGCAACAGGCGGACGGCGACGCCGATGTTGATCATGGCTTGCACGCCAAAGATGCAGGCAAGGCCGGTGCCGGCCAGGCGGACGAAGGGGTCGCGTTCTTTCATCAGCCGGAACAAGGACCGCACGACGACGCTGCAATACAGACCGATGATGACCAGAACCAGGATCAGGCCGTATTCCTCGGCAGCGACGGCGATGATGAAATCGGTATGGGCGTCTGGCAGGGTCCATTTGACCTGACCATTGCCGACGCCGACGCCGAAAAAGCCGCCCTCCTGAATGGCGTTGGTGGCATAGCCGATCTGGCTGCGCGGGTCGATGTCGGTGGTCATGAAGCCGTCGATGCGGCGGGCGAAGTGTTCGGAGTGGCTGTAGGCGAAGGTGCCGCCGACGCCGACCAGCCCCAGCAACAGCGCAATCAGCAGCATCGGCGCGCCCGCGATGAAATAGATCACGCCCCAGCCGAACAGCACCAGCATGGCTTGGCCGAAATCGGGCTGCATCGCCAGGAACCCGACGATCACCATCGTCAGCAGAAACGACAGCGTCTTGCCGGGCGGGCCGTTCACCTCGGCGGCGGCGGCCATCAACCAGGCGGTGACAATGATGAAACCTGGCTTCAGAAACTCGGACGGCTGCAGGGATATGAAGCCCAGCGAGTACCAACGCACTGCGCCCTTGCCGAAATCGGTGCCCAAGAAAGGCAGCATGATCAGCAGCAAAAAGGTGATCATGAAACCCAGCACGCCCAGACGTCGGATCATTGCCGGCGTCATCATGGAAAAGGCGATCATCACGCTGATCGCGACCGCGCCGAAAAACGCCTCGCGCTGGACATAATAGAACTGCGGCAATCCGTTGCGGCTGGCCAGCGGTACCGAGGCCGCAAGACCCAGCAACAACCCTATGCCGAACAGACCAAGGACGGCCGTCAACGACCATTTGTCGATCGTGCGCCACCAACGTGGCAGCATGGGCTCGCGTGCCCTTGCGGGCATCGAGCCATAGACCATTTCCGTCATGAGACGCCGCCTGTCTTGCCTGGTACTGCCGATCGTCCGGGTTTGCCCCGGATCTGACACAAACCTAGCCAAAATATAGCCGTCTGACCAGAAAGAAATCAGATTCCGCGATGGAAAGCGCGCAGCGTGGATTTTATGCACTTGGCAAATGCACGCGCTGTGGGCAGATCAAGGGCGAATTAGGGGCCAAGTGGCAGGATATTGTTTACAATCAGTGCTTACTGGTTGTTTCGAGAAGCCTTATTTCGGCAGGATCAGGCAGATTTGACGACGCGGGGGTCAGGGCCATGATGATCGATGTGACCGTTGCGCAAGTGGACCTGAACCTTGCAGATGTTTACACCCATATGAACCCACTGGTTGCCGGGGCCGAACTGGTCGGCCACTCTGGCCGCAGCATTGCAGTCTTTCCTTAGGTGGTGCCGCGCAACCTCTGATCGACGCGCGGCGGAGAAATGGGCATGGCCCACCGCAGCGGCTGCGGCGGGGCCAGGTCGGGGTTAAAAGCCGCAAAAAGAAAAGGGCGCACACCAGACAGCAGGGCGAAACACCCAAAGGGG
>JBBQGU010000332.1:0-4176 GCA_038323315.1 Rhodobacterales bacterium | reverse complement strand
AGTCAACTTTGGTGGCGCTGCTGCTGCGGTTGTATGATGCGGAACAGGGTAGGATTTTGGTCGATGGCGTTGATGTGCGGTCGGTGAAGCAGGAAAGCTTGCGGCGGCAGATTGGCATGGTCACGCAGGAAACCGCGATGTTCAACCGGACCGCGCGCGAGAATATCATGTATGGCAACCCGGAGGCCGAACCTGAACAGATGATTGCGGCGGCGCGCGCTGCAGAGGCGGATGAGTTTATCCGGGCGCTACGCGATTTGCAGGGGAATACCGGGTACGACGTGTTCCTTGGCGAGCGGGGCGTCAAGCTGTCAGGCGGGCAGAGGCAGCGGATTGCTCTGGCGCGGGCGTTTTTGAAAGACGCGCCCATATTGGTGCTGGATGAGGCAACCTCGGCGCTGGATTCAGAGGTTGAAGCCTCGATCCAAGGGGCGTTGGAGCGGGTCATGGTCGGCAAGACGGTGTTGGCGATTGCGCACCGATTGTCCACGATTGCGATGATGGACCGGATTATCGTGCTGGATCAGGGTCACATTGTCGAGCAGGGCAGCCATGCGGAATTGCTTGCCACGGGTGGGCTTTATGCACGGTATTGGGATCGCCAATCGGGCGGTTTCATCGGGACGCTTGACAAGGAAGCGGCTGAGTGAACCTGATCATTGAACGCCTTGGCCATCTGGGCGACGGGATTGCCCATGGCCCTGATGGCCCAATCTATGCGCCGCAGATGCTGCCTGGCGAGGTGGTTGAAGGCGCATTGCAGGGCGATCATCTGACGGGCATCCGGATTGTGACGCCCTCGCCCTTGCGGGTGAAACCGCCGTGTGTGCATGCGCGGACCTGTGGCGGTTGCATGATGCAGCATGCGGCGAATGGATTTGTGGCGGAGTGGAAGCAGGGGATCGTGCAAGGCGCGCTGCAGGGGCAGGGCATTACGACACTGTTTCGCCCCATTGTGACCTCGCCGCCCAATTCGCGCCGCAGGGCAACCTTGACGGCGCGGCGCACCAAGGGTGGCAGTTTGCTGGGCTTTCATGCGCGGGGATCGGATGTTTTGGTTGCGGTGCCGGGGTGCCAGTTGCTGCACCCGGATCTGATCGCGACCTTCCCGGCGTTGGAGGCTTTGGTCAAGGCCGGTGGCTCGCGCACGGTCGAGATGCAGATGACGGTAACGCGCAGCCTGTCGGGGGCGGATGTCGTGGTCGTGGGTGGCAAGCCTGCGGACGCGATGATGCAGATGGACCTGGCGCGGTTGACCGAGGCGCATGGGTTGGCGCGGCTGACGTGGAATGGCGAGGCGGTGGCCTTGCGCACGATGCCGATGCAAAGGTTTGGCCGGGCTTTGGTTGCGCCGCCACCGGGGGCGTTCTTGCAGGCGACGGCGGAGGGCGAGCAGGCTTTGCTGCAGGCGGTGGCCTTGGCGATTGGGTCGGCGCGGAAAGTGGTGGATTTGTTTGCGGGGGTGGGCACGTTCACCCTGCCGCTGGCGGAGCGTGCCGAGGTTTTGGCGGTGGAGGGTGAGGCCGCAATGATGGCCGCGCTGGACAAAGGCGCGCGGGGCGCCGAAGGGCTGCGGCGGGTGACCACGCAGACCCGTGATCTGTACCGCAGACCATTGGAGGCGGATGAGTTCAAGGGGTTTGACGCAGTGGTGATTGATCCGCCACGCGCCGGGGCCGAGGCGCAGATGCGGGTGCTGGCCGCGGCCCGCGTGCCGGTGATTGCGGCGGTGTCGTGCAACCCGGCGACCTTTGCGCGGGATGCCCGCATTTTGATCGATGGCGGCTACAGGTTGGACTGGGTGCAAGTGGTGGACCAGTTCCGTTGGTCGCCGCATGTTGAACTTGCCGCGAGGTTCAGCCGTGGCGTCTAGCCATGGGGCCGCGGATCGGCTAGGTCGTGGGAAAAACAAACGGCGGGCAGAACATGAAGGCGCTTTTGAAAGTAATGCTGGTGGTGCTGACACTGGCCACATTGGCGAGTTGCGGTCAACGGATCAGACCCTATTATGGTCCGCCGGTCACTTCCATCGAACTGCACAAGGCCGAACGCAAGATGTATTTGCTCAGCGGCACGCAAGTTCTGAAGGCCTACAAGATCCGTCTGGGCGGCAATCCGGTGGGCCACAAGCAATTTGAGGGCGACGGCAAGACACCCGAAGGACGCTATTTCATCACCCATCGCAACGCGCAGTCGGCTTATCATCTGTCCTTGGGGATATCTTATCCCAATGACGTTGACCGCGCCTATGCGGCGTCGCAGGGCAAGGAGACGGGTGGCGATATCTTCATCCACGGCGCAAACAATCAGGGCCGGTCCCGGGGTGATTGGACAGCAGGCTGCATCGCCGTGACCGACCGCGAGATCGAACAAATCTATTCGATGGTCAATCCTGGCACGGTAATCAACATCTATCCCTGACCTTCATGGACCGCCCCTATTGGATAAGGGCGGTTTGCGCGTCAAAGCTGCCAGCGGCCTGACCGATGAGTGCGGTCCACCAGATCTTGCCGTTTGTCTCCTGGAACCAGGCAAAGCCGAGTTCGGTGGCGCGCGGGTCCATCAGCGTGTCACGGGTGTCTTGCTGGCCCATCCAGTCGCCAAGGGTTTCCAGCTCGGTCTCGAACGTCTCCGAGATCAACTCGCCGAGCAGTTTGCCGTTATAGCCCACGCGCTGCACCCGTATCAGCGGTGAGGAGCCGTCCGATCCGAAATGCCACGGGCGATTCTGCACGGCCATATCGCGGGCATGGGTGGCGCTGGCAGCGTTCAGCGCGGCGTTGAAGCTGAGTTGGCCGATGCCCTTGGCGGACCGAAGGGCGTTCAGGCCATCCAACAGACGAAAGGAAATCTCGGATTCCATGCCTGCCGAGATGGGATAGACCTGAGGCAGGGGCTTGCCATCCGTGCCCAGCGGCACCTCGGGCGCCTTGGCGCAGGCGGCGAGTGCCGTGGCCAAACCAAGAAAAACTGCCGTGCGTCTGTCCATCTTTTCCACCTGTCATCGTCCCGCGTCGGGTCTGATTTGGCGTAGTCTTACTGAAAACTGCGCGCAAGCAAAACCCGTCACCCATTTCAGCCATGTGACATGGCCGTGAATTGCAGCGCCGCGTTTTTCGCGGTATCGTTCCGGTATCAAGCATATAAAGGAGATCAGAGCATGTCTGACACAGCACAACCGCTAAACCGACGCCTGTTCATGGGTGCTGCTGCGGCAAGCCTGGGGGCGGCTGCCTGGCCCGCAGGGGCGCAGTCGATCAACAATTCAACCGAATTCGAGGCGCCGGCGACGCCCACGACACAGCGGGCGAACATCTCCAGCTTTCGGATGCATGACTGGCGCGATTATTTTGCCAACACCCGTAATGGGGTGATTCTGTGCGACATCACCTCGCGCGCTCTGCACTACTGGTCGGAAGATGAGTCGATCTACAAGCTGTACCCGACATCTGTGCCGCTGTCGGAGGAACTGACCCGGCGCGGTGCAACTGAAGTCATTCAAAAGGTTGAGAATCCGTCCTGGACGCCGACCGCCTCAATGTTGGAGCGCAATCCGGAGTGGCCAAAAAACGTGCCCGGCGGTTCGCCTGAAAATCCGTTGGGGGTGCGGGCGCTATATCTGGGCTGGCCCGCGTATCGCATCCACGGTACGCATGACACGCGCAAGATCGGGCGTCGGTCGTCCAGCGGCTGCATCGGGCTGTACAATGAACAAATCCTGGAGTTGTACGCGATGGCCACGGTCGGCACTCAGGTTCTGTTGATCTAGACGGCCAGGTGCCAGACGGGCTGTTTGGGGTGATGCCTTTGGGTGTCAAACCTGAAAATGATTCGCAGCGGCAAAGATGACGAAAAAGTGTTGCACAATTGACGACTTTGTGGCGACCGACTCGTCGGGGCTGATCGACGTTGTTGCATTCTTTCAGTTGACCTGATTTGAAACGATGACGAGGAACAGTCTTGCACGCATCCTGCTGCCTCTGCGAAATATTGCTGGATGCTTTAACTGGAGTTTAACATGAAGAAAATCACTCTCGCCGCCGCTCTGTCGATGTCGACCGCCACAACCGCTTTCGCTGGCGGCATGGTTGAGCCGATCATGGTTCCGGCTGTTGTTGTTGCCCCGGCAGCTGCATCGTCGTCCAATGGCGGCCTGCTGATCCCCCTGCTGCTGCT
>JBBQGU010000331.1:0-4189 GCA_038323315.1 Rhodobacterales bacterium | reverse complement strand
GGCATGCATCTGGATTTCGCGCCCGATGTCGCAGGCGGCGCGCTGTTTCCGTATCTGGAGGGGATGGCGGGACAGGCTTTCGGCATGACCTTGGGCAAAGGGGGCGCGGATACGATCATCACCGCCATGGTTGCCGCGATCAAGGCACGCGGCGGCCATATCGAAACCGGCACCACCGTCACCCGCATCCTGCACACAAACGGCAAAGCCACCGCAATCGAGCTGGCGGGTGGCCGCAAGATCACCGCCACAAAGGCCGTCATTGCAGGCGTGGCCCCCACAACCCTTCCCCACCTGACCGGCACCGCCAGCGCGTTCGACAAAAAGCTGACCGCCTTCACCTACGCCCCCGGCACCATGATGATCCATCTGGCGCTGGATGCCCTGCCCGACTGGACCGCCGGCCCCGACCTGCAATCGTTCGCGTATGTCCACTTGGCCCCCAGCCTCGACCAGATGGCCCGCACCTACCAGCAAGCCCGCGCCGGTCTGCTGCCCGACGAGCCGATCCTTGTCGTGGGCCAACCCACCACCCAAGACCCCTCCCGCGCCCCGGCAGGCAAACACATCCTTTGGGTGCAGGTCCGCATGGCCCCCGGCACCATCACGGGCGACGCCAAGGGTCAGATCACCGCGACCGACTGGCCCACCGCCGCGACCCCCTTCGCCAACCGCGCGCTGGATATACTTGAGCGTTATGCCCCCGGAACCCGCGCCAAGATAACAGGCCAGCGCATCGTCACGCCCGCCGAACTGCAGGCCGAAAACCCCAACCTCATCGGCGGCGATCAGGTTTGCGGCAGTCATCATCTGGCGCAGAACTTCCTCTTCCGACCCGCGCGCGGCCATGCCGACGGGTCCACCGACATCCGCAACCTTTACCTCACCGGCGCGGGCGTCTGGCCCGGGGCAGGCACCGGGGCAGGACCGGGTTACCTGCTGGCGCAACGGCTGGCAGGCAAATGACCATAATCAACAACAGGGAAAACCACATGCAACTGAACCGTCGCAGCTTGCTGCAACTGACCGCCGCCACCGCGACCCTGGGCTTTGCAGGCATCGCCCGCGCCCAGACGATTGACGAGTTGGTCATCGCCTATAACGTCAACCTGCCCGCCTGGGACCCGACCACCGGCCCTTCGGCCGTCAACCCGACCATCCAAGGCATCTACCAGTCGGTGTTTGACCAGTTCATCTTGCAAACCCCCGACCTGAAACCCGCCCCGGCCTGCTGACCGAATGGGGCTGGAACGACGACCGCACCAAAATCTCGATGACCGTCCGCGACGGCGTGACTTGGCACGACGGCAGCCCCTTCACCGCCGAGGATGTCGCGTGGAGCCTCGCCCGCGTCGCCGACCCCGCCACCGGCAGCCCGATCAACTTTGTCTGGGCCAACCTGTCGAACTTTGCCGTGGACGGCAACAAGGTCACGGCGGATGCCAAATCCTTCGACCCGACCCTGTTCAAATGGATGTATTTCCTGACCGGCTATGTCCTGCCCAAAGCCTATTTCGAAAAGGTCGGCGCCGAAGGATTCGAGGCCGCCCCGATCGGCACCGGCCCCTATATGGTCGAAAAGTTCGAGCGCAACGCCTTTGTCCGCCTTAAGGCCAATGCCACCTACTGGGGCGGCAAGCCCGATTTCGACACCGTCACGATCAAATTCGTGACCGACGCCGCCGCCCGCGTGGCCGAGGTGGAATCCGGCAACAGCCATGTCACTCTGGAGGTTCCTTATGAGGAATACGACCGCCTGAAGGCCACCCTGACCGGCACCGCCACGCCGGTATCCGATATCGGCATGATCTTCCTGAACGACATCGACGTGATGCTGGACCCCAACGTCCGCAAAGCCGCCGCCCATGCCATCGACAAACAGATCATCATCGACCGCCTGCTGTCGGGTTATGGCGTCCCCATCGACACGCTGGAAACCCCGGAATACGACGCCTATGACGCCACCGTCAAAGTGCCCTACGACCCCGATATGGCCGTCAAACTGCTGGCCGATTCAGGCTATTCCGTTGACAAGCCGGTGAAATTCAAGATCCAGACCACCAAGGGCTTCAAGCCCAAGGATTACGAGATGATCCAGGCCATCGTCGGCATGTGGCGCAAAGTCGGCATCGAGGCCGAGATCGAAATCTATGAGATCGCAAAGCACTACGAACTGCGCGCCGCCGACCAACTGGCCCCGGCAGCGTTCTACAACTGGGGAAATTCGGTCGGCGACCCCACGACCTCGACCGGCTTTGCCATCTACGGCCCCTCGCCCCATTCCGTCTGGGACGGTCAGGACGTGATCGACATGATCAACCCGCTGTGGGGCGAGGCGGATGAGGCCAAGCGCATCGACGGCTGGAAGGCGGTCGACAAATACATCGCCGAAAACGCGTTGGTCATCCCGCTTTTGCAATATGTCCAGCCGATCCTGTCGGCCAAGGGCGTTGTGGTGACGCCCCATGCCTCGGGCGCGCTGTTGCCGCACCTGATGAAACGGGCCTGAGGTCTTTGCACGGGGGGGCCTCATCCGCCCCCCGTGCGATGTCCGACCGGAACCAACCCCCATGCAACTGATGCGCGCCTTTCTGCTGCGGCTGGTGACCACCGCCGTCACCCTGATCGGCGTGGCGGTGATCGTGTTCGTCGTGATCCGCGTGGTTCCCGGCAACCCCATCGCCATGATGCTGCCGCCCGGTGCGACCGAGGCCGACATCGCCCGGCTTTCCGCCCTGTACGGTCTGGACAAATCCATCGCGCAACAATTCCTGATCTGGGGTGGGGGCGTTTTGCAGGGTGATTTCGGCACCTCGATCACCTCGCGCCAACCCGTGCTGAACCTCGTTCTGGGCCGCCTGCCCGCAACGCTGGAATTGTCGGTCATGGCCCTGCTGATCGCCGTGGCCCTCGGCGGCTTCATGGCCCTGACCGGCACCAGACTGCGCGGCACCAGAACCGAGGCCGCGATTGATATCGGCAACGGCGTCGCCCTGTCGGTGCCCGATTTCCTGTGGGGCCTTGTCCTGATCCTGCTGTTCGGCGTGCTGGTGCCGGTCTTCCACATCTCGGGCCGTGTGACGCCCTCGCTGGACCTGCCCTTCGTCACCAACTTCTACCTGGTGGAATCCGTCGCAAGGCTGCGCTTTGACCTGACCGCCGACCTGATCAGCCATATGTTCCTGCCCGCCCTCGCCCTTGCCATCCCGCTGGCCGCCATCATCGGGCAGTTGCTGAAACAAAGCCTGAAAGAGACGATGAACCTCGATTACGTCACCCTCGCCCGCACCAAAGGCTATTCCGAAAATCACGTGATCTTGTCCGAGGCTCTGCCGAACGCCATCCTGCCCACCCTGACGCTGGTCGGCGTACAGCTCACCTTCCTGATCGGCGGGACGGTCATCATCGAGCGGCTGTTCTCTTACGAGGGCCTTGGCAACATGGCCATCGATGCCGTCATCAACCGCGACCTGCCGCTGATCCAGGGCATCGTGATCCTGTTCGCCGTGATCTTCACTATGGTCAATCTGGCCGTCGATCTGTGCTACGCCGCCCTGAACCCCAAGCTGCGCCATGTTTGACGGCCGCGCCCACACCGCACGCCCATGGTCGCATCGGCTGATCCTGTCCGCCACATGGCTGACCCTGCTGCTGGCCGCCGCCCTGTTCGCCCCATGGATCGCCCCCAAAGACCCGCTCGCCCAAGACCTGTTCCTCGGCCGCCTGCCGCCGTTCTGGGTCACGGGCGCCGAACCCGGCTACCTCCTCGGCACCGACAGCCTTGGCCGCGACGTGCTGTCGCGCATCCTGTACGGCGCGCGACTGGCGCTGACCGTTGCCCTGACGGCAGGCACATTAACGTGCCTGATCGGGGCAACTCTGGGCCTGCTGGCGGGCTTTCTGCGCGGCTGGGTTGACGTGGCCATCAGCCGCCTGATCGACATCTGGATGGCCTTCCCCCCCGTCCTGTTCGCGATCCTGCTGATTGCGGTGCTGGGCCCCGGCCTGACCTCGATCATCATCGCCATCGTTGTCATCTACTGGACCCGCTTTGCCCGCGTCATCCGGGCCGAGGCGATGGCCCAAGGCGAGATGGATTACGTCGCCTCGGCCACCGTCGCAGGCCGCACCCGCCTGTCCACCATGGCGACCGAAATCTTGCCCAACGTCCTGCCGACCATCGTGGTTC
>JBBQGU010000330.1:0-4215 GCA_038323315.1 Rhodobacterales bacterium | reverse complement strand
CCCACTGCAGAAACCCGAGGTTAAAGTCGACATGCCTGCGAAATGCCAGATCACCTCATTTCACTGCGCGGACCTTTGTTCAAATTGATAATGCCGAAGCCAGGATTGCCGGTCACCACCCAAAAAGCCCACCCTCTAACTGATCCAGCAAATGCCTTGTTGAAGCCGGTCAGCGCGGCCTGATCTTGCGCATAGACTCCGCGCAGGCCCTGACCGCCAAAGCCGACCCGCCAAACGTCCGTTCAATCATCCTGACCCAACCGCGGCGCAGCCCGGCCCAGCGCCAGTTCCGCGCCCGAAAATGACATGGGCGCGCGTACCCCCGGCACACCACCGGGTGCGATCTGCATCCTGCGCGACACGACCTGAGGGTCTTCGAACACCTCTGCAAGATCGTTGATCGGCCCGGCAGGCACACCCTCGGCCTCACACGCCGCCAGCAGGTCCGCCTTGGTCCAGCGCAGCGTCGCCTCGGTCAACCGCCGCGTCATCTCGACCCGGCTTTCGACGCGCAAGGCGTTCGTCTCAAACGCCCCGCCCGCCAGATCCTGCAACCCCAGCAGCCGACAAAGCCGCCGATACTGTCCGTCATTCCCGGTCGCCAGAATGATCCAGCCATCCGCACAATCGAACACCGCATAGGGTGCCAGATTGGGATGCGCATTGCCCATCTTGACCGGCGCCACCCCCGTGGCCAGATAGTTCATTGCCTGATTGGCCATGACCGATGTCGCCACATCCATCAGCGCCATGTCGATCTGCTGCCCCACCCCGGTCCGCCCGCGCTGTACCAAAGCCGCCAGAATCGCTGTCGCCGCATAGACCCCGGTAAACAGATCCGTCACCGCCACCCCAACCTTTTGCGGCTGCCCGTCCGGCTCCCCGGTGACCGACATCAACCCGGCCATACCCTGAATGATGAAATCATACCCCGCCCTATGCGCATAGGGACCGGTCTGCCCAAACCCGGTGATCGAACAATAGATCAGCCGCGGGTTCACCTCGCGCAGTGCGGCATAATCCAACCCATACTTGGCCAAGCCACCAACCTTGAAATTCTCGATCAACACATCCGCATCGGCCACAAGCGCACGCACCTGCCCCTGCCCTTCGACCGTGCGAAAATCACACGTCACCGAGGATTTCCCCCGGTTCGTCGCGTGAAAATACGCCGCCGACCTTTCCCCGTCATGGTCAATGAACGGTGGTCCCCATCGACGGGTGTCGTCGCCCTCGGGCGCCTCGACCTTGATCACCTCGGCGCCCAGATCGGCAAGGGTCTGGCCAGCCCAGGGGCCGGCCAGAATCCGTGCCAGTTCAACGACCTTTATCCCCTCAAGCGGCGTCACTTGGCCAGTTCGGCGTCAAGGATCGCCTGCAGATCGGCGTAGGCGATGTTCGAAAAGATTTCCTTGCGCAGCACCCCGTTGACGATAAAGGTCGGCGTACCCTCAAAACTGTCGCCGGGAAAGTTCTTGGCTTGATCCGCCTGGAAATGTGCCACCAACGCTTCGGCCATGGTCTGGTCGCGCAGACAGGCATCGACCTCCTGGTCCGTCATGCCCGCCGTGCGGCCGATCTTCTTCAACTGATCGACCACGGCGTTCACATCGCTCGGCCCCGCCCATTCCGCCTGCTTGTCCAGCAGCAAATCCATGATGCCGACATATCGCATCTGCCCGCCACAGCGCGCGACCAGCCCGCCATACAGGTCCAACTGGTTGCGATAAACCTCGTGCAGTTCCAGCTTGACCTTACCCGTGTCGATGTAATCGGCCTTCAGCTTGGGATAGATATTGGCATGGAAACTGGCGCAATGCGGGCAGGTCACCGACAGGAACTCGGCAACGGTCACCTTGGCCGCCGGATCGCCGATCACAAAGTTTTCGATCGGCGCGGCGGTGGCGGGTGCGTCAGCCGTCTGGGCCCTTGCCCCAAAGGCGGCCAGCGTGGCCACAGCAGCGGAAAGCGCCAGCAACTGGCGGCGGGTCAGGGTGTGCATCATGATTTCTTACCTTCCATAGCCTTGCGGCGAGTTAAAATGTTTTGCGCCAGTGCTTCAAGCGCATTGCGCAACCCGTCATCCTGAACCGGGGCAGCCACTGCCTTGGCCTCGGCCTGCAACGCAGGGTCGGGCACAGCGACCGTTTTGACAGCCCCCAAAAACTGCGCCTGCCCCTCGGCAAAGCCGCTGGCCGCCGTCTGAGTCAGACTGATCCGGGCAATCGCGGCATAACCATAGGCCGCGTTCACCCGCTCTTTCAGCCGTGGCAAATCCATCTGCACCATCGGCGCATGGGCCGGGGCGACCAGCAGGGTCAGCGTCGCCCCCATCCCCTCGCGCCCATAGCCCACCTTCACCGGCCGCGTGATCCGCGCCATATCCTCGCCCGCAACCTCGGCCCATTGCGTCAACAGCCGCGTCACGGCAAAGCCCCGCGCCTCGCCCGCCGCCCGGATGCGCTGCGCCAGCAACCCCGAGGTCGGCTCGAACCCCCGCATCCGGCGCTGATCGCCGGGCGGCAAAGGTGTCTTGGGGTTACGGGCCATCTGGTCCTGTCCTGATCTGACGCTATGCTACCCGTTCACAGGGCATCGCTGCCAGAGCTTTGCAGGGTCAAAGGGCATAAAGATTGCGTGAAAACACGGTGACCGCCGCAGACCTGTTGGCCTGGTACGACGTGCATGGCCGCGATCTGCCCTGGCGTCTGCGCTCTGCCTCGACCACACGGCCCGATCCCTACCGCGTCTGGCTGTCCGAGGTGATGTTGCAACAAACCACCGTCGCCGCCGTCAAGGCCTATTTCGCCCGCTTCACCCAGCGTTGGCCCACCGTCACCGACCTCGCAAATGCCGACGATGCCGCAGTGATGGCCGAATGGGCGGGCCTTGGCTACTATGCCCGCGCCCGCAACCTGCTCGCCTGCGCCCGCGCTGTCACGACGATGCACAACAGCCAATTCCCCGACACCCGCGCCGAACTGCGCGCCCTGCCCGGCATCGGCCCCTATACCGCCGCCGCCATCGCCTCCATCGCCTTCAACCGCCCCGAAACCGTCGTCGACGGCAATGTCGAGCGTGTCATCTCGCGCATCTTCGCCGTCCAAACCCCGTTGCCCGCCGCCAAGCCCGAACTGACCACTCTTGCCGCCCGGCTTACCCCCCCGACCCGACCGGGAGACTACGCACAGGCCGTGATGGACCTTGGCGCGACCATCTGCACCCCCCGCAAACCCGCCTGCGCCCTTTGCCCATGGTGCGGCGGCTGCAAGGCCCGCGCCGCAGGCCTCCAGACCGACCTGCCCCGCAAAACCGCCAAACCTATGAAACCCACCCGCATCGGCACCGTCTGGCTGGCCCGCCGCCCGGATGGCGCACTCCTCCTGGAACGCCGCCCGCCCAAAGGGCTGCTCGGCGGCACCCTCGGCTTTCCCGGCACCGGCTGGGACGGCACCACCGAATCCCCGCCGCTTCATTCCGACTGGCACCCCACCGGCACTGTCAGCCACACCTTCACCCATTTCCACCTGACCCTGACCGTCCTGACCGCCACGCCGCCCCACGATGCCACGCCCATACGCGGCGAATTCCACGGCCGGAACCTATTTTCGCCGCAAGACCTGCCTACATTGATGCGCAAAGCCCACGATCTTGCCTACGGAGCCGACACATGACCACCCTAGCGCCCAGTGACGTCGCCCGGCTGCAAAACGCCCTGCCCTTCTGGCTGTCGCTGGGCACCGTGCCGATGGCCCTGATCGGCATGGCAGTGGGCGGCTGGACCGTTTTCTTGATGCCGCTATACACATGGGGCCTCTATGCCCTGCTGGACACGTTCCAAGGCCTGAACCCTGAAAATGCCGACCTTGAAACGCCCGAAGATGACCTGTTTTTCTACCGCATGATCACGATGATCTGGTTCCCGGTCCAATTGGTCATCCTGCTGATGATGCTATGGTATGTGCCTCAAGCGGCCCATCTGAACCTGCCGGAAAAACTGGCGCTGTTCTTCGGCATGGGCATCATGTCCGGCACCATCGGCATCGTCTATGCCCATGAACTGATGCACCAGAAGGACCCAATCGAACGCTGGCTCGCCGACCTCTTGCTGGCCTCGGTCCTTTACAGCCATTTCCGCTCCGAACATCTGCGCGTCCACCACCTCTATGTCGGCACCCCACGCGACCCCGTGACGGCCCGGTATGGCGAGGGCTT